>CAJWBA010000001.1 GCA_913020155.1 uncultured Flavobacteriales bacterium
GATACAGTAGAGCTTATTATGGAATTTGAAAAAGAATTTGATATTCAAATACCAGACGATCAAGCAGAAAATATTGCTACTGTAGGTCAAGCTATCCAATACATCGACCAAGCAAGCTAAAACTTTATTTATGACTCCAAGACGAGTAGTTATTACCGGATTGGGTGCATTAACACCTATTGGAAACACCCTCCCCGAGTATTGGGAGGGTCTTGTTTCTGGTAAGAGCGGTGCTGCACCTATTACCTATTTTGATGCCTCTGAATTTAAAACCAAATTTGCTTGTGAGCTGAAAAACTTTAATGTTCTTGATTTTATGGATCGTAAAGAAGCCAGAAAACAAGACCGTTTTGCTCAATACGCTCTTGTTTCAACCCAAGAAGCAATTGAAGACGCAAATCTAGATCTAAAAAGTATTAATAAGGATCGAGTTGGTGTAATTTGGGGGGCTGGAGTTGGAGGTTTAGAAACATTTCAAAATGAAGTATTGAATTTTGCTGAAAACAACAAAAAACCTCGTTTTAATCCGTTTTTTATTCCTAAAATGATAACGGACATTGCACCTGGTTTAATCTCAATCAAATATGGATTTAGAGGACCAAATTTTGCAACGGTCTCCGCTTGTGCTTCTTCAGCAAATGCACTTATTGATTCTCTAAATTACATTCGACTCAACCATGCAGATATCATAGTTGCAGGAGGTTCAGAAGCTTGCGTTTCCTATGCCGGGATTGGAGGGTTTAATGCAATGCATGCATTATCTACCCGAAACGATGATCCCAAAACTGCTTCCCGGCCCTTTGACAAGGATCGTGATGGGTTTGTTCTAGGTGAGGGAGCTGGAAGTCTAATTTTAGAAGAATACGAACACGCTAAGGCTAGAGGTGCAAGAATATATGCTGAACTGGTCGGTGGAGGTCTTTCTGCAGACGCTCACCACATGACTGCTCCACACCCAGAAGGAATCGGAGCCAGAAACGTAATGTTAAATTCTTTACGTGATGCCAATTTAAACCCAGAGGATATTGATATAATCAACATGCACGGAACTTCAACAGGATTAGGTGACATAGCAGAATCTAAAGCCATTAAAGAAGTTTTTGGTGATCACTTGTATTCCATGAATATCAATTCAACAAAATCAATGACAGGTCATCTGTTAGGAGCTGCAGGAGCAATCGAAGCAATCGCATCGATTATGAGTATCCAAGAAAACATAGTCCCTCCTACCATCAATCATCAAACAGCAGATCAAGAAATTGATCCTAAAATCAATTTTACCTTTGGAAAAGCTCAAAAAAGAGATGTAAAAGTTGCTCTTTCCAATACCTTTGGTTTTGGAGGACACAACGCTTGTGTCATATTCAAAGAAATTTCTTAATTTGAAATGTGAAATTCATTTCAAAAATGTGGGCT
This sequence comes from uncultured Flavobacteriales bacterium, assembly GCA_913020155.1. Classification (GTDB taxonomy): domain Bacteria; phylum Bacteroidota; class Bacteroidia; order Flavobacteriales; family Flavobacteriaceae; genus Arcticimaribacter. Next base: position 1,417 of record CAJWBA010000001.1, read on the forward strand.
AAAAAATCAGGAGACCATCTGCTATTCTCAAAACTTAAAAACCTTTTAGGTTATAGCCCAAAAAAAAAGAATTTATATCGGGCAGCATTCACGCATCGTTCTATGAACATTAGGAATGATCAAGGAATGCCCTTGAACTATGAGCGTCTCGAATATTTGGGAGATTCTGTCTTAAGTACTATTGTTTCACGTTATTTATTCGAAGAACTACCAAAAGCAAATGAAGGAAAGTTAACTCGAATGAAATCTAAAATTGTTAGTAGAGAAAAACTCAACTTTATTGGAAAAGAAATGTTGCTTATTGACTTATTGATTTGTACCGGGAAAAAAGAAAAGTTTGGAGATGATATTCATGGTAATATTTTAGAGGCGTTAATTGGTGCGATCTTCATAGACAAAGGTTATGAAAGTTGTAAAAAAATATTAAATCATGTGTTTTTTAAACCACACATTGACTTGGATTCAATTGCAAATACAGTAATTTCATACAAAAGCCTTTTGATTGAGTGGAGTCAGAAAAACAAAAAAAATCTTGTTTTTGAGACCAGCTCAGACAACGGTAAAGATCCTAATATTAATTTTTATTGTAAAATATTGCTAGACAATAAAGTGAAGGCTAAATCTCGTGATATCTCCAAAAAAAAGGCAGAGGAAAAAGCAGCAAAAAGAGCAGTCCATCTTCTAAAAAAGTAGCTATTAACTATAAGCCTTTCATAGGAGTTTAACCTTCTGTTAACATGAAACTGCATTCCTTTTTATGTAAATGACTATCTTTACTTACTAGATGAGTTACAAGAAATACAATCTGGGAAAATCGGTAGAAGAAGAATCTTTTTCGTTGATTGCCATTCATGCTTCAATAGAAGATTTCCAGTTGGCGTATTTAATTAACAAAAATTGCAAAACTCGATTTAAGAGAAAGCATAATCTTTTTTCAAGTAATTTAAAAAAAGAAATAAAAGCCTTGGTCTGGGAAAACAGTTGGGACGAAGAAACATTTTGGTATTTGTTTCCTAACAAATACGAAGCCTTAAAAACAATGACAAGAAATAATCCTGACCTATTATTCGAAAATGAAACTCAAATGGACCTCTACATTCTTCCGGAATTAAAACAGGTTGATTACTTCATAAAAATCCCAAACAACAACAGCAAAAATATTTACTTAAAAAAAATAAAAGAACTTCCGGAAATACAAACTGCCTACAATATCCATGAAGACTCTTTAAAATCATCAAAAAATTTAATCTTCAACTAAATGCCATTACTTAAAAAAACAAAAATAGTTGCAACCCTCGGACCTGCATCAGAAAGCAAAGAAATAATAAAAAAAATGATGCTTGCCGGGACCAATGTTTTTAGAATTAATTTTTCACATGCTGATCATTCAGATGTTGCTGAGCGAATTCAAATTATTCGAGAAATAAGTCAAGAATTGAATCTGCACATATCTATTCTGGGAGATCTTCAAGGTCCTAAACTAAGAGTTGGAGTAATTGAGGAGGGAGCTGTTGTTAATCCTGGTGATGTAGTTGAGTTCAATACTGCAAAACCTTTTGAAGGGAATTCAAAATCAGCCTACATGACCTACAAACGTTTTCCGATGGATGTAAATTCTGGAGAACGAATTTTGTTGGATGATGGAAAATTAATCTTTGAAGTAGTTTCCTCTGACAATAAAGAAACTGTTAAAGCAAAAGTAATTCAAGGGGGTGTTTTCAAATCCAAAAAAGGTGTAAATCTTCCTAACACTAAAGTATCACTTCCTGCTTTGACTGAAAAAGATATTAAGGATGCGATTTTTGCAATTGAACAACAAGTAGATTGGATTGCGCTTTCTTTTGTTCGTGATAGCAAAGATTTAATTGAGCTGCAAGATTTGATCAAAAAATATTCTGAACATAAAATTCCAATCATAGCAAAGATTGAGAAGCCAGAAGCCATTGAAAATATTGACAAAATAATTGGTTACTGTGATGGTCTTATGGTTGCACGTGGAGATCTTGGAGTAGAAGTACCTGCGGCAGAAGTTCCGCTCATTCAAAAAAACTTAGTTTTAAAAGCAAAGAAAGCGAGAATCCCTGTCATTATTGCTACTCAAATGATGGAAACTATGATTGAGAGTTTAACTCCTACAAGAGCAGAAGTAAACGATGTTGCAAACTCAGTTATGGATGGAGCCGATGCTGTTATGGTTTCTGGTGAAACTTCAGTTGGAGATTATCCAGTTCAAGTTATTGAAACAATGACTTCTATCCTCAAAAGTGTTGAGGACTCCTCACTAATTCGTGTTCCTCAAAATCCACCTAATATTAGAACTCCAAGATTTATTACCAAGTCGGTTTGTTATCATGCAGCAAATATGGCAAACGAAATTAATGCGAAAGCTATTTGTACCCTAACCAATAGTGGATACACAGCTTTTCAGATTTCTGCATGGAGACCGTCAGCAGCAGTTTTAGTATTCACTTCAAACAAAAGAATTTTATCACAACTTAATCTTCTTTGGGGAGTTAAAGCATTTTATTACGATCGTTTTGAAAGTACAGATAATACCGTTGAAGAAGTCAATAAAATTGCTTTTGAACAAGGTTTTGTGGAAAAAGGAGATATGATGATAAATCTTGCAGCTATGCCAATTATTGAAAAAGGAATGGTCAATACACTTCGGATATCGTTGGTTTAAAAAGGAAGGCTAAGTTGTAATTTTTCCCTCTCTTCTGTGAGTTTTGGCTCCTTTTTGATGGTATTAAGATTTGAGATTGTAATTCCTATTAGTCTCACTGAGTTGTGGATTTTTTCTTGATACAACAAACTCAGCGCATGCTCTACAATTAAGCTTTTATCTGAAACATAAAAGGGTAAAGTCTTACTTCGTGTTTGTTGAACAAAGTCAGAATATTTGATTTTCAAGGTGACTGTTTTTCCTGAAAGTTGATGACGTTGAATCCGCTTGTGCAGTTCCTCCGCAATTATTTTGATTTTTTCTGAAAGAAAAATCTCACTTGTCAGGTTTTTACGAAAAGTTCGCTCAGATCCAATCGATTTGGATACACGACTAGGAACTACTGGACTGTTGTGAATTCCACGGATAACCTTGTAATAATAGCTTCCAGATTTACCAAAGTGTTCTCTTAAAAAGTCTTCAGATTTTAGTTTTAAATCGTTTCCTGTAAAAATGCCTAAATGGTACATTCGCTTTGCAGTAACTTTTCCTACACCATGAAATTTTCTGATTTCTAAAGATTCTAAAAATACGGCTACCTCTTCGGGAGGTACTGTTTTTTGACCGTTTGGCTTATTGTAATCGCTTGCAATTTTAGCAACAAATTTGTTTATTGAAATACCTGCCGATGCTTTCAAACCCGTGGTCTCTTGTATTCTGTTTCTAATTTCGGTTGCTAATAAGGTTGCAGAAAGTCCATTCTTTTTATTGACAGTAACATCCAGATAGGCCTCGTCTAATGAAAGTGGTTCCACCAAATTTGTGTATTCGTAAAAAATTAATCTAATTTGATTAGAAATTTCTTTGTAGCGATCAAATCTGGGTTTTACAAAAATTAGTTCTGGACAATTACGTTTTGCAACCATTCCACTCATCGCACTTCTAACTCCAAATTTTCTAGCTTCATAACTAGCTGCAGCTACTACGCCTCTTTTTCCACCGCCACCAACAGCAATTGGCTTATTTATGAGAGACAGATCATCAAGCTGTTCTACTGAAGCATAAAAAGCATCCATATCTACATGTATGATTTTTCGTACTTGTGCTTCGTTATCCATATGCTAAATTACATATCTTTAAGGAGTAATAAAATTATCCCTTTATAAATGATCGAAATTGAACGGAAATTCTTAGTCAATTCAAATGAGTACAAAAATAAAGCTCATAAATCGATTAAAATCGTACAAGGATATTTATCTAAAGATCCCGAAAGGACAGTTCGGATAAGAATTTATGGTGACCGAGGATTTATTACCATTAAGGGAATGTCTTCTGATGATGGATTGAGTCGTTATGAATTGGAAAAAGAAATCCCTTTACCAGAAGCAAAGGAACTTATTTCAATTTGTTTACCTGCAATCATAGAGAAATCTCGTTTTGAAGTTTACTACAAAAATATTCTTTTTGAAGTAGATGAATTTCAAGGAGCACATGAGGGTTTGATAGTTGCAGAAGTCGAACTTGAAAGTACCAAAGAGGAAATTGAATTGCCAGATTGGATAGGAAAGGAAGTTACTGGAAATAAAAAATATTACAATGCTGTTTTATCCAATTCAGAATAAGGAATTAAAAAATTATCGATTCTTATACCATGAATATCAGGGATTCTTTTCAAACTCTTTAGGTATAGTTGGTGCCTTTTTCCATTTTCCATTTTCCATTATTGAATTCGGCTTATTTTGTTGTCCCAAGTAAAAATTTCCTAACTTTTGTGTCCCAATTTTATTCTGAGTTTCTTTAGCTAAGCACCAATTTTGTCTTTTATAGCTTCAAATTCTATTGATTGGATCTCGTTCATTTTAATTTTGTGGGGTTTTAATGCACAAATTAAATGATAATGAACCATAAAATTTACCACACAAAATATATTTATCTAAATACAAATCGATTAAAATCGATTAAGTTAATCTCATCAGAAATAAAGTAATTTTTAAGAAAATACTTTTTAACTAAATTGGATTGATTTTTATTCATTATCATAAATTCTAACAGTAAGTTTCCCGTCAGAATTCATATGAGCTCTGTACATCCCAGGCGTGTTGAATTCCATAGATACATTCCCGTAGGCATCCATAACAACTACTCCTCCATCTCCTCCTAAATCTTCAACTTTTTGAAGTACTTGTTTTGACGCTTCTTTTACACTTAAACTTTTGTACTCTACTAAAGCTGCAATATCATGAGCTACTACCGATCTGATAAAAAACTCGCCCCAGCCTGTAGCTGAAACACCACAACTTGAATTATTAGCATAAGTTCCTGCTCCAATAATTGGTGCATCGCCTATTCGCCCCCATTTTTTGTTTGTCATTCCACCAGTTGAAGTACCTGCAGCCAAATTTCCATTGAGATCTAGGGCAACGCATCCAACTGTTCCGTATCGTTGATTGTCATAAAAAAGTTGATCAGAACTATGACGGGTTGTCTTTTTATTGGTTTCTAACTCTTGAACTCGTCTCAAAGCTTTTATTCGTCTTTGAGTAATGAAATAGGATTCTGGAACCGTTTCTAAGTTTTGCTCTGCTGCGAATTGGTCTGCTCCTTCACCAGATAGTAAAACATGAGGCGAATTATGCATTACTTTAATAGCAGCGCTTATTGGATTTTTTACATGTTTAACTCCTGCAATTGCACCCGAATTCAAAGTTTTTCCATCCATAAAAGAAGCATCCAAAGCAATCGTTTCATTTGCTGTTAGAACCGCACCTTTTCCTGAATTGAAAAGCGGAGAATTTTCCATAACATGGATGGTTTTTTCAACAGCATCCTGGCTTGTCCCTCCTACTTTTAAAATTGCATGTCCAGTTGTAATTGCTTCAGTTAATTTTTTAAGGTAAGCTTTCTCCATTTCATCCGACATATTTTCTTTTAAAATAGTACCTGCACCTCCATGAATAACAATCCCAAAGGTTGGTTGTTGTTTTTCTTTTTCAGAATGACAACTTACGAATAACAAAAGTAAAGTTATGATGAAAATATTTTTCATATCGGTTTGATCTAAAATCTAATAACACCCAATATAGAAAATCCTTTTATTAAAGTTCAATAATGTTAATGGTTTTAGAAATAGTTTTACATTTAATAAATTATTTATAAAACAAATCCATGAATAAGTCTTTAGAAATATTGTTGAGTAAGTTGGGAATTTCTAAAAATCAATTGGGCTGCTCCTCGGGCGCTGAATGGTTTGCCAAAGGTGAAATAATTAAAAGTTTTTCGCCTGTTGATGGTCAAGAAATTGGACAAATTCAAACCTCAACTTTTGAAGATTATGAGCAAGTACTTGAGACTGCTGAAGAAGCTTTTGTTTATTTCAGAACAATTCCTGCTCCCAAACGAGGGGAATTGGTTCGTCAGTTTGGGAATGCACTTCGAGACAAAAAAGAACTTCTGGGTCAATTGGTTTCTTGGGAAATGGGAAAATCATTACAAGAAGGCTTGGGTGAAGTTCAGGAAATGATAGACATCTGTGATTTTGCCGCTGGATTATCAAGACAACTACAAGGGACTACAATGCATTCAGAAAGACCGAACCACAGGATGTATGAGCAATACCATCCTCTTGGAATTATTGGAATTATTTCTGCATTCAATTTCCCTGTTGCTGTTTGGGCATGGAATACAGCCTTAGCGTGGATTTGTGGAGATGTTACTGTATGGAAACCCAGCGAAAAAACTCCACTCTGTTCCATTGCTTGTCAAAAAATAATTGGAACTATTTTACAAGAAAATAATATGCCCGAGGGAATTTCATCACTTTTAAATGGAGGAGCAGAAGTAGGTCAATGGATAAGTGAAGATAAAAGAATACCCTTACTTTCTGCAACTGGATCTAGTGCAATGGGAAGAAAGGTAGCTCAAAAAGTAGGAGCAAGACTAGGTAAGTGCTTGTTAGAATTGGGAGGAAATAATGCTCTTATTGTGAGCCCTCATGCCAATTTAAAAACCACACTCTTAGCAGCTGTTTTTGGAGCTGTTGGAACTGCAGGGCAGCGATGTACCTCTACTCGAAGATTAATTGTTCATGAATCTGTAATTAAACAAGTACAAGAAAAACTCATAAATACATACAAACAATTGAATATTGGAAATCCTTTAGATTCTAAAAATCACTTTGGCCCTTTGATTGATCAAAATTCTGTAGATGAATACACGAATGCCCTAAAAAATATTTCCAATGAAGGTGCTGAATGGTTGGTTGAAGGGGGTGTTTTATCTGGAGAAGAATACCCAAGTGGATGTTATGTAAAACCTGCTGTTGCAAAAGTAAATAAAGACAGTGCAATGGCTCAAAAAGAAACATTTGCACCCATCTTATACCTCATGGAATATTCTGGATCAATCGAAAATGCTATTGCTATTCAAAATGACGTAGACCAAGGACTTTCCTCTGCTATTATGACTCAAAACCTACAGGAAGCCGAAGTATTTTTATCACATTGGGGCAGTGACTGTGGAATTGCAAATGTAAATATCGGAACATCTGGAGCAGAAATAGGGGGAGCATTTGGAGGAGAAAAAGATACAGGTGGCGGAAGAGAAAGTGGATCAGATGCATGGAAAGTTTATATGAGACGCCAGACAAACACAATAAATTATTCAGATGAGCTTCCTCTTGCTCAGGGAATAAAATTCAATTTGTAGCTTTAGTTTCATTATATTTACATAATAAAACAAGAAGCATGTATACCCTTTTAAAAACCGCTCACTCCTATTGGGCTTTCATCGTTTTAATACTTTTAATTTTTGCAATTGCAAACGCTTTTTTTGGAATCGTAAAGAAGAAAACTTTTGACTCTTCAGATTTCAGACGCTCATTATTTGTTCTCATAAGCTCTCATATTCAATTACTGATTGGACTAATTCTTTATTTTGTTTCTCCATGGTTTGGGAAATGGGCTGCATCAGATATGGGAGTGATGAAAGATTCTCAAGCACGCTTATACCTTGTAGAACATCCTATTACAAATCTTTTGGCAATAATACTGATCACTATGGGTTGGTCAATGCACAAAAGACAATCTTTAGATGCTAAGAAATTTTCAAGAATTGGAATATTCTATTTTCTTGGACTCGTTCTACTCCTATCAAGAATCCCCTGGAATACTTGGTTGTAAATATATTTTCTGATAATCATTCATAGCATACTGAGTTTTTTTTATGATCACAACCAAAAGACCAGAATTCAAGCACATCATCCTAAAGAACAAGCTAAAAGTAGCTGTTCTTGGAGGAGGAAGTTGGGCAACAGCTCTAATCAAAATTCTTATGGTAAACAAACGCAGTTTAGGATGGTATATGCGTAGTGAAAAGAACAAAGAATTTATTGAAAGAAACCAGCATAACCCAACTTACTTAACCTCAACAACCCTCAACACCAAGCGGCTTAAAATAAGTACAGATATTAATTTTGTAGTCAAAAGAGCAGACATTGTAATTGTTGCCATTCCATCTGCTTTCATAAAAGAAGAGTTTTCAAAACTTCAAATTTCTTTGAAAAACAAAATTGTTGTCTCTGCAGTTAAAGGAGTAATTCCAGAAAACATGAAAATTCCCGTGACTTTTTTTCAAGAAGACTTTGGGGTTCCACTAGATAGAATAGGAGTGATTTGCGGCCCCTGTCATGCTGAAGAGGTTGCGATGGAAAAACTTTCTTATTTAACCGTTGCATCTCAAAATCAAACATATGCCAAATGCATTGCGGCTATACTCAAAACAAAGTATATTCGAACTAAAGCTTCGAATGATATCATTGGCACTGAATATGCAGCAATGCTCAAAAACATTTATGCAATAGCAGCTGGAATAGCCCATGGTCTTGGTTATGGAGATAATTTTCAAAGTGTATTGATGAGTAATGCTATTCGCGAAACAAAGCGCTTTATAAAAGATGTACATAAAATGAAACGTAACATCAATAATTCAGCTTATCTGGGAGATTTATTGGTGACAGGCTATTCTGTATTTAGCCGGAACAGGACCTTTGGAAATATGATCGGAAAAGGATACACCGTTAAAGCTGCACAACTAGAAATGAGTATGATTGCCGAAGGTTATTATGCATCTAAATCTGCACGTATTATCAACTCTGAGTTCAGAACACAAACACCAATCATTGAAGCTGTATATTTAATTCTTTATGAAAGAAAAAACGCTCAAAAAGTATTTGACAAGTTGGTCAAAAAGCTTGACTAAAGTGTTGGCTTGAGTTGGTTTAAGAAACGAATATCATTTTGAAAAAACATTCGAATATCAGTTACTTGATACAACAACATTGCGATTCGCTCAATTCCCATACCAAATGCATAGCCCGAATACTCTTCGGGGTCAATGCCGCAGTTATTAAGAACATTAGGATCAATCATTCCACAACCCATAATCTCGAGCCATCCTGTGCCTTTTGTTATTCGATAGTCAACCTCTGTTTCTAATCCCCAAAAGATATCAACCTCAGCACTGGGTTCAGTAAAAGGAAAATAAGAAGGTCGCAATCGAATCTTTGATTTTCCAAATAAGGATTTTGTGAAATAACTCAAGGTTTGTTTCAAATCTGCAAAAGAAACTTCTTTATCGATGTACAGACCTTCAACCTGATGAAAGATACAATGTGCTCTTGCTGATATTGCTTCATTACGAAATACCCTTCCCGGAGAAATTGTTCGGATAGGCGGTTTATTATTCTCCATGTAACGCACCTGTACCGGGGAAGTATGGGTTCGCAACAAAATATTGGGGTCTGTTTGAATAAAAAATGTGTCCTGCATATCACGTGCAGGGTGATATTCTGGTAAATTCAGTGCTGTAAAATTGTGCCAATCATCTTCTATTTCAGGTCCTTCCGAAATGTTGAATCCTATTTGAGAAAAAATATCTACAATACGGTTTCGAACTACGGTTAATGGATGTTGATTTCCCAAAGATGACGGAAAAGCTGGACGAGACAAATCTCCATAAACACCGGGACTTGAAATAGAGATTAGTTCTAACTTTAAAACTTCTATCTTATCAGAAACGGCAGATTTTAGTTGATTTAAAATCTGACCAAATTCTTTTTTTTCCTCATTAGATACTTCTCTAAATGCAGCAAAAAGTTGGTTCAAAATTCCTTTTTTACCAGAATAGGAAATTCTAAACTGCTCTATTTCTTCTGCTTCTTTAGCTTGAAATTGGGTTACTTTCTTTAAGTGTTCTTTTACGCTCTCAATCATCTTTCAAAAATACGAATTATACTATTGAATTATTCCTTTTTCAATAAAGTAATGTACTACTGCGTCTTTCATTAAGACACTTTGTTCACCTGGTTTTAGGGGGGGTAATTCCTCCACAAGCTTGAAATGTGGCCAGCTATCATCATCAAAATAATCAAACTCATAATAACCAAAAGGTTCTAAAACAGAGCAAATACCAATATGAATAATATTAACATTATCATCCTTCTTAAAACGTTTGTGTATCTGACCCAATTCTTGAATACCAATCAAATATAAAATTCCCTCAATATCTATTGTTTCTGTTTCAGAAAAACGTCCGGTCAATAAAGAGACAAGGGTTTCCCAACGCTCTTTTAGTTCTTGGTTTCTCGACGATGCTTTTTGCATGAAACAAAGATATGTGATTCCTTAATAGAGAGAAGAAAATGTGTAAAAAATCTTTATATTAGTTCAATGAACTACATTGACATCGCAATTATCGGTTTGGTTTTTTTTGGGGCTGTAAAGGGGTTCTCCAAAGGATTCATCGTTGAAGCTGCTTCACTAGTTGCACTAATCCTGGGTCTTATTGGAGCTTTATTATTTTCTTCTTCTCTAGGAACACTTTTAGAAAGATTTCTTGAACACGATCGAATTCCTCCTGCAGGAGTTCTTTTTGCTCTTACGTTTATTGCAATAATTATTGGGATTAATTTACTTGCTAAATTCTTAACTCGTATTTTAAAAATGGCCGACCTAGGTTTAATCAACAGAGTTTTAGGGGCAGTCTTCGGAGGACTAAAATTCATTCTGATCATAAGCGCGGTAATTATGATAATGGATCAGTTTCAATTTCTGTTATCCTTAATGGAAGAGGACATAATCGAAACATCTCAATTCTATGAACCTGTAAAATCCTTTGGCAACTATGTGCTGGAATGGTTTCTTGATAATAAAAAATTATTATCCAAAGAATTAGTTTAGCATTCTTAATGACGATGCTAAAACCCAACCTTCTGAGCCGTTAGCAATTTTTATTTTCTTCCACTGTGCTAGTTCATCCAGAACCTCAACTTTGGTTCCTTCATGAAGTACAAACAAGATTTCCGATCGATCATTTGGCTCCCCCCAAATATTAATTTTAGACTCAAAAACAATTCCTGAAAGCTCACTTTGAAGCTTTGTATTTCTCAAATAAGTTAAGGTAAATATTGAAATAAAAAGAAGTGTTAGAATCAAGAAAGAGGAAAAGTATACTCGTTTCCAAACTCCTTTGGTATTCCACAAATACAAAACAAACAAAAGTGCCAAAAGCCATGCAATACTTATCAGTATTTTTGACCATTGTGTCATTGTAAACCATGACAAAATCTTATTTGTAATTTGAGTGAAAATCGATTCCGGTAAAACCTCAATAGCATCAAGTGTCATGTTCCGAGCATAGGTAAGATTCGTAAGAATTTCTTTGTTTTTCGGGTCCAATTGTTTAGCCTTTTCAAAATAAAAAATACTTTCTCCAACAATTCCCAAACGATAATACGCATTGGCTAAATTAAAATATAATCCTGAGCTGTGAACTCCCACTTTCAAAACCTCTTGATATTGGGTCACTGCTTCATCATAATCTCCAAGGTTGTATGCCTTATTCCCTTGATCAAAAAGTATTTTGGGGGATTGAGCAAACAAAAAAGTGCTTGAGAAAAGAAATACAATAAATAAATTATTTGTTTTCATAATTGCTTGTCCATTTTAGAGATTAGTTTTGAAGCACGATCAAAATCTTTTTGCGTACCAACCGTGGTTGTTGGAGCATATCGAGCAGCTTCACAATCCGAAAGCAACGCTATAAATTCTTTGATAACGTTTGCATCCACTCTCTTATCTTCCAATAAATTGATAATTCTGTCTTTACTGAATTCAGCTGTTTCAATATGTAGTTTTGCTTTTAAATAGTTATGCAAAGCTCGCTCTAAAGCCCCATAAAACACTTCCTTTTTTTTGAGAGTTTTCCTAGCAGAACTTAAATATTTTTTAGCCAGTCGATTAGCCATTTTTTGGCGATCGGTCACTGGGTCAATCCTTTTTGTTGATTGTGTTTTAAACCAAATTACAAATAACAATAGAAGGATAAATGGTCCCGAAATTAATAAATAAAAATTACGTTTTCCAAAAAATGATTGTGTTTTGCTGATGGGTTTCAATTCTGTTTCTAAAGCAATAAAATTAAATTGCTTGTCGTTTAGATTTGGTTTCAGAAGATTTGAAACGGGTTGATCCTTAGATGTTTTTTTGGCTAATGGACCATCGTTTACATTTACCATATATTCTTTTGAAGAAAGAGTAATATAGCTTTCTTTATTGGGATCAAAATAAGAAAATGAAACTATAGGAATCGGATAATTTCCTTGATACTCAGGTACAATTGTGTATGTGTCTTGAATACTTCCCTGCATTCCCAAAAGATTGGTTTTAATACTTTCAGCATGTTCCGGTTCATAAACTTCAAGAGCTGCCGGAACTGTAATATTAGGAAGTGAAAACAATTTTAAATTTCCTCTCCCCGAAACCTTTACGGTTGCTTGAAAAGATTCTGAGGCTTTCAACACATCTTTATTTAGACTGTAGTTTAAATCAAAACTACCAACTGCTCCCGTAAAACCTATCGGTTTATTCTTTTCCGGTAAAGGTTTAACCTTAATTGTTCTTTTACCAGCAGTAACAACTTTAGGCACCTGTCTGTTAATCCTATTTCCAAAAATATCGCGTCTATTTGAAGGAACCTGTACATTAATATTCAATGTCAAAGGCTCGATAACCAATTCTCCTGTTTTCTGGGGATATAAAACTGCTTTGCGCCATGTAACATAATTGTAGGTTTCTCCTTTGTAAACCCCTTGCTTCATTTCGAGTTTTTGAATCGGAATCAAATGGTTCCAAAAATCAGCATAACTCGGACTTTCAACTTCATTGACATTGGATATTCCTATTTGAGAAGTGTAATAAAGTTTATAAACAACTGTAAAAGCTTCATTTAAATAAGGTTTCCCGTCAGAAACCTCGGCAACTAAATGAATATTTTGATCGGCAATATAATCTGCATTACCCCCTTGATTAGGAGTTTTGACTGCTTCAGTAACCTCTACTTCAACAGGAGACGTTTTATAAATTAATCCATCTATTTTAATCGTGGCTTGTCCTATTTTGAGGGCTCCCTTTCGGGTTGCATTAAGGAAATAAGTGTAGGATCTTGAGAAAGAACGCTTACCATTGATCCATGTATTACTAGTAGATTGATTGGGACCTCCTGCAACTCGAAAGCCTTCAAATTTCGGGGGCGTAAAATTGTCGCCGTTTTTATTCATTTCAAAACTAACCTTCAATCGCTCATTTATCCCCATACGATTTTTACTCACTTTAGTTTGGAAAGTGACCTGTGCTCCTAATTGCGAAACTAGAAACAAGAGAAAGGTTGCTAAAAATATTTTTTTCAACATAAAAATTTACCAGTCTTTTTTAGTTTTGATAGGGACGGCTTTGGTTTTTTGTGCATTAACTTTTTTTTGAACACCTTTTTCCTGGTTATTCATTGCTTCTAAAAGACTCTTTACTTGCTCTGGAGATATTTGTCCTGGTTTAGGGGGAGGCAATGGTCTTTGTTTTTTATCTCCGTCTCCTTCTTTTTCTGAATTTTTTTGTTTTTTATCTCCAGATTTTTCTTTAGAATCTTCTTCAGGCTCACCTTCATCAGAATCTTCTTTTTCTTTATCTTCTCCTTCGTCTTTTGATTGTTCTTTATCTCCTTTTTTATCTTGATCGCCCTCTTTTTTTTTATCTTCTTGATCTTTTTGGTCTTTTTTATCCTCCTTATTTTGCTGATCTTGATTCTGCTTTTCTTTTTCTAACAATTCTTTTGCAAGTGCATAATTGTATCGTGTTTCTTCATCCGTTGGATTATTCCTTAAAGAATTTTTAAAAGCCTCAACTGCTTGAGGGTAATTCTTTTGTTTCATGTAAACATTCCCCATATTATGAAAAGCCGAATACTTCTCGTCTTTAGAAGTAGCGTTTTTTTGAGTTTGAAAAAACCGTTGACTTGCAGCATCATAATCTGCAATTCGATAGCTTGTGTTCCCTAAATTATGAAAAGCATCGGATTGATTTGGAGAAAGAGAAATGGATTTCCGGTATTGTGTTTCGGCCTTTATAAACTCTTCTTGGTTATGAAGATCATTCCCTTCTACAATCAAATTTTTGGATGCTTCTGTCTGACTCCAAATTACAGTTGAAGTCAAAAGAAATATAACCAGATTTAAATATTTTAGATGCATCATTAATTTTTATTCTCATTGAATAGATTTAGCCTCAAAATCCATTTTGTTTTAGTTTCAAAAAGTAAAATCTCTATCAAAAGTAACAGAAATCCTGCAATCAAAAAAGGTTGAAAGCGATCTTTGTAACTCACAAATTTTTTGGCTTCAAATTCTTTTTTTTCCATTTGCTTCAGGGTTTCTGAAACAAATTCTAATACTGCTTGAGTGTCGTTTCCTTCAACAAAACTTCCTTCTGTACTGTTGGCAATTGAAATCAACATCTCAGTATTTCGTTTGGTCATAACTACCTCCCCGTTTTCATCTTTTTTGTAAGATTCAACAATGCCATTTTTCTTTATTGGAATTGGAGCTCCTTTTTCTGTTCCAACACCAAAGGTAAATATTTTGATTCCTAAGTCTTTTGCTCTTTCAGCAGCAGCTAAAGCATTTTCTGAATGATCCTCTCCGTCGGATAAAATAAAAACAACTCGATTGGTTTGATCTTGATCATCAAAATAAGTTGCTGCCAAATCTATGGCAGCATCTATTGCAGTTCCCTGAGAAGAAAGCATGTCGGTATTCAGTGCCTGTAGGAACATTTTTGCAGCTCCGTAATCAGTTGTAATTGGTAATTGAGGAACGGCTTGTGCGGCATATGCAATAATACCTACACGATCGCTTGCCAATTGATTTAGAAGAGCAGAAACCAAGCGTTTTGCTTTTTCAATTCGGTTTGGTGCAATATCTTCTGCCAACATACTTTTAGAAACATCAATCGCAAAAACAATATCAATACCCTCTCTCTTAACTGTTTCTAGTTGCGTTCCTATTTTTGGGTTAATCAACCCTAAAATTAAACAGCTAATTCCTAAACTAATCAAAATCAATTTTAATAGAGGCTTAAAACGAGACCGCTGTGAACTTAAAACATCCATTAATTTCGAGGAAGCAAATTGTCGCTGAGTTTTTTTCTTCCAGCTTGATATCCATAAAAAACCAGTCCACAATACGGGAAGTATTGCAAAAACATAAAAATAAGTTGGTGCGTCTAATTGATACATTACTAAATGAAACTTCTAAAAATTGTGTTCTTCAATAACCACTCTAAAAAAAGAAGTGCTAATGCGATAACTACCAGCACTCTGTATTTCTCCTCGTAATTGTAATATTTAAATTCTTCAATTTCTGTTTTCTCTAATTTATTGATTTCATCATAAATATCTTTTAATTTTTTGGTATCTGTTGCTCTAAAATACAACCCACCTGTTACATCTGCTATGGTTTGTAAAAGTTCTTCATCGATTTCAACTTTTGTCAATCCATACTGAAACTTTCCATTTGGTAAAATTCCAATAGGTGCTTTTGCAGTTCCGTTACTACCTAATCCAATGGTGTAGGTTTTAATTTCGAATTCTACCGCTAATTCTGATGCAATTTTAGGATCTATGAACCCCGAGTTGTTGACCCCATCGGTCAGCAATATTATGACTTTACTTTTGGCACGACTATCTTTCAAACGGTTTACTGCAGTTGCAAGGCCCATTCCAATGGCAGTTCCGTCATTGATTACACCATCGAAATTAATGCTCTGCAGAGCGTTTTGAACAATTCTTTTATCACTTGTAATTGGTGTTTTAGTGTAACTTTCTCCTGCATAAACAACCAAGCCTATTCGATCATTCGTCCTATCATCAATGAAATCAGAAGCAACTTCCTTGAGAGCATTCAATCGGTTGGGTTTTAAATCTTGCGCTAGCATACTCGATGATACATCGATTGCCATAACAATATCAATACCCTTGTTAGTTTTAGTTCGTGTTGAAACATCTACTGTTTGAGGTCGAGCTAAAGCTAAAACAATTAAAAATAGAGAAGCTAGTCGGAGTAAGAATAAAAGAGGTTGTAAACGTGCCAAATTTGAAGTTAAGCCTTCAAACCCTTTTAGAGATGAAATAATAAGGCGAGCTTGTTGCTCTTTTCGCTTGTATACATACCACACAATCACTAGGGGGAGTAATGTCAATCCCCACAAATATTCTGGATTCGCTAATTCTATTCCTTCAAACACAGTTACAATTCTTTTAAAACTTCTAGTGATTTTATTATTCGAGCTTCAATTTGATCTCCATATCGATCCTCTTTAGGGTACAGCATTCGCAATTCGATCTGAACTTGTTTAAAGGGCAAAATGATAGAAATTAACCTGCATCGAGTGTGCTTTTCTGTAGTTGGATTCAAAAGATCCAATGTTCCAGAAAGCTTTATTACATTTGATCCATCTTTCATTTCAAATGGATCTGTATTGATCAACATATTGGTTGCCCCATCTTTTTCAAGAGATTCGATTATTCCATTAATTAAAAATTGTGCTTTTTCTTTTGTCTCTTCTTCTGTTTTTTCTTCTTTTGATTCTGATGGAGGTAACTCTACAAAAATTAACTGTACAAAAAAAGATTTCAATGGATCGCCAGATTTAAAAATTGTAACTCCTTTTGGGGATTCTCCATTTCTGACCAGAACATCCGGTGTTGAAATTAATAAAGGTGGAGTTCCGTATTGGCTTTGAATCCATTTACCGTTCATCATTAGCTTTGTTGGATATTGAAAAACGGTATCTTTAACATTTTCATATCCGTAAGTAAAAATGGCCATGATAATCCCAAATATTGCTGATCCTAAAATTCCGAGTCCCGCAATCATGAGCCGCTGTTGACGCTTTTTCTTGTTTAAGAATTTTTGATAGGCTTCGGATGCTTCTATTTCTTCCTGGGTCGGTTCGGGAAGAGCTTCTTGTGTTTTAATCACAACATCCTCAACAATATTTCTATCTCCCGTGGCGACCTCAAATTCGGGAGCTGAAAGTGCAAATTTTACTAAATCGGCATGTTCTAATACACGCTTCAATGATCGAAGGGTTTCGTTGTCCAAATCGAGTTTCCCGGAGTCTTTTAGTAATTCTAATTTTTTTAGTAACTCTCTTGAAGTACTTTCCAATGCCGTAACATTTGCTTCTTCTTCCAAATAGCGCCGAACTACTTCGGTTAACTTAGAATAATAGTCTTTGTATTCCTCCTGAAGTCTCGGACGGACTTCTTCTAATGCTTTCAATTCTAATAAAGCTCGATCAAAAGGAGGAAGTTCTCTTCTTCTCTCTTCCAATTTCTTACGAACCTTAAAGAAAACAAGCCCAAGTGTAATTAACAAAGCAACTACAAACACAGTTAAAGAAATTTGACGAATTAGCTTTTTATACCCTCGCTTTTGGGGTACTAATGGCTTGATGTCAAATAAGGGTTGCTTTAGGGTATCAACCAAAACTGTATTTATTCTAATTAAAATAGAATCTGTTATTTTGGGGATTCCGTTGATATTTATTTTCTGTTTAGGAATCCAGTAATTTCCAGAATCAAACTGAATCAACGAATACTTTTTGTTGAATAGATAATGAGATTGTGATCGCAGGGTATCCAATGGAAAATCTTCTAAAACTTCAAAAGGAGCAAAATTGGGTTGTTCAGAAAATTGTAATTGATACAAACTATCAGTTTTAATTTGGATATGAAAATTGATTTGCTCTCCAATTTTAAATTCCGTAGAATCTACAGCTATTTTTATGACTTCAAAAGTTTGGCCAACTCCACTTTTGTTGAACAGTAATACCAAACAAAAAAATAGTTTTATCGTCTTTCGCATTTTATATTCTGGCTTTAAAGTAGCCTAAAAGTTTTTTTACATAGCTTTCTTCTAAACTACAATCAAGTGTTCCTGCACCGTTTTTTCTAAAAAGGTTTTCAAAAGTATATACATGCTTCTGAAAACTCATGTAATATAAATCTCGCACTACCTTCGAAGAGGTATTGATCCATTGTGTTTTTTGAGTTTCACTATCAATCATTGGAACTAGACCGATGTTTGGCATTTCTCTTTCTCGTTTATCATACACTCGAATCCCTGTAAGGTCGTGTTTCTTCGCTGCAATTCGCAAGGTTTTTTCATATGAATTATCCATAAAATCAGAAAGCAAAAATACAATTGCCTTCTTTTTTAAAATCCCAAATAAAAACTCTAAAGCTTTACCAATATTTGTGCGTTTGCTTTGGGGATGAAATTCCAATAGTTCTCTGATGATTCTCAAAATATGGGTTCTCCCTTTTTTTGGTGGGATGAATAATTCTACTTGATCTGAGAACAACAGTAAGCCAACTTTATCATTGTTTTGAAGTGCTGAAAAAGAGAGGGTTGCTGCGATTTCAGTCAAAATTTCTCTTTTAAATTGTTTTCCTGTTCCAAAAAATTCTGACCCACTTACATCTACCAATAGCATCAAAGTTAATTCTCGTTCTTCTTCAAAAACTTTTACAAAAGGTTCATTGTATCGGGCGGTTACGTTCCAATCGATTGCACGAACATCATCTCCAAATTGATATTGGCGGACTTCACTAAAGGTCATACCACTTCCCTTGAACGTACTGTGATATTCTCCACCAAAAACATTATCGCTCAAACGACGTGTCTTGATTTCAATCTTTCTAACTTTCTTTAAAAGTTCTTTCGTATCCATGATAACAAATATTCCTTATTAAAACCCTGAGAGGATCATTTAAGGTACTTCAACCTCGTTAATAATTTGGCTTATTAGATCTTCTGTTGTAATGTTTTCTGCCTCAGCTTCATAGGTTAACCCTATTCGATGTCTGAGAACATCAAAAATCACGGCTCGTACATCTTCTGGAATTACATATCCCCTATGTCTGAGGAATGCATGACATTTTGCAGCAGTAGCTAGATTGATGCTCCCTCTCGGTGATGCTCCAAAGCTGATCAGGGGTTTTATTTTATCAAGACCATAACGATCTGGATATCGCGTAGCAAAAATAAGATCCAAAATGTACTTTTCTATTTTCTCATCCATGTAAACCATACGAACAGTGTCTTGAGCGGTTATGATTTGCTTAGGAGTTACGACAGGTTTTATTTTAGCTTGTGTGGCATTCATATTCGAACGAACGATCAACTGCTCATCTTCAATTGTGGGATAATCGATAACTGTTTTTAGCATGAATCGATCTACTTGTGCCTCGGGTAAGGGGTAAGTTCCCTCCTGCTCTACTGGATTTTGAGTTGCCATTACCAAAAAAGGTTGTTTTAATGGAAATGTGGTGTCACCAATAGTAACCTGTTTTTCTTGCATCGCTTCTAATAAAGCCGATTGAACTTTAGCTGGGGCTCGATTAATCTCATCTGCCAAAACAAAATTAGCGAAGATGGGACCTTTTTTAATGGAGAAGTCATTTTCCTTTATGTTGTAAATCATTGTTCCTACAACATCGGCAGGCAACAAATCTGGAGTAAATTGAATTCTGCTAAAATCAGCTTTTACAGCTTTACTCAATGTGTTTATGGCTAAAGTCTTTGCTAAACCAGGAACTCCCTCTAATAAAATGTGACCACGTCCCAAAAGACCGATCAACAAGCGTTCAACCATTTGCTTTTGACCAACGATTACTTTATTAATTTCTAGTTTAAGTAAATCAATAAATGCACTTTCCTTTTCAATTTTCTCGTTAATAGCGCTAATGTCTATGTTTTTGATATTATCCATAAGTTTCATTAATATTTTAGGAATACAAAAATGTGAAATTTATAAGGGAACTCTTGTTAATAATTGGTTAAAAATTGTAAGAAAAAAAACTCCATCAAATTCACTAATAACCCTAATTTTAAAATTAATTATTGATAACACATAAAATATGAGTTCATTTTCTAAAATAATTGTAGGTACAATGACTTGGGGTGTTTGGGGAAAAAATTATTCTACCTACCAAATGAGTGATCTAATAGTTGAGATTTTGTCAATGGGAATCAGTACTTTTGATCATGCAGATATTTATGGAGGCTACACTACAGAGGCTTCTTTTGGTACTGCATTTAAGCAAAGTAAAGTTGAACGATCTTCTGTTCAATTTGTAAGTAAATGTGGAATCCAACTACCAGGCACAGAGCGACCACTAGCTGTAAAACATTATGATTACTCAAAAGAACACATTGTAAAGTCGGTAGAACTTTCTCTTCAAAACCTAAATACCGATTATCTTGATGTGCTACTTTTACATCGACCAAGTCCTCTGATGGATCCTCATGAGATTGCAATAGCCTTTGAACAACTCAAAATTCAAGGAAAAGTAAAAAGCTTTGGAGTGTCTAATTTTACTCCAACTCAAATGGATCTTTTACGTACCGAAAATTTAATCGAATGGAATCAAATAGAATGTTCCTTGACCCAGTCTGAAGCAATGTTCAATGGAACTACCAATCATATGATGCAACACCAAATCGGTGCAATGGCATGGAGTCCGTTGGGGAATTATTTTAAAGATGATAATCCACAAAAAATAAGGTTAAAACCTTTGATGAAAAAAATGTGTGAAATTCACAATGCCTCTGAGGATCAAATTTTATTGGCTTGGTTGTTAAAACATCCTGCACAAATTCATACGGTTGTTGGAACAACTCAAGCCTCAAGACTAAAAGACGCGTTAGATTCCTTAAAAATAAAACTAACCCTCCAAGACTGGTTTTTACTTTTAGAAGCTAGTTTGGAACGTGAAGTACCATAATCATGTATAAAACCATTCTCATTACTGGAGCGACTAGTGGCATAGGTAAAGCTACAGCAATACACTTTGCCGCCCTTGGCGCCCGTCTAATTTTGTGCGGAAGAAGACAAGAACGCTTAAATCAATTAAAAAAAGAACTTCAGACCGAAGTCCACATTCTCAATTTCGATGTACGAGATAGAGCTGCGGTTTTTATGGCAATTGAGAGCCTTCCAAAAGCATTTGAGCAAATCGATGTACTCATAAACAATGCAGGAAATGCTCATGGGCTCGATGATGTTATCGAAGCTAGCCTAGACGACTGGGATGCAATGATTGATGGAAATGTAAAAGGAGTTATGTATGTAACAAAAGCGGTGTTACCCCTAATGACCAAACGAAAATCAGGACAAATCATTAATATTGGATCAATTGCAGGACACGAAGTATACCCTAAAGGAAATGTTTATTGCACTAGTAAGTTTGCAATTAATGCTTTTACTCAAGGATTACGAATTGACTTAAATCCAATTGGAATCCGGGTAGGTGCGGTTCATCCGGGGCTTGTTGAAACCGAATTTTCTAAAGTTCGTTTTAAAGGGGATGTCGATCGTGCAAAAAGCGTTTATAGCCAATTGGATGCCCTACAAGCTGAAGATATTGCCAATACCATCGCTTTTATGGTTCATGCTCCTGAACATATAACCATAGCCGAAATCACTGTTTTACCGACAGCTCAAGCCAATGCAACTATTTTAAATAAAAAATGAAGAAATTAAGTCTTGGGGGTAGACGTAGATTCTAAGAAAAATTATGAATTATTAGATTAATAATTTCAACAATTACAGCGAGTAATTTTTGAATAAAATAAGACATAGTATTTAAATTTAAGAATTTATTTGTTAAAAATACGGAAATCATTTAATTCAAAGATGCCATCTTTAGTGCTTTTTCCGTTTCCCGTGTATTTAAATGCACAAATAGCTGTGTCCCATAAAATTAAGGCTTAAATTTCCATGGGAGATTACATCTATAATCCAACCAATAAAAAGATGAAATTTTTAACCAATGAGCGTAATCCTTGTCCTGCAAATTTTATAAATCAATGAGTACTTTATTGAAAAAAGGGGGCGGATCGCTTGCTTACAATGATCAATGGTTTTTGTTTGACCGGTTTTAACCAGTCCGGGCTGGGTAAATAATTTAAATCCAAGGATTTTAGGGGTTAAGGTATATGATCTCATTTTTTTACGGAATCCCGAGGGGAAATACAAAGTGTATCCCTACGCACTCAAATCCGGGGAAACTCACTAAAAGGGTATTCGAATTATTTTCCTATTTATTTAATACTTGCCCAAAAACTAAACTAATAAACTATTCGAGTAAACGTAAAATAAAAGCATTTGGTGTTTCAGCAAAAGCACCTGAAAATTCTAATCCCTCTTGAATTGCTCTACTCCGTAAAGCATCGGAATGTAAAACACTGTGATATAAAACATTTAAATCTATTGTCCCCGATGAAGTCAAAAATTGGGTTCCAGCATTGTTAAATATATAAAGGTCTGGATCACTCGAATCAATAAATTCAATAAAATCAACCAGATCTAATTGTTTTTGAGTTGGTTGAGAATCTCCATAAAAAAGAGAAAAAAGTAATTGAAATTCTGTGCTGTTTTGATTTATTTCATTGATGTTAAGTCCTGAAAATAAATTCTCCCATGTGTACAAATTGTAGCTGCTTTGAGTTTCAAGGGCAACCACTCCAAGTACACCCTCATTGTATTCCGCTTGAAGACCATTCCAAAGGGCTATCCCTGCGCCAGATGATACTCCACTCAAAACTATTTTATCAGCATTTAATAAAAGATCGGATGCTATGGTTTTGATGTGGTTCAACAATATGTTTCCTTCCGAAAGTGCAGTTTGCACACCTTTACTATTTGTACTATTCAAGAAGCTGTAATTTGAATTGAAAACTGCTACGTTTTGACTTAACAGATTTTTTATGACCTCAACATAAGGTTCTTGGTAAGCATCACTTTTGTCGTTGAATAAAAAACTTCCTCCGTGAAAAAAAACTACTATTCCCCGGGCATTCCCATTTTGTGGCAGAAATAAATCAAATTTATTTCGAGCTTCGGGTCCATAAGAAAGATCTTCAAAAAACAATGAAAATTCTTCTACTGGGTTTGAAGTTGAATCTTGTTTTAAGATCAATTTTACCTTTTCCAAGTAGGTTTGTGAAGGATCATCAGAAGTGCAACTGGTCAAGAAACCTAATAAAAACAATGAAACAATTTTTTTCATACAAGTTGTACTTAGGGTATTTATTAGCATCGAATTTAGCGAATAATCCATTATTCTAGCCCTTCGGGGTACAAGAAGTTGTTGTGCGGAAAACGTTTAAGGTGAAGGTCTCGTATTGCAGCATAGCTTTGTTTTCTAAAATGTTCGATATTCTCTTTTTTTGTTGCAGAAATAAAAAGTGCATTACCATTAATTCGAGACATCCAAGTTTGTTCCCACTCTTTCAATGTAAAGTGTTTAGACGTTTTCTCGGTAACCAGGTCGTCCTCTTCAATGATCAAGGGTTCATAGGCGTCAATTTTATTAAACACCATAAGGGTTGGTTTATCTTGACTATTTATTTCAGACAAAATTAAATTTACAGATTCAATGTGTTCTTCAAAATTAGGATGAGAAATATCTACCACATGTAGCAATAAGTCGGCTTCTTGAACCTCGTCCAAGGTGCTCTTAAAAGATTCCACCAATTGAGTGGGTAATTTTCTTATGAACCCAACAGTATCGCTCAAAAGAAAAGGTAAATTCCCGATTACTACTTTTCGAACTGTTGTGTCTAAGGTTGCAAATAGTTTATTTTCAGCAAAAACTTGACTTTTGGAAATTGCATTCATCAATGTTGATTTCCCAACATTGGTGTATCCCACCAAAGCTACTCGAATAAGGGCACCTCTGTTTCCCCTTTGAGTTGACATTTGCTTATCAATTACCTGTAGTTTCTTTTTTAACAATGCGATTTTGTCTCGAACAATTCGCCTGTCTGTTTCAATTTCAGTTTCTCCTGGACCTCTCATTCCAATCCCTCCTTTTTGACGTTCCAAGTGAGTCCATAATCCCTTTAATCGCGGCATTAAATATTCGTATTGTGCCAGTTCAACTTGTGTTCTTGCATAACTGGTTTGCGCTCTTTGCGCAAAAATATCGAGAATTAAACCAGTACGATCTAGGATTTTACACTTCAAGAGTTCTTCTATATTCCTTTGTTGAGCTGGAGTCAATTCATCATCAAAAACAACTGTTGAAACCTCGTTTTCCTCCACAAAAAGTTGGACTTCCATTAATTTTCCACTTCCAATAAATGTTTTTGGATTTGGAAGTGTAATTTTTTGGGTGTATTGCTTGATTACTTCTCCGCCTGCTGTATGAGCTAGGAAAGCCAATTCTACCAGATATTCAAGAGCTTGATCTTCGTCTTGCCGAGAGGAAATAACTCCTACTAAAACTGTTTTCTCAAATACTAGTTTTTTCTTTTCTATCATATTTTAGGCTTGCCATTTTTTTAATTCCAATTTTGTTCCATCGAAATCGGCATAGGTAAAATGAGTTATCCAGTCACCAAGATTTAGATAACGTGCTTGTTCTTCAATAGTAATATCTATGGGTAAATGACGGTGTCCAAAAATATAAAAATCTCTCTTTTTTTCAGCTTGTTTTTTTTTGCAATACTGAACCAACCACTCTTTATCCTCTCCTAAAAAAACAATATCTTCGTCTCCAGAAATTATTTTATTTTTTACCGAAAAATACTGCCCCAAACGCATACCAATATCTGGATGAATCCATCGGAATAACCACTGAAAGAATTTATTGGTAAAAACCTTTTTCATTCGTTTGTATCCTATGTCATTCGGACCCAGTCCATCACCGTGAGCTACAAAAAATTGTTTCTGGTTGATCGTAAATTCCTGGGCGGTGTGATGTACTATGAAACGCAGTTCCTTTTGGAAATAATCTTGAACCCAAAGGTCGTGATTTCCTGCAAAAAAATGAATTTCAACACCTTGATCCGATAGTTCCGCAAGTTTTCCAAGAACGCGTACAAAGCCCTTTGGAACAACCGTTTTATATTCAACCCAAAAATCAAAGAGGTCTCCTAGCAAAAATAAAACTCCTACATCTTTTTGTATGTGGTTCAACCAATCCAAAAAGATACGCTCTCGGGGAGCACTACTCTGAGGGTCTGGAGCACCCAAATGATTATCGGATGCTAAGTATACTTTTTTTCCCTTGAGAAGTTTCATAAACAGCAGTTAATACATAAAGATACAGAAAACAGTTTATCCAATGGCTTGTTCTAAATCTTCAATTAAATCTTGTGAATCTTCAATTCCTACACTCAATCGAATTAGCGAATCAACCACACCACTTTTTACTCGTTCTTTTTTTGGGATCGATGCATGGGTCATGCTTGCAGGATGTCCAGCTAAACTTTCTACTCCTCCTAAGGATTCAGCAAGGGTAAAGAGTTTTAGGTTTTCTACGATTTTTATCGCAACATCAAAATCTGCCCCTTTGGGAATAAAGGACAACATCCCACCAAAATCTCTCATTTGAGTTTTGGCTATTAAGTGATTAGGATGTGACTCCAATCCTGGCCAATACACTTTTTCAATTTTGGGGTGTTTATTCAAATATTCTGCGACAATTTTTCCGTTTTCACAGTGACGTTTCATACGGACATGTAGTGTTTTGATTCCTCTAAGGGTAAGAAAACTATCCATAGGTCCACAAACTGCTCCGCTGGCATTTTGAATAAAAAACAAGCGTTCTGCTAATTTATCATCATTAACGATTAAAGCCCCTAGAACTAAGTCGCTATGACCACCAATATATTTAGTTGCTGAATGCATTACAATATCAGCTCCAAAATCGAAGGGTTGTTGAAGATAGGGTGAGGCAAAAGTGTTGTCAACTGCTAAAAGAAGTTTATATTTTTTAGCAATCGTTGATACTGCCATTATGTCAACTACATTCATCATCGGGTTAGTGGGGGTTTCTACCCAAATTAATTTGGTTTTTTTATTGACGACATTGGTTATTTCGTTGACATCACTCATTCCTACAAAATGAAATTTGATTCCAAAGCCTTGAAAAATTTTAGTAAACAAACGATAGGATCCTCCATACAAATCGTTGGTGGAAATAACTTCGTCTCCAGGTTCAAGTAACTTCAAAACTGCATCAATAGCTGCCAAGCCCGAACTAAAAGCTAAACCGTATTTTCCATTTTCAATACTTGCCAAAGATTTTTCTAATGCTTGGCGTGTAGGGTTATGGGTTCTACTATACTCAAAGCCTTTGTGACCACCAGGTGTAGTTTGAGCATAAGTAGAGGTCTGATAAATGGGTGGCATTACAGCTCCATAAGCAGGATCGTGAGATTGTCCCCCGTGAATTGCAGCAGTATTAAAACGTAATTTTTTTTTCATAAAATCTACTTAATAATTTAGCATCAAAGATAATTGATTCAGAGGATTTCTCTATATTTTAAATTCATTTAACAAAAATTGATTTTCTTTGCTCAAACAACAGTTGCTATGGATATTTTTTACTACCTCAAGAATTGTGATACGTGTAAGAGAATCATAAAAACTTTAAAACTTCCCCATTCAATCAAACAAATAAATATTAAAGAAAATCCTCTCACTCCAGAACAACTTGATGTACTATTTACAAAAACCAAATCCTATTCTGCACTTCTTAATTCTCGTGCACAGTTACTAAAAAAGAGAGGCATAAAAGCATCTGAACTTTCAGAAGAAAAAAACAAAGCCCTTATTCTTGAACATTATTCTTTTTTGAAACGTCCAGTATTGATCTATCAAGATGAAATTTTTATTGGTAATGCAGCGGTAACAATTGAAGCTGCCCAAAAAGCTCTTTGTGGATAAACGGATTCTTGCAATTTTATGTGCCCTAGGTGCAACTACAATATACGGCCTAAATCACACCATCGCCAAGGTAATAATGCCTGAATACTTAGGGGCTTTGGGATTGGTACAACTTCGAGTCGTTGGTGCTACAGCTTTATTCTGGGCCACCAGTCTATTTTTTCCTAAAGAGAAAATTGATCATGGAGATTTTATTAAAATAGGTATTGCTGCTTTTTTTGGTATGTGTCTCAATATGTTGATGTTTATCAAAGGACTCAGTTTGTCAACTCCCATCAACAGTTCAGTAATTGTAACCCTTACCCCTATTATGGTAATGATTCTTTCCGCTTTTTTCTTGAAAGAAAAAATAACGACTACCAAAGGAGTAGGAATCCTAGTAGGTTTTGGAGGAGCATTATTACTCATTCTAAATGGAAGTAATTTTAGTGTTAATGCACCCAACATTCCTTTGGGAAACTCCATGATGTTTATCAACGCACTTTGCTATGGAACCTATTTGGTTTTAATCAAACCAATGACACAGAAGTACAGCTCCCTTACTTTGATGAAGTGGATGTTTTTAGGGGGTGTATTTTTAAATCTTCCTGTTACCTTCAGCGAGTTTATCGAAGTTGAATGGAGCTCCCTTCCTTTTAAAGCAATTTGGAGAATGGCTTTTGTAGTAGTAGGAACTACTTTTTTAACCTATCTCTTAAACGTTTATGCGCTCAAAACCTTGTCGCCTACTACCATAGGTGCTTTTGTTTATTTACAGCCACTCATAGGAATAATGTTTGCTTTGTACACTGGAAATGACGCCATAGACATAATCAAAATTCTGGCGACAATACTTGTTTTCTCAGGAGTGTATTTAGTCACTCAAAAAAATAAATTAGCTTAACAGTATTGTTCTATTGTAAAAGCCACCCCATGATCATGGCTACTTAGGGTGTGGGTCTGGATGGATGATAAAATTTCTGGTTTTGCATTGGCTACCGCAACTCCCCTTCCGACCCTTTCCAGCATAGTTTGATCGTTGTAGTTATCACCAAAAGCCATTACCTCATCCATAGAGAAATTTGGATATTCTTCACTCAAAAGTTTTGACAAAGCAGAAGCCTTGTCCAATTGACTATTTGAGATTTCTAAATAAGTTTCTTTAGATCTGTAAGCATTTACCTTATTAGAACAATTTTCAGAAATAAATTGCTCTACACAATCTAATTGATCTGAATCCCCCATCGCCATAATTTTATGCGCTCCTTTCTGATCCTGTTTCCATAAAGCTAGTATATCAACTAATGGGCATACTTTTGGAGATACTCGGGTATTATTCATTTCGCGCTTCGCCCAAAAATCCATCGCTGGCACTACCCACTCATCTTGGTGGTACAAACTAAAATGCAATTTAAATTCTGGAATACAATTACAAATTGCTTGGGTTATCGAATAAGGGATCTCTGTACTTTGAATAATCTTTCTTTCCGCACCCATAACTAAAGCGCCGTTGTAAGCAATTAAAGGAGCCTCCAGAGTACCTAATTCTGACTGAAGTAAACGCATGGATTTTGGCATACGAGATGAAATCAACAAAAAAGGAATTTCTGATTTTACTCGTTGAACCGCAGCTATGGTTTGTTTAGAGAGTTGTCGATTGACGTCCAATAAAGTTCCGTCAATATCCGAGCAAATGAGTTTACACTCCATGGATTTGTTTCTTTGATTTTGCAAAGATAAATGGTTTTTTCTGCTGGAGATGTCAAACTTCAAATTAGGACAGAATCAAAAGCTCAGATTTGAATTTAATTAAACACAAAATGTAATATCTTTATCAAATAGTAATTGTATCGAAATTTAATACTCTAATTAAACCATTGTTTTGATGAATATCAATCTGAGAAACGACTTTTACATTGTTAGGCACGGAAAGGCAAAAAATAATATGCTAGGAATTGAGTCTTGCAAAATGGAAACTCAAATCCTCTAAGGGCTTATTCCTGAGGTTAAAAAAGCAGCTGAAAAAGAAGTAAAGCGATATGCCTACTTTGATTTGATTTTCTCTTCTCTTTTTAGGAGAACTCATGAAACTGCTGCATATTTTGTAAAAACTTCTCAATGTGAAATTTTTTTGACATCAGACTAGGCGATATTGGTTTAAGTGACTTCGATCATTCTTCATACGAAGCCTCAAATGAGTATTTGAAAAAATATCCTGAAAATGATTACGTTTTTCCAAATGAGGAAAGTTTCTTAATAGTACTTCAGCGACTAAAAGACTTTTTAAATGATGTCAATACAAAATACAGTGTTAAGAAAATACTTGTCGTAAGTAACGGTTTTCCGTGCGAAACGCTTTTGGACTGGGTAGCAAACAAACCCATCAGCCACTGGAATTCCTGTATACAAAAAGGAAAAGTTTTCCACTACGATTCTGGTCTTCCAATAAGGAGTCTGTTTTATCAATTCATAAAATATTGTAGTACAAGATTTTCATCTTTGTTTATTCCATAAATTCACAAAGACTCGGAACCTCAAAAAGAAAATAAATTTTAGAATTCGAAATAATACCTCATCAAAATGATGATTTCGTAATTATTCAAATGTAAATTAAAGACTTCTAAACATTATTTAAATAATTAATTACCTTAATTTTTTAAACTTTTTATAAATGTGATGGAAGAACTAGCAGAAATTGTAACAGATCAAAATAACCTAGCATTAGCTATTGACACTGTTTGGGTAGCCCTTTGTGCAGCATTAATATTTTTTATGGAAGGAGGGTTTGCCCTGTTAGAGGCAGGTTTTGTTCGTTCAAAAAATGCAATGAGCATTATTGCTAAGGTCATTATTGATGTAATTTTTGGTGGAATAGCCTTTTTTATAATTGGTTTTGGAATTGCTTACGGGTCATCAAACGGATGGTTTGCACTAGACTTTGGTATTATGGATGGTGACCTCGGTTTGGATCTTAATGTTTCCAATAAACTTTTTTGGTTCATCCAATTGGGGTTTGCAATAGCAGCTATTTCAATCGTTTCTGGAGCCTTAGCCGAACGAATGAAACTACTTTCCTACACCGTTTATGTTGTTGCTTTTTGCGCAATCATTTATCCATTAGTAGCAAATTGGGTCTGGAATCCAAATGGATGGTTAGCCTCAAGAGGATTCAATGATTTTGCAGGATCTGCCGCAGTTCACGCTATGGGTGGATTTTCAGCCTTAGCAGCCGCTATTGTTTTGGGACCACGGATCGGAAAATATCGAAAAGACGGAACAGCCAATACTATTCCTGGCCACAACTTACCCTTAGCAGCCATTGGAGGATTCATACTCTGGTTTGGGTGGTTTGGATTTAACCCAGGATCAACCCTTGGAGCTGTTGGAAATTGGGAATTGATTGGAACAGTTGTTACCAATACCTTTTTAGCCTCAGCTGGTGGTGGAATTTCAACCATGATTTACACCTATTACTCATACGGTAAAGTTGACATTACTATGGTAATCAACGGAATTTTGGCAGGTTTAGTAGCCATCACGGCTGGATGCAATGTAGTAGAACCACATTCGGCAATAATCATTGGTACTGTAGCTGGAGTTCTGGTTGACGTAGCTGTAATTTATATTGATAAATTTAAAGTTGATGACCCAGTTGGAGCAGTTGCAGTTCATGGAGTAAATGGTTTTTTTGGAACCCTCGCAGTTGGTCTATTTGCTGCTGACGTTGGCCTTTTCTTTGGAGGTGGATTTTCACTTTTCCTAACTCAATTAATTGGAGTGACAACAATTGCAGTATTTTCTTTTGTTGTAACTTTCATTTTAATGAAATTAATAGATAAAACTCTTGGCATTCGAGTTTCAAGAGAAGAGGAAATTGCAGGAATAGATGCAGCTTCTTTTGGTGTAGAATCATATTCTACTTATGAATAAATCATAAAATTTAAAATCTTTAAAAATGAAAAAAATTGAAGCAATCATAAGGCCCTCAAAACTCAAAGCAATTCAACAAGGGCTTAAAGATGTTGATATTCCTTGTTTAACTGTTTTACCTGCCTCTGGATCTGGACTGCAAAAAAGTTTTACTAAAATCTACAGAGGAACAGAACAATCTCTAACCCTCCAACAGCGTACCATGATTATGTGTGTGGTGAGTGATGAAAATCTTGATAAATGTGTAGATGCAATCCTCGAGCATGGATCTGATGGTGAGGTAGGTGACGGAAAAATATTCATTTACAATGTAGAGGACGCCATACGAATGAGTACTGGTGTTAGAGGTCATGAAGCCATACATTAGAAAAATAT
This sequence comes from uncultured Flavobacteriales bacterium, assembly GCA_913020155.1. Classification (GTDB taxonomy): domain Bacteria; phylum Bacteroidota; class Bacteroidia; order Flavobacteriales; family Flavobacteriaceae; genus Arcticimaribacter. The sequence continues at coordinate 32,497 of CAJWBA010000001.1, forward strand.
TTCTAAGCTAAAGGATAAAGTGTGATAATTATTTCCTGCCAATTTTTATAATAAATGTAGACACCTTTATTTCGTTTTCTAAAAAGAAATTTCATAATTTTAATTAAAATTTAATCTTATAAAATCAAAAGTAATTGATGAATAAAAATATTTTACTCGTTTTAATTGTATCACTATCTGCCTGTGGGGAGGGAAATGAAAAGAAAAAAGGTTTTGAGTACAACCGCACTCAAAAAACAAAATCCAGTAAATCTTTAAGCCAAAAAGAAACAACTCCTATTGATTTATCCAACAAAGGAATTGGACCAATAAGCAACATGAGTTTTGATGAAGCTATTGATAAAGAAATGGCTGCCATAGGTGCTGCAGCTTTCAAACAAAAGTGTACTGCCTGTCACAAACCCAAGGCTAAACTTATTGGCCCAGGAATGAATGGAATTTACGAAAGACGCTCCCCTGAGTGGGTAATGAATATACTTTTGAATCCTACAGAAATGTTAAAAAAAGATCCTATTGCCATTGCACTACTCAAAGAATACAATAACATTCAGATGCTGAATCAAAATTTGAGTGTGGAAGAAGCTCGAGCAATTGCTGAGTACTTACGAACACTCTAAATAGGAAGACAAATTTGTGTTATACTTTTATAAAGACCAAGCTCTGCCTCCAGTAGCTTCCTCTAAACTGATACACCCTTTTTGCTCTCCAGGAACAGGTGCGTAAGCTAAAACCGTTTCGCCGATCACCTCGTTATTTTTAAATGCATAAACGGCCAAACTTCTAAGGCTATTGAGCATAGAGTGTGCTACTCCTTCTTCTGGGATTGCTGACGTTCCTCCATTAGCAAGAGCCTCTGACCAAACACCAACTGCTTCTTCTCGTACCTGTTGAGTAGCTTGATCCGCTCTTAGAAAACGATTCAATTGTACGTCAACATCTTCATTGGTAATCTCAGATACCGTTGTTTTAGCAGAAGTTTCGAGAGTTAATTTTGAAATAACGGGAAGTGCTATTTGAGCAAACTCACGATCTTCTGGACTTGCAACATGTGCCATAAAACCATCCATGAATTGCGAAATATTCAATTCATTTGCTCCTGGAGTTTGTGTTTTCGGTAATATCACATCAACAATTTTACCTACAAGTTCAGCTTGTTGAGGGGTGAAAAATTCAGGAGTCCAATTAGCTTGAGTAGTTTGACAACTTTCAAAAAGGCTCACCACTGTTGAGCTAAGGGTAATTGCTCCAAATGAGAGTCCTATGTTTTTTAATGCGGTTCTTCTTTGCATGATTAAGGCTTTTAAAGGTTCATTTTTTTTAATTCTCTTACAGCAAAGTCAACTGCTCTTGCTGTCATTGCCATGTAGGTTAGGGATGGATTTACATTTCCTGCAGAAGTCATTGCAGCTCCATCGGTAACAAAAACGTTTGGTACCTCGTGCAACTGATTATTTCCATTCAAAACCGAGGTCTTGGGATCGCGACCCATACGTGCGGTTCCCATTTCATGAATTCCGAGACCTAAATGGTAATCATTGTCCCAGCCACTCACATTCTTAAACCCTGCATTATCTAACATCTCCATAGCTTGTTCTTGCATATCTTTACGCATGTTCAACTCATTTTCACGAAGGTTTGCATCAAAGGTAACCGTTGGAAGGTCCCATTGATCGAGATTGTCATAATCCAAGGTCATTTTATTATCGTGATAGGGTAAAACTTCCCCAAAGCCATTCAATCCAATTGTCCAGCCTCCGGGGTTGAGGATTGCTTCCTTGAATTCAGGGCCATAAGCCATTTCTTTAACATTTTCTGTCCAAGAACCCCTGCTTCCCCCACCTTGATAACCATAGCCTCTCAAAAAGTCCTTTTGATTGGTTGTGCCTCCAAGGTTTCTAAATCGTGGAATGAAAACTCCATTGGGTCTTCTTCCTTTGTAGTATTGATCCTCATAACCCTCAACATCAGCTTGTGCACCAACCTGAAAATGATGATCCATAATGTTATGTCCTAATTCCTCTGATGCATTTCCCATTCCATTTGGAAAAGCTGCAGATTTTGATTGCATTAAAATTGCTGTACTGGCAACTGTGGAGGCACACAAGAAAATAACTTTAGCTTTAAATTCAATGGTTTCTTTAGTAATTGAATCAATTACCCGTACCCCAGTTGCTCGCTTAGTCTCAGTATCATAAAGTACTTCGTGCACTACCGAATTTGTTCTCATTGTCATATTACCAGTAGCTTCAGCCATTGGAAGTGTAGAAGAATTACTGCTAAAATATCCTCCAAATGGACATCCTCTAGAACAGCGATTTCGGTATTGGCATGAAATTCTTCCTGCACCTGGTTTGGTCCCCTCTGTAATATGAGCAACACGTCCTATAGTTAATAATCGATCATCATATTTTTCAGCAATAGATCCTTTTAGCTGGTCTTCAACACAAGTCAATTCCATGGGTTTCAAAAACACACTATCTGGTAATTGAGGTAAATTCAAACTCTCACCACTAATTCCTACATGACGTTCTACATAACTGTACCAAGGTTCAATGTCTTTATATCTGATGGGCCAGTCTACCGCAATACCTTCTTTAGCATTGGCTTCAAAATCCACTTCGCCTCGACGGTAACTTTGTCTTCCCCACATCAGAGATCTTCCTCCAACGTGATAACCACGACACCAATCGAATTGCTGAGTCTCGTTGTAAGGATGATCAACATCATCTACAAAAAAATGTTTGGTAGATTCACTGGTTGTGTATCCGGTCCTACTTTGTTTGGGTTGACGTTCTCTTGTCTCTTGAGTAATCACATCACCGTTAGGGAAATCCCAAGGATCTTTGTTCATTGTTGGGTAATCATCAATATGTTTGACATCTCTTCCTCGCTCAAGAACAAGAGTTTTTAATCCTTTTTCAGTCAGTTCTTTTGCAGCCCATCCGCCACTTATTCCTGTTCCAACGACGATGGCATCGTACTCAGTGATATTATTATTTATGCTCATTAAAGATTTTTTTATTACATTAAATATATAAACTATGTTTGTTAATATGATATATTTTTGAATAGATTTAAAGATAATATAAATTTAAAAGGTTTTCGTTTTAAAAAAACGCACTCCACAACCATATTAATACATTATAAAAACGTTTAGTGTTAGATTGAATAATGATTTAAATAAAGAAAGTAAAAATGGATTCAAATCATCTGCAATTTACTTAAAAACAATCATCTAAAGTTAAAAAAATACCCTATGAAAAGAAGAAATTTTATCACCAAAAGTGTATTTACAGGATTAGGATTAAGTGCAGTTGGTGCAAATGCGTTCAATAATCTAAACCTCGTTTCAAATCCATTGGGATCAGGGTTGATCACCAATCCTTTTTTTAAATTATCTCTGGCACAATGGTCTTTGAACAAAGCCATTCGCTACAAAGGAATGAATCCATATGACTTTGCGGCTAAAGCAAAAGAATATGGTTTTGAGGGACTGGAGTATGTAAGTCAACTTTACACAGACGTTACAAAATCAAAAAATCAAGCTGCTGCCCTCATCAAGTTTATTGAAAAAAACAATAAAATTGCGGCAAAGCATGATGTTGAAAATCTTTTAATTATGATTGACGGAGAAGGAGATCTTTCAGTTGCTTCTGCTTCTGAACGTAAAAAGGGAGTAGAAAATCATTACAAATGGGTAGAAACTGCGGCAGCCTTAGGTTGTCATTCCTTACGAATCAACCTTTTTGGTGTAACTGATCGAGATGCTTGGGTAGAAAATTCTTCTGAAAGCTTAACAGCTCTTGGAAATTATGCTGCAAAATACAATATCAATATTATCGTTGAAAACCACGGGTATTTATCTTCCGATGCTGGACTTCTAATGCAAGTTCTCAACAATGTAAACCTTCCAAACTGTGGTTCACTCCCCGACTTTGGAAATTTTTGTTTGGAACGAGAAGGAGGAGCCCGCTGGGATGCCAAATGCGTCAAAGAATACGATCGATATCAAGGGGTAAAAGAATTGATGCCACGAGCCTTTGCGGTAAGTGCAAAATCCCATGATTTTGACGCAGAAGGAAAGGAAATTTACACCGACTACAAACGAATGCTTCAACTCGTCAAAAATGCGAACTTTAATGGCTATATTGGGGTTGAATATGAAGGTAATGTTTTGAGTGAAGAAGAAGGGATTATCGCTACAAGAGACTTGTTGATCAAAACTGCTCAAGAATTAAGTTAACAAAATTCAAATTTATGAGAATTAAAACAAAATTTCAACTATCTCTTATGATGTTCCTCCAATTTTTTATTTGGGGAGGGTGGTTCGTAACCCTTGGAACTTTTTTGGGAAATAATTTAGGAGCTACAGGAGCTGAAACTGGAATGGCTTTTTCAACACAATCCTGGGGCGCAATAATTGCTCCTTTTTTTATAGGTTTAATTGCAGATCGATATTTTAATGCTGAAAAGATACTAGGAACTTTACACCTAATAGGTGCTGTCCTGATGTACTTTATGTCACAAGCTACTTCATTTGAGGCTTTCTATCCATTAGTATTTGGGTATATGGTTGCCTACATGCCTACCCTTGCTTTGGTTAATTCAGTATCCTTTTTTCAAATGAAAGACCCAGCAAAAGAATTTTCATTCATTCGAGTTTTTGGAACCATTGGATGGATTGTTGCTGGATTGGTTATCAGTTTCGTATTCCATTGGGACTCTACAGAAGCTATTGGCGCAGGTGCTTTGAGCAATACCTTCACGATGGTTGCAATTGCTTCCTTGATTTTGGGAGTGATTAGTTTTACACTTCCAAAAACACCTCCCTCCACACCCGATGGAAGTGGAGTAAATATTTCAGATATCTTGGGATTAGATGCCCTAAAACTTCTTAAAGATCGTAACTTTTTGATGTTTTTTATTACCTCTATTCTGATCTGTATTCCTCTGGCTTTTTACTACCAACAAGCCAATCCTTTCTTGGTTGAATTGGGTATGGAAAATCCTACTGGAAAAATGACCTTAGGTCAAGTAAGTGAGGTACTCTTCATGCTTTTACTTCCTTTTATCTTTAAAAAATTTGGGTTCAAAAAAACACTACTCATAGGGATGTTAGCTTGGGCTGTCCGATACAGCTTATTCGCTTATGGAAACGCAGGAGAACTTTCTTTCATGTTGATTATTGGAATAGCCTTGCACGGGATTTGTTACGACTTTTTCTTTGTGTCTGGACAAATTTACACAGACTCCAAAGCAGGTGAAAAAATAAAAAGTGCAGCACAAGGACTGATTACCCTAGCGACTTATGGTGTTGGAATGTTAATTGGATTTTGGGTTGCTGGAAAAATATCAGATCAATACATTTTTGCCGACGGAATGCACGATTGGGAAATAATTTGGATGCTTCCTGCGATATTTGCTGTTGGAGTTATGTTGCTGTTTATGCTAATATTTAAAAATGAGGTTATTGAACTTAAAGAAGAATAAAATTGAGAAATAAAATACGTTTAGGAATTTTAGGAGGGGGCGGGGACTCCCTTATAGGAGTTGTACATCGAATTGCTTCGAACATGTTTGATCGCTTCCAATTGGTAGGAGGATGTTTCAATCCAAACCCAAAAGAAAACAATGCATTTGCAAAACACATAGGAGTTCCGCTGAATCGAACTTATGATAGTTTTGACATCCTCATCGAAGAAGAACTAAAGCTTCCTGTTGAGCAACGCATGGAAGTAATTTCAGTCTTGACTCCAAATTTTTTGCATTTCCCAATGGCAAAAAAACTTTTGGAAAACGACTTTAATGTCATTTGTGAAAAACCGCTGACTACAACCTATATAGAGGCACTAGAGCTAGAGGCTCTACAAAAAGAAAAACAAACTGTTTTTGCCGTAACCTACACTTACACTGGATATCCAATGGTTCGCCAGATGAAAGACATGATTCGAAGAGGGGTATTGGGTCCTGTTCAAAAAGTAGACCTCCAATATTACCAAGGGTGGATCAACCCAATAATTCACGATCTCGAAGAACGAGCTAAGGTATGGCGTTTGGATCCAAAAAAAGGAGGAGCCAGTTGTTGTATTGGGGACATCGGTACACATGCTTTTGATATGCTCGAATACGTAACTGGAATGGAAGTAAAACAACTTCTCGCAGATTTAAATACGCTTTATGGTAATAATCCTCTGGATGTCGATGGAACCGTTTTGGTGAGAATGTCAGAGTATTGTAAAGGGGTTATTCGAGCAAGTCAAATTGCTACGGCTGAGGAAAACAATTTTAGCGTTCAAATTTATGGAAGCAAAGGAAGTTTGAAATGGGAACAAGAAAATCCAAATAGACTTATCTATTTAACAGAGGATAAACCTATGCAAGTTTTAAAACCCGGTCACGGCTACCTCTCAGAATTTGCAAAAGAAAGCAGTAAAATTCCACCCGGTCATCCGGAAGGTTTTTTTGATTCTATGGGGAATATTTACAACGGTGTTGCCAAAGCTTTACGAAACGAAAAACATGATGAAGGAGCCTACCCAACAATACATGCAGGGGTTCGTGGAATGCTCTTCATAGAAAAAGTATTAGAGTCCCATTCAAAGGATAATACATGGGTAAATTTATAAAATACTAATTCATGAAAACAGTTAAAGGACCTGCTATCTTTTTAGCACAATTTGTAGACCAAGAAGCACCTTTTAACTCCCTGGATGGGATGTGCAAATGGGCTGCAAACTTAGGATACAAAGGAATACAAATCCCAACATGGGAAACCTTTCTGATAGACTTAGACAAAGCTGCCGAGAGTCAAACATACTGTGATGAACTCAAAGGAAAAGTCAATTCATATGGACTAGAGATTACCGAACTTTCAACCCACTTACAAGGACAATTAGTTGCTGTTCACTCGGCCTATGACCTGATGTTCGACAACTTTGCACCGGATGATTTTAAAAATAACCCAAAAGCAAGAACGCAATGGGCTGTAGAAACTGTAAAAAAAGCAGCCATTGCAAGTCGCCGACTAGGACTCGATGTATCAGCTACTTTTTCAGGCTCACTTCTTTGGCACACCTGGCATCCATGGCCTCAAAGACCAAAAGGTTTAGTTGAAATGGGGTTTGAAGAACTCGCAAAGCGATGGTTACCCATCTTGGACGTGTACGAAGAAAATGGGGTCGATTTATGTTACGAAATTCACCCGGGTGAAGATCTACACGATGGGGTTACTTTTGAACGCTTTTTAGAAGCTACTGGAAATCATAAAAGAATAAATATCCTTTACGACCCAAGCCATTTTGTATTACAACAGCTCGATTACATAACTTACATCGACCATTACCATGAATTTATAAAATCCTTCCACGTTAAAGATTCAGAATTTAAACCCAACGGTAAAAAAGGTGCTTTTGGTGGTTATGGGGATTGGATTGATAGGGCTGGAAGGTATCGCTCTCCTGGAGATGGACAAATCGATTTTAAAACCATATTTTCAAAACTTACAGAATACGGCTGCGATGTTTGGGCGGTAATGGAATGGGAATGTTGTATCAAAAGCCCAGAGCAAGGAGCTCGTGAAGGAGCGCCTTTTATAAAAAACCACATCATTGAAGCTACCCAAAAAGTTTTTGATGACTTTACAGGAGGGTCCACAGATCCGGAATTTCTTAAAAAAATACTTAATCTTTAATCTAAATCTATGAAAAATTTAGTCCCTGTCCTTTGTCTTTCTTTAGGGCTAATTTCTTGTCAAGCTAACCCCAAAAAAAGGAAAAATATTGAACCACAAAAAATACAAACTGTAAAAGTCACTAAAGAATGGACTTCGCTATTTGATGGGAAAACCCTGAACAGTTGGCATCAATACAATGGAGAAGGAGTTGGTAAACAGTGGACTGTTGAGGAAAGTACAATGGTCTTTAATCCAGAAGAAAATAGGAATTATGGTGAAGGAGGTAGAAACATCGTCACCGATAAGGAATACACTAATTTTGTTTTATCGATTGAATGGAAGATATCGGAAGGTGGCAATAGCGGTATTTTTTGGGGGATTAGAGAGAGCAAGGAGTTTGGGGAACCCTATTTAACTGGTCCTGAAATCCAAATACTCGATAATGATCGACATCCTGATGCACTAGAAAATCCAAAATACCATCAAACTGGGGCACTTTATGATATGGTTCAACCCACATCAGATGTATGTAATCCGGCTGGGGAATGGAATCATATTGTGTTGACGATAAATCATAACACTAACAAAGGGAGTGTAGTATTGAATGAGATAGAAATTGTTGCTTTTGCATTACACGGACCTGAATGGGATTCTCTTGTTAAAGCATCTAAATTTGGTAATAAAAAAGCTTCAAACTATTTAGAGGCTCCAAAGTTTGGGACATTTCGAACTGGTAAAATTGGTTTGCAAGATCATGGAGATCAAGTTTATTTCCGAAATATAAAAATTAAAGAATTGTAGCAACTGTATGATTACATCAATGACCGGGTTTGGGAAAAGTGAAACTTCTATTTTAAATAAAAAAATTACGGTTGAAATCAGAACCCTCAACAGTAAAAATATTGATTTAAATATTAGATTCCCTAATGTCTTTAAAGGATTAGAGCCTCAACTAAGAGGTTTTGTCAGTGATCAATTGAATCGAGGAAAAATAGATGTTTCTGTTTACATAGAAACCGATGATGGTAGTTCCAATACTTCAAGCCTAAACAAAGTGGTTGTAGATAATTACATTGATCAGTTAAATCAAATTTATCAGGGTGATCGTATGGAGCTTCTCAAGATGGCAGTTCGTTTGCCAGATGCACTAAAAACAGAAAAAGAAGATTTAAAAAAAGAGGAAAAAGAAGCACTCCTTAGTGTTTTTTCACAAGCACTTTTACAAGTAAATGATTACAGAAAAAATGAAGGAGCTGCAATGGAAAAGGATTTCGATCAACGTTTAGGAGTATTGGAAAAACTGCTAAAAGAAGTTATCAAAATTGATCCTGAGCGTAAAGTGAAAGTGAAATTAAAACTTCGAAACTCAATAGAGCAATTGAATGTAGAGATCGATCAAAACCGACTGGAGCAAGAATTGATTTATTACCTTGAAAAATATGATATTACTGAAGAAAAAGTTCGGTTAGACAATCATCTTTCATACTTCAAAGAAATTATGAATCAAGATGAACCCAATGGGAAAAAACTTGGCTTTATTTCACAGGAAATTGGACGTGAAGTCAATACCATTGGATCGAAAGCAAATCATTCTGGACTCCAAAAAATTGTAGTTCAAATGAAAGATGAACTCGAAAAAATAAAGGAACAGCTTCTCAACGTACTCTAAATGAAAGAAGGTAAGTTATTTGTCTTTTCTGCACCTTCCGGCTCCGGTAAAACAACTCTTGTAAAGCACCTTCTTTCTGAAAATTTACCCTTAGGGTTTTCTATTTCTGCTACTTCTCGAAAACCTCGTGGTAAAGAAAAAGATGGTGTTGACTATCATTTTCTATCTTCATCTGATTTTCAAAATAAGATCAAAGAAAACGCCTTTGTTGAGTATGAAGAAGTTTACAATGGAGTTTTTTATGGAACTCTAAAATTAGAGTTAGAACGCTTATGGGCTCAGGGGAAACATGTCCTTTTTGATATTGATGTAAAAGGTGGTGTAAACATTAAAGAACAATACCCTCAAAACACTTTAGCGTTATTTATTCAACCACCCTCAAAAAAAATATTAGAAGAACGTCTGCGAAGAAGAAGTACAGAAAGTGAAAAAAACATTCAAATGAGATTGGCAAGGACAGAACAAGAAATGAGCTTTGCAGTTCATTTTGATTCTGTTATCATAAATGATGACCTTGAAACAGCCAAAAAAGAGGTAGTTAGTCAAGTTCGAGAGTTTATCGATTCATAGCCAAATCACTATCTTTGTAGTATGAAAAAAATTGGGCTCTATTTTGGTACCTTCAACCCGATTCACATTGGTCATCTTATTCTGGCGAATCATTTCGCAGAAACAACTGATTTGGATGAAATTTGGATGGTTATTACTACCCAAAATCCATTCAAAAAAAAAGATTCAATCTTAGACAACCACCACCGTTTGGAATTAGCGTACAAAGCCACTTTCGATTATCCAAAACTAAAACCTTCAAATGTTGAATTTGGACTTCCTACTCCCAACTACACCATAAATTCATTGGTTCATTTAGTCGAAAAACATCCAGAGCATCAATTTGCTCTCCTTATGGGAGAAGATAATTTAGTTGGTTTCCCAAAATGGAAAAATTATGAATTAATCATAGAACATCATGAGCTTTATGTTTACCCCAGAAAAACAAATCGAGTAATTCCAGAGCAATTCAAAAACCATCCAAAGATAAATCTAATAGACGCACCCCAAATAGAATTGTCATCATCTGCTATTCGAAAAGCAATCAAGAAAGAGCAAAATGTTCGTCCCTTACTCCCACCTGAAAGCTGGATTTACTTAGATGAAATGAATTTTTACAAATAAGATTATTTCAGTTAAAGCATTTATTGATCAATTCCTTCGTGAGACTTTCCCTACTCCACTTCTCAATTTCTGGAAATATGTTTAGAAGTGTTCCCTCATGCTTAACTATTTGAGAAATAAAAGAAAATATACCATCCAAATCATTTGAATCCAACATAACAGCACAACTCCCTTTATAAATAAATTTTGCTGCTTCAGAGTTTGGATCTCCCAAAGAAAGTATGGGTCTTTGTGATGCTATGTATTCTAATAACTTCCCCGATATCATCTGCATATTGGTACCATCGAAGATAAAGTTTAACAACAGATGTGCACTTTTCATTATTGCTACTGCTGCTGCGTGATCCAGATAACCGTAATAAATAATTTCCACATTTGGTAAACCAATGCGAATCTCCTCTATTATTCTTTCAGAAATATTTCCTGCAAGAGAGAAACGAATAGGTCGATCTCCATTGAGTTTTTGTAATGCTTTCATTATTGATGGATAAGCTTGTTGCTGGGTTAACAAACCTGTGTAGACCAGATGAAAAACATCTTCTGGCGGATAAGCTTTTGAGCTGGCCATTAGCTCGGAATCAAAACCGTTGGGTATGGCAAAAAATTTTTGGTCTGGTGCTTTTCGTTTTAACCTTTGATGCAAGTCTCCCGCTAGAGTCGTGATAACTCCATTAGCCTTTTGAAGAACATTTTTTTCTAATTGGGCATCTTTGGCTTCACTGCTTTGAGACCGTTGCATTTGTTTGTTGTAAAAAACATCCGTCCAAGGGTCTCGAAAATCTACCCACCAATTTATCTCAAATTGGTTACTGAGTTCTAATCCTATCAAATGGGTAGAATGTGGAGGACCTGTGGTTATTAGGTGAGTTATTTTTTCTTCTATCAATATTTTTTGTGCAGCTTTAATCGCAAAGGAAACCCAGCCTTTTCGGGCATCAGGAATAAAGAAATTACCTCGGACATAGGCGGCTAATCTTCCGAAAAAACTCTTTGTAGCTAATTCTCCCTGGGGGATTCCTTGATGACTACTTCCAGAACTTAGCCAAGAATACAAACGCAACGGTTCACGAGTACTGGTCTTAATAACTCTAATATTCTTAACTTCTTCCAACAGGCTAAAGTCAATTACAGGATAAGATGCTTGCTTTTCATCTACGGTAATAACAATGGGTTCCCAACCCAAGCGCTTCAAATATTTAGCAAAATACATCCATCGTTGAACGCCCGAACCACCTGAGGGTGGCCAATAATAGCTTAAAATCAAAATTTTCTTCTGGATACCCAAATTCAACTTTTATTGAACAAGATACTAAATCTTTTAAGCTTCCTCAGTTTTGAATTCGTCGATATCGAATATGAGAGGATGTGTAAGATCTAACTTCAAACGCAGGTTCCTCGGGTAAATTAGATGGGTAATTAACTCATCGATTGAACGAATAATCAGTTCAACCGAACCCTGAATTAATGGAATATCAGAAGTATCTATCTGTCCAGATGGATTGTAATTAGATCGAATCAGTCGATCTGAAGTAAGTAAGTGTGTGCTGTCATTTTTTTTGTGAGTTCATAATCAAGAACATAGTAAAATTGACTTTGAGAAGAGGCGTCATCAAAAACAACTATTTCGAGCTCATCGGATTGAAAGATAAAATCCGTTTTTCCATTACATCCTTCTACATAACTTGTTTGAATACAAGGGAAAGTAACAAACCGTTAGAACTTTTGGTTGTAATCCCGAGTTCCGATAAAACTTAAAGGCTGTTCTTGAGGCAGTTCATTTTCGGTTTTACAACACAGAAGGAAACAAAAAATCAAGAAAAATAAGTAGCGCATTTGTAAGTAGATTTAGAACTTCAATTTAGCTTTTATAAAGGGGAACAGACGAGCAGGCTTCACCATAAAACAGACTTTTTGCAACAGGTTGAAGCTTTTGAATGAGTTGAACGAATGCAGCCTCTGGAACTTCTTTGCCAGAACAACCCTTAACTATGATCGGTTTTCCCTCAAAAGGAGTTAAATCAAGGTTTGTTATGGCTTGACTAAAAAGATGCTTTTCTAAATCTTTGATGGAACCCCAAACTATTTGCTCAGCCACTTGGCTCAATTGAACTGTTACCAATAGGCTGGCCCAAGCCGGAAGAATTGCATCTGTTTTACAGTTCATGGCAATATAATTTCCGCGGTATTGATTCCACTCGTGGTTCTTGATTGTGGTCCTAAATTCTTTTTCTCGTAAAATAAACCCTTGATCTAGCCACTGACTTAAATCGATTTCCAAAAGGACTCCTTTGGGGTACAACTCTTCTATATCAAAAGTTACAAGGGCACTTTGTGCAACTTTGTTTACGATTTCATCTTTCATGATTATTCAATTAGAGAAATCCCAGTTCTAATTTAGCTTCCTCACTCATCAAATCTTGAGTCCATGGCGGATCAAAAGTAATTTCAACCTGAGCATCATTTACATCATTAATCGATTTTACTTTTTCTTCTACCTCAACCGGAAGCGTTTCAGCAACAGGACAGTTTGGTGTTGTCAGAGTCATCAATATCTTGACGTCTTGATCTTCATTTACAAAAACATCATAAATCAGTCCCAATTCATAAATGTCTACTGGGATTTCTGGGTCAAATATAGTTTTGAGAACCTTAACAATTTTTTCTCCTAAGTCTAAATTATCTGTGGTATTTTCTGACATAATTAATTGAGTTGTGTTTGAAACGCAATGGCGTACATTTTTATTTGCTTGATCATCGAAACCAAACCATTTGCACGGGTTGGAGATAAATGCTCTTTCAATCCGATTTGATCGATAAAATCGGTTTCCGCATCCAAAATATCTTTGGGATGCTGATTTGAGAACACTCGAATCAAAATTGCAATAATTCCTTTGGTAATGATCGCATCACTATCGGCTGTAAATTCTAATTGATTGTTTTTTAACTCTGCATGAACCCATACTTTACTTTGACATCCTTTGATTATGTTATCATCTGTTTTAAACTCTCCTGCAATTAAAGGAAGGGATTTTCCCAAATCGATCATATGTTCATAGCGTTGCATCCAGTCTTCGAACATTGCAAACTCTTCGATAATTTCTTTCTGTATTTCTTTAATGTTCATAACACTCAAAGATAAAGTATATTATTTCAACATTTGAATTGCCTTTTTCAATCCCTTGATCATGGTGTCAATTTCTTCCTTGGTATTGTAAAAAGAAAACGAGACACGAACAGTTCCAGGAATTTTATAAAAATCCATAATGGGTTGTGCACAATGGTGACCCGTTCGAACAGCTATTCCCATTTTATCTAAAATACTACCAATATCGTAGGGGTGAATTTCACTTACATTAAAAGAGATTACAGCTGTTTTTTCGGGTGCTTCCCCATAAATTTTCACTCCATCAATTGCTTTGAGCTGTTTTGTTGCATAAATCAAAAGTTTTTGTTCGTAAGCTGCGATCGTTTCAAAGCCAATCCCATTCATGTAGTCTAATGCTGCGCCAAATGCAATTCCTCCAGATATATTGGGAGTACCTGCTTCAAACTTGTGTGGTAAATCAGCATAAGTGGTTTTTTCGAAACTGACTTCAGCTATCATTTCACCTCCTCCCTGATAAGGAGGGAGTTGGTTTAGTAATTCTTCTTTTCCATATAACATCCCTACTCCAGTTGGTCCGCACAATTTATGAGCAGAAGTAACATAGTAATCAACGCCCAAGGCCTGTACATCAGCTTTTATGTGAGGAGAGGCTTGTGCTCCATCGATCAAAACTTTTGCTCCGATTACATGGGCTCTTTTAATTATCTCTTCAATAGGATTGACCGTCCCCAAAGCATTCGACACATGATTTACAAAAACGAGTTTGGTTTTTATTGATAGTAAATCATCAAAGGCATCTATATCCAAAACACCTGCTTGATCCATGGGTATTACCTTTAAAATTGCACCTGTTCGGTCGCAAAGCATTTGCCAGGGAACAATATTGGAATGGTGTTCCATCGCCGAAACAATTAATTCGTCACCCGCTTGAAGCAATTGGCTGTAACCTGAGGCAATAATATTGATGCTGTGGGTTGTTCCTGAAGTGAAAATTACCTCATGAGCATGAGCCGCATTGAAATGACCCTGGATCTTTAGTCTTGCGTTTTCATAAACATCAGTTGCCTCTTGACTCAGCGAATGAACTCCTCTGTGAATGTTAGAATTATAATTTCGATAGTAGTCTGAAATAATATCAATTACCTGATTCGGAGTTTGTGAGGTTGCCGCATTATCAAAATAGATCAGAGGTTGACCGTTTACGGTTCGCTCCAATATTGGAAAGTCTTTTCGTATTTCGTTTACGTTAAACATCCTTTATAAATCATGTCCTATGTTAACACCCAATTTATTTGCAATTAAATTTTTGATTCTTATTTTAAGCGTTGGAATTTTAACAGATTCCAATACATTATTTGCAAAAGCGTAGGTTAATAACCCTTTAGCTTCTTTTTTTGGAATTCCTCTAGATCTCAGATAAAACAATGCATCTTCGTCCAATTGTCCTATGGTACATCCATGAGAACATTTTACATCATCAGCAAAAATCTCTAATTGAGGTTTGGTATTGATGGTAGCCGTATCATCCAACAAAATATTATTGTTTTTTTGGAAAGCATTTGTTTTTTGGGCAATTCGATTTACATAAATTTTACCGTTAAAAACACCCACTGATTTATCTGAATAAATTCCTTTGTAATCTTGATGGCTTTCACAATTGGGCTGTGCATGGTCTACAAGTGTAAAATGGTCTACATGTTGTTGATCTCCAATGATCGTGATCCCTTTCATGATTGAATCAATGTACTCTCCTTTTTGGTAAAAGTTTAGGTTATTTCGAATCAATTTTCCACCAAAAGAAAATGTGTGAACACTTACATTGCTTTTAGTTTTTTGAGCAACAAAGGTGTTGTCAATCAGGGAAGCTTCGTCCAAATCATTTTGAACTTTGTAGTAATCAATCAATGCGTTTTCAGAAGCAAAAATCTCGGTCACTGAATTTGACATGACTTGATGAGGAACTAAACTTTGATGACGCTCAACAATTTCAACTTGGGCATTCTCCTCAACAACAATCAAATTTCTAGGCTGTAATAGTATTGGACCCTGCTTACCTGTAGCAAAATGCAAAATCTGAATGGGTTTTTCTGCTACAACTGACTTGGGAATAAAAATATAAGCTCCTTCTTTGGTGAAAGAGGTATTCAATGCCGTTAAGTTATCGTCTTTCTTTGCAATGGTGTTAAAATACATTGCTATGATTTCTTTATATTTATCTTTAGAAAGGGCTGCAGACAAAAGACAAACATCAATTCCATCATGAGTAGTATCGGACAAAAATGGGGTGTAAATCCCATCAATAAAAATAATTTTGTAGGTATCAATATCGGACAAAAAATACTTTTTGACGTCTTTGAATTCAATTGTAGTTTCCTCTTTTGGGAAAATTGAATAGTCATTTTTAATCAATTTTGCCAAGGAGGTGTACTTCCAGGCTTCGTCTTTTTTGGTAGGAAATCCATTTTTTTCGAAATGCTTCAAACTTTCTGTACGGATTTCGTGAATTGGAGAAGACAGGTCTAATTGTTCTTCAAAAGCCATAAAAGAGGAAATTAATTTTTCTTTCAACTCCATAACTAGTCTACTAATTGTTTAATCCAATCGTATCCTTTTGCTTCCAGCTCGTGAGCCAGTTCTTTGGTTCCTGACTTTACAATTTTACCATCGTGGAGTACATGAACAAAATCGGGTACTATATAATCTAACAAACGCTGGTAGTGAGTAATTACCACAACCGCATTTTCTTTGCTTTTCAATTTATTCACCCCGTTTGCAACAATCTTTAGGGCATCTATATCTAAACCAGAATCGGTCTCATCTAAGATGGCTAATTTTGGTTCCAACATGGCCATTTGAAAAATTTCATTTCGTTTCTTTTCTCCACCCGAAAAACCTTCGTTCAGGGAGCGGGACAAAAACTTTGAATCAATTTCTAGAAGAGCCGCTTTTTCACGAATATTTTTCAACATATCTTTTGCTGGCATATCTTCTAAACCCTGTGCTTTTCGTGAAGCATTGATTGCCGTTTTGATAAAGTTAGTTACAGTAACTCCGGGGATTTCAACAGGATATTGAAATGAAAGAAAAATCCCTTTGTGCGCTCGCTCTTCTGCATCAATATCCTCCAAATTTTCTCCACTAAGATAAATTGTTCCTTTCTCAACTTCATAATCCTCATTCCCTGCAATAACTGAAGAAAGAGTACTTTTACCTGATCCATTTGGACCCATAATTGCATGAACTTCTCCAGCTTTTACCTCAAGATTAATTCCTTTTAAAATTTCTTTACGCTCTACAGTTGCATGTAGATCTTTTATAACTAACATATTTTATTTAATCTTAACCCACCGAACCTTCGAGGGATATTTCTAATAATTTTTGTGCCTCTACGGCGAATTCCATAGGAAGTTTATTTAGAACTTCTTTGCTAAATCCGTTTACAATAAGTGCTATTGCTTTCTCGGTATCAATTCCACGTTGATTACAATAGAAAATTTGATCTTCTCCAATTTTACTTGTGGTTGCTTCATGCTCAATTTGAGCTGAATTATTCTTTGCCTCGATATATGGAAAAGTATGTGCTCCGCACAAATCCCCCATAAGTAAAGAATCACATTGAGAAAAATTTCTTGCATTTACTGCTCTTGGTTGCACTTGAACCAATCCTCGATAACTGTTTTGGGAATGACCTGCAGAAATTCCTTTGGATATGATTGTGCTTTTTGTGTTTTTCCCTAAATGAACCATTTTAGTTCCAGTATCTGCTTGCTGAAAATTATTGGTTACAGCTATTGAATAAAACTCCCCAATAGAATTGTCTCCTTTTAAAATACAAGAAGGATATTTCCACGTCACGGCTGAACCAGTTTCTACTTGTGTCCATGAAATTTTAGCGCGATTGTGGCAAATTCCCCTTTTGGTCACAAAGTTGAAAACACCGCCTTTACCATCTTTATCTCCAGGATACCAGTTTTGTACTGTGGAGTATTTTATTTCTGCATCATCCATAGCCACCAATTCTACAACTGCAGCGTGTAATTGATTTTCGTCTCGAGATGGTGCTGTACACCCTTCTAGGTAGCTGACATAACTTGATTCATCAGCAATCACAAGAGTTCGTTCAAATTGCCCCGTTCCAGCTTGGTTTATTCTAAAATAAGTGGATAATTCCATGGGGCAACGAACGCCTTTTGGAATGTAACAGAATGATCCATCTGAAAAAACAGCAGAATTAAGAGCAGCATAAAAATTATCCTTAACGGGTACAACTGTACCAATGTATTTTTTTACCAATTCAGGATGTTCTTTTATTGCCTCGGAAATCGAACAAAAAACAATTCCTTTCTCAGCTAGTGTATCTCTAAATGTGGTGGCTACAGAAACGGAATCTATGACAATATCTACCGCTACGCCAGTCAATTTCTTTTGTTCATCTATTGAAATTCCTAATTTCTTAAAAGTATCCAATAATTCTGGATCGACCTCATCAAGACTTTCGTACTTATCTTTCTTTTTTGGAGCAGAATAATATGAAATTGCTTGAAAATCGGGTTTGGTGTATTGAACATTATGCCATTCTGGCTCTGTCATTTCGACCCAAAAACGATAGGCGTTTAAACGCCATTCCGTCATCCATTCGGGTTCTTCTTTTCGTTTGGAAATTGCACGTACGATATCCTCATTCAGACCAATCGGAAAAGTATCTGAATCAATATCTGTGTAAAACCCGTATTCATATTCTTTAGTTTCTAACTCTTTCTTTAGTTCTTCTTCTGTGTATGCCATGAAATTTATATTTTATAGTGAAAAGCTTTCCCCACAACCACAAGTCCTGTTTGCATTGGGGTTGTTGAATACAAATCCTTTTCCATTTAAGCCTCCTGAGTATTCAAGTGTTGTTCCTGCTAAATACAAAAGGCTTTTCTTATCAACAACAATTTTTACGCTGTTATTTTCAAAAAGACGGTCCTCGTCCAATTGTTTTTTATCAAAATTCAGATCATACGAAAGTCCCGAACATCCACCGCTTTTAACTCCTACACGGACAAAGTCATGCTCAGGGTCAAACCCTTCTTCTTGCATCAAAACAGATACTTTTACTTTTGCTGATTCAGACACCTTAATCATAACTATTTAAACTTTTATTAAATAAACCCCAAAGATAAGATATTTAGTCCACTAAGCCCTATAATCTAATATAGATATACTCAATAAAGAAATTTAAAAAACTAATGAAATTGAACTATTACCATATCTTTATTCCCATGATTTTCTGAAAAAGGACCATTGTTGCTTTCTGTCTCACCAACGACTATTATTTTTCCAGAAGACAATTCAATAATATCATGGGCTAAATCTAGTCCAGAACCACCTAATGAAAAACTATTAACAACAATATTATCAGGAGATATCCGAAGAATCAACATATCAATATCTCCATTATTTTGAGAGACATCGCCATCTTTACTTCTAGAATAACCTGCAGCCCACAAAAACCCTCCAAAACCTTTTGTAAGTGCTCTTCCTAAGTCAAAATCTGAACCTCCAAATGAGGCCTCTGAAAGTAATTCCCCTCTAGAATCTAAAGTAGTAATCCAAAAATCTGAACTTCCTTTGGAGTAGCTAATATCTCCATCAGAACTAAAGCTATTCCCAAAGACAACAATATTGCCATTTTCATTCTCTAAAACTGCATTTGCTCCGTCTACCTGAGTACCTCCTAGAGATTTTTCCCAAAGAAGTTTTCCTTTAGTGTCTAGTGCAACAACCCAAATGTCATAACTTCCTTTAGGGCCAGTTACATCAACATCTGTGCTTTCTGATGTTCCTACCAAAATAAAGTTTCCGTTTTCTAATTCAACTGCATCATAAGATCTATCATTACTAGTTCCACCAAAATAATTTCGCCACTCTATGGCTCCCTGAGCATCAATTTTGTGACACCAAAATTCTCCAACACCATGTCGAGAAGATGATTTATCATCCACCCTATTCCCTGCTCCGTTGGATGCAGTAACATCCAAAAAACCATTAAATAAAAATCCTCCATCTGAGGTTTCAATTATGTTGTAAGCATGATCGTGTCCCAAATAACCAAAGCTTCGTTCCCACATAAAAACACCTTGTTCATCAACTCGAATAATCCAATTATCGTGTTGCCCTTTATTATTACTACCATTCCCGTCTGAACTTTGACTGTATCCCAACAACATGAACCCGCTATCATTTGTTTGAACTAAGGAATGTCCGCGATCGTCCCCAGATCCACCATAGATTTTGGTCCACTGCAATTCTGCTTTAGCATTGAATTTGAGCAACCAAAGATCACTTCCCTCATAAATCTTATCAGTAACGTCTCCGTCCAAACTTTTGGTATTACCAAAAACTGCAAAACCACCATCTTGAGTTTGAATAACTGCATGAGCAATATCTTCATCCGTTCCTCCAAAGGTTTTTACCCATGATAATTTTCCCTCAAATTTAGGATATGAAAAAGTATTGAGATTGGTTTTTTCACAACCCAAAATGAATACTATTACAATCAGAAAAGTAAAACGCATAAAAAATTTTATTGACTTGCTTTTACCAAAAAGAGTCCCGAATTGGAATCGCTTATGACGATTACTCCACTTTCAAAATAGGGATAAACATTCCAAACACCATCAAAAGATGTATTGTCATGCTCTGGGAAAGTATCAAAAAACGCTACTTCTTCCATATCTTTAGAACCTATGTTATGAATATCTATTTCACGAAAACCAGCCGTGTAATTTGCCAAGAAAAAGGAATTTCCCTTGGTGTATCCATTGTGATCAATTGCCGCTGTGGTTCCCAAATAGGTGTAATGTAAGATTGGATTATCTAGATCTTCCAAATCAAAAACCAATGTTTTGGAACGGTTTCCAAATCGAGACTCATCCAATTCATCTCCGAGATAAAAATATTGGTGGTCTTCGGCTAACCATCCCTGATGGGTGTAACCTCCATTGCTGTAAGTAATACTAGAAATCAGTTCGGGTGAAGTTTTATCGGTAACATCTACAATAATAAGTTGATTGTTTTCCCCTCCATCACTGTTACTCCCAAACAATATTTCTTTGCCCTGATATTCGACATCTGGACCATTGTAGGTTAAGATATGAGCATCGTGCGTGTAAGACTCGTTTCCAAAACCTCCGACTATGTTTGGGTTTGTTGGATCGTTGATGTCAATAAAAACGGGCCCTCCTTGATAAAGATCACTACCAACGACATAAGCAAACCCACTTGCTTCGTTAATGGCAATATTGTGAGCGCTCCCAAATCCATTAATTTGAGCATCAACAGTAAAATTTTGTACTTCCGTTAGGTTACGCAAGCGTGTTAAATCAAAAACTTGTAAGCCGTGACTATTCGCTTCACTCACAATAAATGCATGATCTTGAAAAACCTTGATATCCCTCCACGTGCTGGGAGCAGTAGCAGAATTTAATTTTCCTAAAAAAATAGGTTGATCTGGTGTGCTGATATCAATAAAAGCAGTTCCAATATCTAATCCCATAAGTACATATTCCTTACCAGATCCTGAATCAGTCCATCCCCAACTATCATTACCCATGGTAGCCCCCATTACAGACAAAGAAACTATGGATTGAAGGTCATAACCCAAACAAGGGTAATCCCCTGCCAAACCCCCGTCACAAGGGACTAATCCGCTGGGGGGAACTGTCAGTGGAGTTGGTCCAACTAAAGGCTCAAAAGGAACTGGTAAAATCGAATCATATATATCTTTCTGAATGTCTTTTGAACACCCAATCAAAAATAAAAAAGACAGGGGAAAAAAACTAATAAATTTTTTCATTGATTCAATAATTAATACTCAAATATAAACTATCCAAGAACCTTGCCAAAACCTTAGGCTTTATTTCAAAAAAACAATCTATTTTTGCAGCATGCTAGAAAATAAAAACATTCCTAAAACTCCGATTGCCAGCTTAGGTGAGTTTGCATTAATCGAAGCACTTACAAAAAGTTTTGAAATTAAAGACTCATCCACCCAATTTGGGATTGGCGACGACGCTGCTGTAGTTCAACACGGTAAAGATGAAACACTAATTTCTACAGATTTACTTATCGAAGGAGTTCATTTCGACCTTAGCTACACGCCCCTAAAACACTTGGGTTACAAAGCTGTAATGGTTAATCTTTCTGATATTTTTGCAATGAATGCTGTTGCTACACAAATCACAGTATCTATTGCTGTTTCTAACAGATTCTCCATGGAAGCACTTGAAGAATTATATTTGGGAATCTATTTGGCATGTAAAAATTACAAAGTTGATTTGGTAGGTGGAGATACAACAAGCTCTTCTAAAGGTTTGATTATTTCAGTAACTGCGATTGGGAAAGCCAACAAAGATGAAATCACTTTTAGAAATGGAGCAAAAAAAGGAAATCTTGTTATTGTGACAGGTGATCTTGGGGGCGCTTACATGGGGCTTCAAGTTTTGGAACGTGAAAAAGCAGTGTTTCAAGTAAATCCTCAATCACAACCCGACTTATCTGAATACAGCTATTGTATCGAAAGACAACTGAAACCAGAATCCAGAATTGACATCAAAGCACTCTTAAAAGACTTTGGGATAAAACCAACCGCTATGATTGATATCAGTGATGGTCTTTCTTCGGAAATTTTGCACCTTTCTAAGGCATCAAAATTAGGCTGTCAAATTTATGAGGATAAAATTCCAATTGATCCTGAAGTTGTGAAAATCTGTGAAGAATTTAAGATAAACAATACAACTGCAGCAATCAACGGGGGTGAAGACTACGAACTTTTATTTACCATTGAACAAAGTGATTTTGAAAAGGTAAAAGGTCATCCAGATCTAAGTATTATTGGGCATATGACAGACGAAGCCTCTGGGTACAATATGATTACTGGACTGGGACAACAAATTGAATTATCTGCTCAAGGTTGGAACGGAATTGAAAATAAAGAAGGTAACTAACCCAAGACCACGTCTAAAGACATCATTACAATAAACCCTCCAATAAACCCAAGAGTTGCAATATCGGTGAACTTATCTTGTTGCGTCTCGGGAATCACCTCTTCGACCACCACAAAAATCATTGCTCCAGCAGCAAAAGCCAAAGCATAAGGGAGTATCGGTGTAAAAAAAGTAACTGCAACTGCTCCTAAAACTGCAGCTACAGGCTCAACTATAGCTGACAATTGTCCATACCAAAAACTTTTGAAACGACTTACCCCTTGACGTCTTAGGGGCATCGAAACAGCAATACCTTCAGGAAAATTTTGGATTCCAATACCAAGGGCTAGAACAACCGCACCTGCAATTGAGGCCTCTGGTAACCCGGCAGCAGCCCCTCCGAAAAGCACTCCTACTGCAAGTCCCTCGGGGATGTTATGAAGGGTTATTGCCAGTACCAACAAAGTAGTTCGATGCCAAGGGGTTTTGATTCCCTCACTTTCCTTAAAATTGATGTGTATGTGCGGCAAAATTTTATCTAAAGCAAAAATAAACAGAGCACCTGATCCAAAACCTATTGCGGCAGGCATTACTTTTAAAAAACCTTCTCCAGGACTCATTTCAATTCCAGGTGCCAACAAACTCCAAAAACTTGCAGCAACCATAACACCTCCTGTAAAACCAAGCATTCCATCCAAAACAGCTCGGTTCATGGTCTTAAAAAAGAAAACAAATGAAGCTCCAAAAGCTGTTAATCCCCATGTAAATATCGTTGCATACAAAGCTCCCAAAACAGGGTCTGTTTTTTCAAAAAAAGCAATTATGGTTTCCATCTGAACTAGGTTTTAAGATATTTTTTCAAAAATAGTCAAATAACTCTGTGTATCCATTTGAAATCAGTATTTTTAAATATTATTATGGAAAACCAAAACAATTATGACTTTATTATTTGTGGGGGTGGATTATCGGGTTTGATTCTTGCTCAAATTTTTGGAAATGACCCCTACTTTGAAAATAAAAAAGTTCTGATTCTTGAAAAAGAAATTAAAAGTCAAAACGATAGAACTTGGAGTTTTTGGGAAGAAAAAAACTCTGCTTGGGATTCTATTACATATAAAGTTTGGAACACTGCTGAATTCAAGGCAGCTCACTTTTCAAAAAAAATAGACCTCAACCCTTTTCAATACAAAATGATTCGTGGAGAGGATTTTTACAAGAAATTACATGAAAACCTTGAAAAAATATCCAACATAACTTTTTTAAAGGAAAAGGTAATCTCAATAGAAGATAAAGGGAAAGAAGTCCGTGTTTTTGGGGAAAAAAAATCCTACTTGGCAAAAAAAGTATTTACAAGCATTCCCCCTTCAGTTCAACTTCATGAAAAAGAAAAATACCCCTTGCTTCATCAACATTTTGTTGGTTGGTTTGTAAAAACCGAAAATCCTATTTTTGATCCTGAAACCCCTCAAATCATGGATTTTGACCTTCCTCAAAAAGGAAACACCCGTTTTATTTATGTACTCCCTTTTTCCAAAAACAAAGCACTCATAGAATTCACGCTCTTCTCTGCCAATTTTCTGGAGGACAACGAATATGAAGATGCTATTGAGGAATATTTAAATAGAAAAAATGCTGGAAAAGTAGTTGTCCAAGATCGCGAACAAGGGAGCATTCCAATGACATCATATCCTTTTTGGAACAAAAACACGCCTAACACAATGCATATTGGAACTGCAGGAGGTTGGACTAAAAGCAGTACTGGGTACACCTTTCAAAAAACAATTCGCAAAGCAAAAGAAACTGTATCTTTTTTAAAAACTAGAAAACCATTGGATCAAATGAAACATAAAAATCGCTTTTGGTTCTATGATCTTTTATTCTTGGATGTTTTGAGTAAACACAATGAAAAAGGTCATCTGCTGTTTTCGCTCATGTTCAAAAAAAACAGCCCGGAGCTAATTTTTAAATTCTTGGATGAACAAACCACTTTTAGAGAGGAAATCAAAATAATGCTCAGTTTCCCCACTGGACTTTTTATCAATGCACTTTGGAAACGGATATTTTGATTACAATTTTCTTTCCATCAATTCCTTTGAAAAGATTTTGAAAATTTCTTTCTTTTCATCTTTAACAGGAAATTGATCAACTTGATCCAATGCCTTTTGGGTGTAATAGTTTATCATTTGCTTAATTTGGTCTGCGGCTCCTATTTGGATAAACAACGCTTTAACTTGTTCTATTTTTTGAGATGGATCTGCAGGAGTTGTTTTGAATAAAGTTTCTAAAATTGTTTTATTTTCGGTATTGCTTAATTCAAGCGCAAGAAGGAAAAGCATCGTTTTTTTATTTTCAATAATATCACCTCCGACCTGTTTACCAAAAGTTTCAGGGTCTCCAAATGCATCCAAATAATCATCTTGCAATTGAAAGGCTAGTCCCAAATCAATTCCAAAATCATAAAAAGGCTGGCTGGCAACTCTAGAAACACCTCCGCACAAGGCTCCCATCTGTAAAGAACAACCCAAAAGCTCAGCTGTTTTGTATCGAATCATTTCAAGATATTCCTCTTGCGATACTTTAGATTGCGCTGGAAAGTCCATGTCGTATTGCTGTCCTTCACAGACTTTTCGGGCAGTTGAACTCAACAAAGAGGTTAGCTCTTTAAATAGATCTCCAGAATAAGCATTCAAACATTCATAAGCCCAAACCAGCATAACATCCCCAGAAAGAATAGCAGTGTTAACATCCCATTTTTGATGAACCGTGTCTTTGCCCCTACGTAATGGGGCTTCATCCATGATATCATCATGAACTAAACTGAAATTATGAAAAATCTCAACTGCCAAAGCTGCTGGAAGTGATTCTGCAAAAGAATCATTGACTGTATCGGCAGCCAATAAGGCCAAAACTGGTCGTATTCGCTTACCACCCAATTCCATGATGTAGGACGTAGGTTCATACAAACTTTCGGGCTTTGGGGTGGATAATTGCTTTTTCATAAACGCTAAAAAAGCAGATTCATAATGTATCAGCACAATTGTTTTTTTATAAAATTAATCTTTTTTTTATCAAAACTTCCATCAAAATACTTTGGAAACTATTTTGGTTTTTTAAGTTTCCTTAATATCTTTGTAGACAGTTGTTATTAAATCATTCTGATTTAAATTTTGCAACCTGCTACAACGTAGATATAAAATGAAAAACACCATAATAGAAAAAGCCTCTAAACTTTTTCTTCAATTAGGGTTTAAAAGCGTAACCATGGACGATCTTGCGATTTCTATGGGTATCTCAAAAAAAACACTTTACATTCATTTTGAGAATAAACACCAACTGGTGAGTGAGGTTGCAAATTCCATTTTCGAAAAAGTTACTCAAGACATCATAGACATAAGAAGAAAAGCTGCAAATCCAATTGAAGAACTCCATTATGTAAAAATGGAAGCAATGAAATACATTGGCAACGAAAAAAGTTCTCCCAATTATCAGTTACAAAAATACTATCCAAAGATTTATGCGGAATTGAGAAGAAAAGAATATCAATATTTAGGAGGAATGGTAAAAAATAGTCTCCAACTGGGTATTGATTCTGGACTATTTAGAAATGAAATCGATGTAGAATTTATTTCCCGCTTGTATCTAAACGGCATGCGGGGAATACGAGATATTGAAACGTTTCCCGTTGAAAAGTTTAAAATTGAAATCTTATTTGAAAACTATTTGGATTATCATCTCAGAGCCCTAGTAACCCAAAAAGGATTAAAAACATTAACCAACTTCAAATCCACTACCTAATATCATTATGAAAAAAACACTTCTCTGCCTGCTTTTAAGCTGGATTACAATAACCCTTAGTGCTCAGGAATCCCCAAAAGCAATATCGCTTCAAGAGGCTGTCGAGTGGGGAATGCAATACAACCTAACCCTGCAAAATGCAAATCGGGAACTTCAAAAAGCATACAAGAAAAAATGGGAAACACTATCTGTAGGATTTCCGCAAATATCGGCCAACCTCAGTTACCAAAATAATATTGAACAACCTGTATCTTTAATCCCTGCAGAAATATTTGGTGGTCCAGCTGGTGAGTTTTCTGAAATTACTTTCGGGACAAAACAATCCGCAATCGGTTCCATTGAACTCAGTCAACTATTATTTGACGGCAGTTATCTAGTAGGTGTAATAGGAATAAAGCATTTCATTCAGGTTGCCAAAAATGTTCTTGAAAAAACACAATTAGAAGTTCGTCGTACAATCGTTGAATCCTATCTGAATGTTATTACAGTTGAACAAAGCATTGATTTACTACAAAAGAATATTGAAACTGCTTCAAAAAATATTGAAGAAGTACATCAACTCTTCCGTGCTGGTTTTGTAGAAGAAGAAAGTTTTGAACAACTTCAACTAACCTTTGCCTCTCTTGAAAGTCAGCTCGACTACAACCAAAACATGTCAGAACTTTCTCTGAAAACATTAAAGCTACTCCTTGGTCTTGAACTCGATACCGATTTAAAATTAACCGATAATCTGGAAGGGCTTACCCTTTCCCATCTCGTTCTAAAAGAAGAAAATTTAGGTTATGAAAACAATATTGATCTACGAATCGCTGAGGGTCAAATTACTTCCGAAGAATTATTGTACAAACTGGAGCGTTCTAAGACACTTCCAAGTTTCAAAGCTTTCATTAACGGGATGTACATGGGAAACAACGATACCTTTGGTTTTACAGATAAAGATCAGAAATGGTTTGGATCTTCGGCATTTGGAGTTCGGGTACAGATCCCCATTTTCAGTTCATTTGGAAGAACCGCTTCTTCTCAAAAAGCAAAAATCACTTTGGAGCAAGCAAAAATTTCTTTTAAAAATGCAAAGAGTAAAGTTTTTGTGGAATACAAACAAGCAAAAAATAATTATCAACTGGCAATAAGAAACTACAACAATGCCCAAAACCAATTGGACTTAGCTACTCGTATTGAAAAGAAAAATAAAACTAAATTTTTTGAAGGGCTGGCAAGCAGCTTTGACCTGCGCCAAGCACAAGTTCAATTATTCAACAAACAGCAAAATTACATTCTATCCATGAAAGATATTGTATCAAAAAAAACTGCACTAGATATCATAATTAATAACTCTAAATAAAAGTTTAATGAAAAAATTAATTACACTCCTAACCATAGTAAGTTTTGTTCAATGTGGGTCATCTGATAAAAAAAGCGTTTCAGAAATTGTCGCTCAAGGTACCTTAGAAGAGATTCAGCTACAAAAAACAACTCATGTAAAAACCATCAACCAATTACAAAAAGAATTGGAGCTGCTGAACGAAACCTTGGCAAAAAAAGACAGTAGGCAAAAGTTTGCTTTGGTAGGGTCTATTAAACTTCAGAAAGAGTCTTTTAAACACTTTGTTTCTTTTCAAGGATCGCTCGAAACCAACAAAAATGTTGTCATTTATCCAGAGATTCCCGGATTACTCAAAAAAATCCACGTCACGGAAGGACAAAAAATAGAAAAAGGAGCATTGATTGCCGAATTGTCTGACGGTGGATTAAAGGATCAATTGGACCAAATAAAACTTCAGTTGAAACTTGCTCGAACTACTTTTGAGCGACAAAAACGTCTTTGGGATAAAAAAATAGGCTCAGAAATTCAGTTTTTACAAGCCGAAACCCAATACCTAAGTCTAAAAAAGGGAGTTTCTCAAATGAATGATCAAGTAGCAAAAACCAAAATAGTTGCTCCCTTTAGTGGGATCATTGATCATATCATTGCTGACACTGGAAGTAACCTGCTCCCAGGAACAACACCCATCATCAGGGTCATAAATCTTGATGAAATGAAAGCTACTGCTGAAATACCTGAAGTTCACCTTCCCAACATTGAAAAAGATGTAGCTGTGGAAATTTCCATTCCTGTTCTAGGAACGCAAATTGATGAAAAAATAAGTGCGGTAGGAAATTTTATTAATCCAAACAACCGCTCTTTCCGAATAGAAATTTCTTTGAATAACACGAAAGGTGGGATGAAACCCAATATGTCTGTAGAAATTAAGATTAATGATTACTCAAATTCTGAGGCCATACTTGTTCCCGTAAAAGACATCTTAGAAAATCAAAAAGGAGAAAGTTACGTTTACAAATTACAAGTTGAGGATCAAACCCAAAACACCTTTAAAGCAATCAAGACTTTTGTAAAACTTGGAAAAACATCAAACAATAAGGTAGAGATTTTAAAGGGGCTTCAGGCTGGAGATCGCATTGTAGAAGATGGAATCCGATTGATTAAAGATCAACAATTTGTAAAAAACATCTAAAAGAACATAACCCAAAAGGACTCCAATAAAATTATCCCATGAAAAAATCATCCGAATTAAAAGAATTCTCACTCTCCTCTTGGGCCATAGATCACAGTACTGTAATTTATGTTGTCATTACTTTATTCTTTTTCTTGGGAGTCTCCTCTTACCTGACCATGCCAAGAGAAAACTACCCAGAAATTAACACCAATGAAGTCTTTGTAAGTTCTGTATTTCCTGGGAACACAGCAGAGGATATTGAACGTCTTATTACAGATCCTTTAGAAGAAGAATTAAAAGGAGTCCCCAACCTTGTTAAAATAACCTCTACATCTCTAGAGAATGTATCTCTAATTACTGTAGAGTTTGATGAAAACATCACAAAAGAGAGTGCAAAAATAAAGGTAAAAGATAAAGTTGATGCTGTTACTTCAAGTGCAGACTGGCCGACTTTTAATAATGCTAAAGTAGAACCTACTGCATTTGAATTTAGTTTGTCAGAAGAAATCCCAATTCTTAATATAGGCCTCAGTGGAGACCTCCCTGTTAAAGAAATGAAATTTTATGGAGAATTCCTTCAAGAAAAGATTGAACAAATGTCTGAAATCAAAGAGGTTGCTCTTCGTGGTGTTCAAGACTTCGAAGTAGAAGTCTCCCTGGACCTTTTGAAAATGAATGCAGCTACTGTATCTTTTGATGATGTCATTAACTCAATTGCACGTGGAAACAAAACCATATCTGCAGGAAATATTGTTGGGGATGGTCTACGACGAAACATCCGTGTTTTAGGGGAAATCAAAAGCCCCAAGGAACTCGAAAACTTTGTGATTAAAACACAAAATGGCGTGCTTTACCTAGGTGATGTTGCAACAGTTACTTTTAAAGAAAAAGAAAAAAACTCTTTTGCCCGACTGGATAGAGAAGCAGCAATTGTTCTGGACATAAAAAAACGCAGTGGAAAAAACTTAATCCAATCTGTAGAAAAAATTAGAGCTATCGTGGATGAAGTCGTTGCAAATGATTTTCCATCCTCAATCAAAGTTGACATTTCTAATGATCAATCGAATACGACCAAAAACATTATAAGCGACTTAGCGAACAACATAATTTTTGGAGTAATATTGGTAATTACAGTCTTGATGTTTTTCCTTGGGTTTCGCAACGCCTTATTTGTTGGTTTTGCAATTCCAATGTCTATGTTCATGTCTTTTATGATTTTAGGGTTTTTGGGACAAACCATAAATACCATGGTGCTTTTTGGCCTCATTATGGGGCTAGGAATGCTGGTTGACAACGGTATTGTTGTTGTAGAAAACGCATACCGTTTGATGGAAAAAGAAGGGATGACCGCCATTGAAGCTGCAAAAAAAGGAATCGGCGAAATCGCTTACCCTATTATCATATCCACCGCAACAACTATTGCGGCATTTGTCCCCCTTGGCTTCTGGCCAGGAACCATTGGAAAATTTATGGTCTTTTTTCCCATAACCCTTTCAATTGTTTTGGGATCTTCACTAATTGTAGCTATCTTTTTTAATTCTATGTTGGTTTCTAAATTCATGGAAATTGAAGATCGTGAAATCAGCCAAAAGAGTCTTTGGCGATTAACCTTCATATTAGGAGGTCTGGGTCTTATTTTAGTTTTCAATAAAGGAACAATCAGAGGATTGGGAACAATAATGCTTCTGACAACTCTATTGTTTTGGACCTACAAATTTTTAATTAAAAATTGGGCTCTTCATTTTCAAAACGTAACTCTGATTGAGCTAGAAAAGGCATACACCAAAGTTTTGCGATTTGCTTTAACTGGAAGAATGCCCTATGTTTTTTTATTTTCAACCATTGGACTTCTTTTTTCCTCTTTTGTAATACTGGGGTTGGCTTCTCCAAAAGTGGAGTTTTTTCCTGAGAATCAACCCCAACAAATTTTTATTTACATTGAATATCCCGAGGGAACCTCGATAAATAAAACCAACGAGGTCACTAAACTAATTGAGGCAGAAGTTTTAAAAGTAATAACACAAGACAAATATATCGATCCAGATTCTGGTTCCAACTTTATGATCGATTCGAACGTAACCATGGTTGGGGCTGGAGCACAAAATCCAGAAACTGACAAGGGTGGAGATCAAGACATGCCACATAAAGGTAAAATTACCCTTACCATGTCAGAATTCAAACTTAGAAAAGGATTCTCAAGTGAAGATTTGAGAACCGATATTCAAGCCAAGCTTCACGATCATTTTGCAGGATTGTCTGTCTCTGTTGAAAAAGAAGCCGCTGGACCACCAGTGGGCTATCCTGTAAACATTGAACTCAAAGGAGATAATTACGATGAATTAATTTCGGTTGCTGAACAACTAAGAATTTACTTGGGGAGTGAAAACATTTTAGGAGTAGAAGAAATTAAAATTGACGTAAACAAAAGTAAACCTGGACTAGCCATTCATATCGACAGAAAAAAATCGGGTGCCCTTGGCGTAGCTGGGGGACAAATTGGTCAACAACTGAGACGATCAATATTTGGTGAAAAAGCTGGTATTTTCAAAAAAGACGGAGAAGATTATGACATTAGTGTCCGGTTTGATGAATCCGACAGAATCAACACCACCGCTCTCTTGGATCAATATATTGTGTTTAGAGATCAAGCTACTGGAAAAATAAAAGAAATTCCAATAAGTGCTATTGTAAATATGGATAATTCGGTTTCTTTCAGCTCCATAAAACACAAAGAGCTAAGACGGGTAGTTACTGTATATTCGGATGTACTTGCAGGGTACAATGCCAATGAAGTTGTAGATCACGTCAAAGAAAGCATAGAAGGATTCAATGGTTTCCCGAATGGAATTGATTTTGAGTTTACTGGAGAGGTTGCAGAACAAGAAGCCAACATGAATTTCCTATTAGGAGCATTGGCTACTGCCTTAGGTTTTATTTTATTTTTATTGGTATTGCAGTTCAACTCAATTTCCAACCCGCTCATTATTCTCCTTTCAATATTTTTGAGTTTTACGGGAGTATTGTATGGAATCAGTATGTTTGGAATGCCTTTTGTCATCATGATGACTATGATGGGAATCATTTCTCTTTCTGGAATTGTAGTAAACAATGGAGTTGTTCTAATCGACTACACCCAACTCCTAATTGCTCGAAAAAAAGAAGAATTGGGCATACCCTTTGAACAAATGCTTCCCAGAATAGAAGCTAGAGAGGCAATTGTATTGGGAGGAGCAGCGCGACTAAGACCTGTACTACTTACCGCAATAACAACCATTTTGGGGCTTATTCCACTTGCAACGGGACTTAATATTGATTTCTTTTCCTTGGTAACCCAATGGGATCCCAAAATTTATATTGGAGGAGACAACGTGATTTTCTGGGGACCACTAGCATGGACTGTTATTTTTGGACTAACCTTTGCTACTTTTCTAACTTTGGTAATTGTTCCAGCTTGTTTTTACCTCGTTTATCGATTAAAATTAAAGATTAAAGCGTTTAGTTCCTCATAAAAAGAGTTATCTTAATATCTTTGCAAAGAATTTTCAAATTATGTTAAGAACAAATAATTGTGGAGAGTTAAACCTCTCTCATGTAGGTAATAAAGTTACCCTTTCGGGTTGGGTACAAAAAACACGAAACAAAGGCTTTGTAATTTGGGTAGACCTTCGTGATCGATACGGGATTACTCAGATCATTTTCGATGAAGAGCGTACCGACAAAAAAATGCTGGAAAAAGCACAAAGCCTTGGTCGAGAATTTGTGATACAAGTTCGAGGAACGGTAATTGAACGTGTTTCCAAAAACCCAAAAATTAATACCGGTAGCATTGAAATTCTGGCAAAAGATTTGAAAATTCTGAATGCCTCAAAAACTCCCCCTTTTACTATTGAAAATGAAACAGATGGTGGAGAAGAATTACGCATGCAATACCGTTATCTGGATATTAGAAGAAATACTGTTCGAGAAAATTTGATTTTTCGCTCCAAAGTAAGTTTAGCCATTCGAAATTACTTATCTGCTCACAATTTTATTGACGTTGAAACTCCCTACTTGATCAAGTCAACTCCAGAGGGGGCTCGAGATTTTGTGGTACCCTCTCGAATGAATGCAGGTGAGTTCTATGCCTTACCTCAATCTCCTCAAACCTTCAAGCAACTTCTTATGGTTGGGGGAATGGATCAGTATTTTCAAATTGTTAAATGCTTTCGTGACGAAGATTTACGTGCTGATCGACAACCTGAATTTACACAGATAGACTGTGAAATGACCTTTGTAGAACAAGAAGATATTTTAGTTTGTTTCGAAGGCCTTTTAAAACATTTACTCCAAGAAATTAAAGGAATAACCGTTGATGAATTTCCAAGAATAACCTACAGCGAAGCAATTCAAAAATACGGTAATGACAAACCTGATATCCGTTTTGAGATGCAGTTTGCCGAACTCAACGAACTAGCCAAAGGAAAAGGGTTTCAAGTTTTTGATCAAAAAGAATTAATCGTTGGAATTGCGGTTCCTGGAGCTGCAACCTTCACAAGGAAACAAATTGATGCATTAATTGATTGGGTTAAAAGACCTCAAATTGGAGCCAATGGTCTGATTTGGGTAAAATGTAACGAAGATGGTAATTACAAATCTTCCGTTGATAAATTTTACACCCAAAGCGACCTAGAAAACTGGGCAACAGCAACACATGCATCAGCCGGAGACCTTATGTTGGTTATGGCTGGAGACAATGATAGTACTCGTGCTCAACTTTCAGCACTTCGAATGGAGTTGGGCGAACAACTTGGACTTCGAGATCCAGATGTGTTTGCACCTCTTTGGGTGGTAGATTTTCCTCTCTTGGAATGGGATGAAGAAAGCAAACGTTTTCATGCCATGCATCACCCCTTTACAGCTCCCAAGTCAGAACAACTAGAACTGTTGGCAACAAATCCAAAAGCAGTAAACGCAAATGCCTATGATTTGGTTCTGAACGGTAATGAAATTGGTGGAGGTTCTATTCGGATACACGATTCAAAAACACAAGAAATTATGTTTGATCTTCTCGGCTTTACAAAAGAAGAAGCTCAAGCTCAGTTTGGATTTTTAATGGAAGCTTTCCAATATGGTGCTCCTCCTCATGGTGGAATTGCCCTTGGCTTAGATCGATTGGTTGCCCTTTTGGGTGGACAAGAAACCATCCGAGATTTCATTGCTTTTCCAAAAAACAATAGTGGACGTGATTTAATGATAAATGCGCCAGCTAAGATTGATACCACTCAATTGGAAGAACTTAATCTCAAACTTAAACCAAACGAATAATGTTATTACAGGGGAATTTGATACTAAAAAAATTCCTGATTTGGAGAATCAAACACATTCCGAATAAGCAATTCATTCATTTGATCAGCATTGTCGTCGGCATAACTTCGGGGTTGTTCGCTGCTATAATGAAAAACACTACCTATTTTTTTCAAGATTTGATTACCAATGTAAACATTGAATATAAATCGCTGTTTTATTTTATTTTCCCAATAATCGGTGTCATTATTACCCTTGGGATTATTCGCTATGGAATAAAAAAAACTGTAAATCATGGAATCCCGTCGGTTTTATATTCTTTATCGAAACGCAAGGGAATCATTCCTGCTTATCAAATGTTTTCCTCAATCTTAACTGCCCCAATTACTATTGGATTTGGGGGGTCAGCTGGATTAGAGGGCCCAACGGTATCGGGAGGAGCAAGCATTGCATCCAACTTATCTCGATTGCTACACCTCAATCAAGCTACTCGAAGTTTGATGATTGGTTGCGCCGCTGCCGGAGCAATGTCTGCAATTTTTAAAGCTCCGATTGCAGCAATAATATTTGCAATTGAAGTATTCAGTTTAGATTTAACCTTAACCTCTTTATTACCCTTACTATTCGCATCGGTATCAGCACTTCTAACCACCTATTTCTTTTTTGGATCAACACGGCTCTTACCCTTTGAACTAATTGACCTTTTCAATCTCAATCACATCGGATACTACATGATTTTTGGAGTAGTCGCTGGGCTTAGTGCAATTTATTTCACTCAAGTTTATTTATGGATTGAACAATTTTTTGAACTAAAACTCAAAGGTTTTCAGCGGGTATTGATTGGTGGACTTCTATTGAGTTTGCTCATTGTTGCTATTCCTCCTTTGTACGGCGAAGGCTTTACAACCATAAATAATTTGCTCAGAGAAGACTATAGTGCTGCTATAGGAACCTCTTTTTTAATCCAAGATTTTGATCAAACATGGATAGTTATTTTCTTGCTTATTGGACTTGTCGTTTTTAAAGTAATTGCAACAAGTCTTACTTTTGGCGCTGGTGGAAAAGGAGGTGTGTTTGCTCCTGCCTTATTTATGGGATCTGCACTTGGACACACTTTTGCAAAAGTCATCAATGCTCTTGGAATACCAAACATTCCTATTTCAGTGAGTAATTTCACACTTGTTGGAATGGCAGGAATGATTGCTGGTATTCTGCATGCACCACTTACTGCAATTTTCTTAATTGCGGAACTTACTGGAGGCTATGCCTTATTTTTGCCTCTAATGATATCGGCTTCACTAGCTTTTGCTATTTCTAAATATTTTTTGCCCACAACCGTTTACACCAAAGAATTAGTTCAAAAAGATGCTTTGCTGACCCATGACAAAGACGATACAGTGCTTTTACTCATGCAATTGGACAAATTAATTGAAAGAAACTTTTGTACACTTGCTCCATCAATGACTTTGGGAACCATGCTTAAAGAAGGTGTAGCCAAATCAAAAAGAAACCTATTCCCTGTACTAAACGAAGAAAAAGCACTGCTGGGAATTGTACTTCTCGACGACGTAAGAGAATTTATGTTCAATACCTCACTGCACGAAACACTTTTTGTTCGTTCCATTATGCAAAGTCCACCTAGTGTAATCCACTATGAAAAGGACAGCATAAAAATAATTATGCGTAAATTTCAAGACAGCAGTGCATGGAATTTACCCGTATTAAAGAATGGAACCTTCATGGGGTTTGTATCGAAATCTAAACTATTATCAGTTTACCGAAGAGAATTAATTAGAATTAGTGAATTGACTTAAACAATAAGTGTCTACAAAAACCCTTCATGAAATACGTACTTAAAATTTTATTTCTCACTTTCTTAATTGTTCTCTGCAGAGGGTATTATGTAAAAGAAACACTGGATTACAACCAAGGTGAAAAAATAATTGGAACAGGAGTTTTATTTGGAGCTTTTATCTATTTACCCCTATTCCTTTATCATCGGTGGAAAGACAAAAAAATATCAAACTACACTCTTACTAGAGAAAATTTAAGCAAAATGAATGTGAAAAAAGATAAAAAAAATTGAATTTTATTTTTTTAATAAATTTAATGTTTGATTTTCAAACAAATACGTAAATTTGTATATTCATTAATTATCGTTATCATTATCATGACAGGTACAGTAAAGTTTTTTAATCCATCAAAAGGTTATGGTTTCATAACCAATGATGAAACAGGTGAGGACATTTTTGTCCACGTAACGTCTCTTGACGGGGTAAATCTCAATGAGGGCGACAAAGTAGAATATGTTGAGGAAGAAGGTAGAAAAGGAAAAGTTGCAGGACAAATTCAAATTCTATAAAACATTTTATTTTGATTATTTAAAAGCACTCGGGTAGAGTGCTTTTTTTTATCTCTTTTTTTTAAAAAAATCTCCCAAAATTAGCGCAGAAGCTTCCGCCAAAATCCCTCCTTGAACTTGGGTTTTGGGGTGGGCTTGTATTCCTTTTGCGACAAAACCTCTTTTAGGGTCTGCTGCTCCATAAACAATTCTATCCAATTGACTCCAGTACAGTGCTCCCATGCACATTACGCAAGGTTCAAGGGTAACGTAGAGTGTGCATCCTTTCAAATACTTCCCATTTAAAAAATGAGCTGCAGCGGTTATGGCTTGCATTTCGGCATGTGCCGTAACATCTTTCAAACGCTCGGTAAGGTTACAAGCCTTGGCAATAATTCGCTGATCAATTACTACTAAAGCTCCAACGGGAACTTCATCCACCCCATAAGCTATTTCTGCTTGCTCAAGGGCTTTCTTCATAAAATACGCATCATCCAATTCCATCCTTAAAAGTAAGCATTTCACAATTCATAATACTGAATTTACTCCTACCTTTGTTCTGTGAAGCAAAAATCAATTTTAAGAAAAATCAATACTCCCGAAGCACTTCGGAAACTCAATGTTGAGGATTTAATTCGACTAGCACATGAGTTGCGTCAAGAAATTATTGATGTAGTCTCAACTAAAGAGGGGCACTTGGGAGCCAGCCTGGGTGTAGTTGAGCTTACTATTGCTCTTCATTACGTATTTGAAACTCCAATTGATCAGCTCATCTGGGATGTTGGTCATCAGGCCTATGGCCATAAAATCATAACGGGAAGAAGGAATCAATTTTCTTCAAACCGTCAGTTGGGTGGACTCAGTGGCTTTCCCAATCGAAAGGAAAGTGTTTATGATGCTTTTGGAACTGGGCACGCATCAACCTCAATATCAGCAGCTTTAGGAATGGCTCTGGCTAATCAACAAAACAATTCTCAAACTCATATTGCAGTAATTGGTGATGCATCTATCGCTGGAGGAATGGCATTAGAAGCACTCAACCACGCTGGAATTACAGAAGCAAATTTAATCATTGTTCTCAACGATAATGCTATTGGAATTGACCCAAGTGTAGGCGCGCTCAAATATTATTTTGAGAAAGTTAAAAAAGAGTTTTCTGATTCTAACAATGTTTTTCAAGCCCTCAATATTCCGTATAATGGGCCCATAGACGGTCACGACCTAAAAAGCTTAATTACTACTTTCCAAAAACTAAAAAAACAAAAAGGTCCCCGCCTCATACATGTAGTAACCACAAAAGGAAAAGGACTTGAACCCGCAGAATTGGATCAGGTAACCTATCATGCTCCGGGAAAATTCGATCGTAAAACGGGAATTCTAATTACAAAAACAGACCGTCCTACCTCAAAATATCAGGATGTTTTTGGAGAAACTTTAGTAGAATTAGCAAGTCAAAATGAATCCATTGTCGGGATAACTCCAGCAATGCCCACCGGAAGTTCAATGAAACTGATGATGGATGCTTTTCCAAAACGTGCTTATGATGTTGGAATTGCAGAACAACATGCAATAACCTTTGCTGCTGGTATGGCAACAAAAGGGAAACTCCCCTTTTGCGCCATTTATGCCACCTTTTTGCAAAGAGCTTATGATCAAGTTATTCATGATGTTGCCCTTCAAAATTTAAGAGTTGTATTTTGCTTGGATCGCGCTGGATTGGTAGGACAAGATGGCCCAACACATCACGGTGTTTTTGACATGGCAATGCTGAGAACAATACCCAACATACGCATACTAGCTCCGAGAAACGAAATTCAGCTCAGGCAAACACTTTACACCCTTCAATTGGGAATTAAGAATCCTGTTGCAATTCGATATCCACGAGGTTACGGTAAAATATCCGACTGGAAAGTTCCTTTTAAAGAAATTGAATTATATAGGGGAAGCTGCCTCAAAAAAGGAAAACAAATCGCGGTTATTTCTGTTGGAACAATGGCTGATAATGTAGGAGAAGCATTGTATATCATCAAAGAAAAATGTACTCCCGCTCACTACGATCTTGGAAGTATCAAACCATTGGACAAAAAGCTTTTACAAGTTATCTTTAAAAACTATACTACAATTATCACGGTAGAGGATGGAGTATTGGCTGGAGGTGCTGGAAGTGCAATATTAGAATGGGCAAACGAAAATGGAAAGCCCAATCCCATAAAAAGAATTGGAATTCCCGATCGATTTATTTCTCACGGAGCTACAGCTCTATTACAAAAAGAAATAGGGATGGATTCGGCAGGTATAGCAGCGTCAATATTAGCCCTTCATCAAAAGATTTCTTAGTTCGAAATTATTACTGAATTTCCCCTGTTTTCTGTTTGATAAAAGAGCAAAGGATAATGTTTTACGTCGTGTTCCTCTGATGAGTTTAGCAACTGACCTGTTGCAAGGCTGTATTGAAATTTTTCACAAGAACACTCTGCCAATACTCCTTTGATTTGAGTTTGAGAACAACTATTCGGGAGATGGTTGGGACAACTCGCTTCCCATGCAAAAAAATCATTTCCATTTAAATTAAAAACCAAAACTCCTTTGTTGCCCAGTTGGGGAATCAAAATCGAACCACCGGCATACCTTAGGTCATCGTATTCTGGTAAATTCAAATTGACTTGAAACTGAAAAGAAAATTCAGATAAAAAAGGATTTCGCTCCAAATTAGAGGTTGAACAAGACATCAAAAAAGTAAGAATCAAAAGACTTTTGAGAAACTTCTTTTTCAAAAATAGGCTTAAATCACTCAAATTCTTATATTTGTTTATAAACCCTTCCTTACGGCAGGGTTTTTTATTATTAATAAAACTAAGTAAAAATGAGTAAAACTTCATATTATACCGAAGAAGGTTTAAAAAAACTAAAAGAAGAGCTCAATCATTTAAAAGATATTGAACGTCCCAAAGCTTCTCAAGCCATAGCTGAAGCAAGAGACAAAGGAGATTTGAGTGAAAATGCCGAATATGATGCTGCTAAAGAAGCTCAGGGAATGCTCGAGATGCAAATTGCAAAAATGGAAGAGAATTATGTAAACGCTAGGCTCATTGATGAATCTCAATTAGACGTATCCAAAGTTTTAGTTTTATCCACTGTCGAATTGGTCAACAAAAGCAATGGAATGAAAATGATCTACACCTTGGTTGCCCAAAGTGAAGCTGATTTAAAAACTGGAAAAATCTCGGTAAACTCCCCAATTGGAAAAGGATTACTAGGCAAAAAAGTAGGAGAAATGGCTGAGATAGCGGTGCCAAATGGAACCGTCCAACTCAAAATTACCAAAATCAGTAGATCTTAATGGCCAGTATTTTTTCAAAAATTATTGATGGAGAAATTCCCTGCTACAAAGTCGCTGAAGATCAAAACCACATCGCCTTTTTAGATATTAATCCAAATGCTAAAGGGCACACTTTGTGTGTTCCAAAAAAAGAGGTCAATAAGCTTTTTGATCTTGGCCCTCAAGCCTATTCTGAATTGATGGAGTTTTCGAGAACCGTTGCCCTTGGACTTCGTAAAGCAGTTCCCTGCCAGCGCATCGGAATGATGGTAATTGGACTAGAGGTTCCGCATGTTCACGTGCATCTAATTCCCTTGAACACCATTAGTGATGCTACCTTCACCAAAAAAGAACAGGTGGATAAAAGTCAAATTTTTGAACTTGCAAAACATATTGCAACCAAAATCGGATAAGCTAAGTTGATTTTTTTAAAGTAATTTGAAAACTGGTTCCCTTTTCCAATTTAGTTTTTAAAACTTCAATGCTTCCCTTGTGATAATCTACAATAATTCTTCGAACTAAAGATAAGCCAAGCCCCCAACCTCTTTGCTTTGTGGTAAAGCCCGGACTAAAAATACGTTTTATGTTTTTAGACGAAATTCCACTGCCACTGTCCGAAACGCGAATCAATACTTTTTTTTCGAATTCCAGTAACTCAAGAGTTAATTTTCCTTGGCCCTTCATCGCATCGATTCCGTTTTTAATCAGGTTTTCAAGGGTCCAACCGTACAAAGGAAGGTTCATAGGAATCAAGATTTCTTTTTGGGGAAGTTTCCAATTCCATTCGATCAATTGCGAACTTCTTTTCTTCAAATACAGCAATGCCTCTTCGGTAGCTTTTACAAGGTCGTTTTCTTGCAATTCAGGTAAAGAACCAACCTTAGAAAAACGCTCCGTTATGACCGACAAACGCTCAACATCTTTCTCCATTTCCTCAACGGAAGCTGGTGCAATGTTTTGTTCTTTAAGTAAAGTAATCCATCCCATCAGAGAACTCAAGGGTGTTCCTATTTGATGCGCTGTTTCTTTTGCCATTCCAGCCCATAGTCGATTTTGCTCTGATGCTCTTGAAGTTTTAAAAAAGAAAAAAAGTACCCCTCCAAACAAAGCGATAATTAACAAAAGTGCTAAGGGGTAATATTGTAATTTTTTTAAAAGTCTAGAATCACCATAATAAAGGGTCTGATTTACAATGTCTTTGTATTTAATGGGAATTGGATCATTCTCCTGTTTTAATTGATTTAATAAGGCATATAATTTTAAAGAATCAGAGTTTTGATTCCAATCCCAGCTGATGTTTTTAAAGTCTTTGATGTAGCCCAAAGCATTTACACTGATCATGGGAGTTTTTCTAGTTTTTTGAATGACTTCAAAAGTCAAAACTCCATAATCGCGGCTCAAATCTGAGTTTTTGATTAACTCTTGCTGCGCTGTAGCCCAAAGTTCCATTTTAATTCGTTCTTCTTTTTTTAAAATTTGAAAAAGAATGTTCGTATTCCACAAAATCAAAGCAACAATCCCAAAAATGCAAATTAACATCCAAGGTTTAATCTTTGTTTGAGAAAAAAACGTCAACATAAAATAGAATTCTAAAAGACTAAGATAAGATAAAAAGGAAAAAGGCATTGTGTATGCGTAGCTCTCTAAATTTTTATACTTTTATGCTTTGTTAAATTTTAAAAAATTATGGAAGTAGAAGGGAAAATAAAATGGTTAGATGAAACTAAAACCTACGGGAGTAATGGTTTCAGAAAACGCGAGGTAGTAATTACCACCGAAGAACAATATCCACAACATATTTTAGTGGAATTTGTTCAAGACAAATGTGATTTATTAAACTCTTTTAACATAGGTCAAGCCGTAAAAATCGGAATCAATCTTAGAGGAAGAGAATGGGTAAATCCCCAAGGGGAAACCAAGTATTTTAATTCTGTTCAAGGATGGAGAATAGAGGGACAAGCAGCAGCA
The DNA here is from genome assembly GCA_913020155.1 of uncultured Flavobacteriales bacterium. GTDB lineage: Bacteria > Bacteroidota > Bacteroidia > Flavobacteriales > Flavobacteriaceae > Arcticimaribacter. The sequence goes on from CAJWBA010000001.1 coordinate 74,287, forward strand.
GCAGCCTCAGAAATGCCTCCTATGCCTCCTGCATCCTCTTTCGAAGTTTCAAACGAAAACGACAAAGAAGTAGAGGACGATCTTCCGTTCTAAACAACTTTCGTTTGTCATAAAAATTCTTTAACATTGAAGACTAGGTAGCTGCTAGCCAAGTTTTAGTAAAAAAAGATTCGTTGCCTATTGCCCAAAAAAAAAAAATTGGTACATTTGCAGCCCTTTAATACGGGAAAATAAAGTATAAAAAACATATATTGTGGATACACTAAGTTACAAAACCATCTCTGCTAATAGCAATACCGTCGACAAACAATGGGTTTTAGTAGATGTTGCAGGAATGCCTTTAGGAAGAATGGCTTCAGAAGTTGCCAAAATTATTAGAGGTAAAAATAAATCCAATTTCACTCCTCATGTTGACTGTGGAGATAACGTGATTGTTATCAATTCTGATAAAATTGAATTATCGGGAGATAAGTGGAGACAAAAAGAATACATTCGTCACACAGGTTATCCAGGTGGTCAACGTAAATTGACTGCAGAACAGTTGTACAAAAAAAGTTCTACACGTTTGGTAGAAAATGCTGTACGTGGAATGTTGCCCAAAAACAAATTGGGAGCTGTTTTGTTCAAAAACCTTAAAGTATTTAGTGGTGCGCAGCACACGCACGAAGGACTAAATCCTACTACAATTAAATTAAGTAAACTCAAATAATGGAGGTAATACACACAATCGGACGTCGTAAGACTTCAGTAGCTCGAATATTCATTTCAGAAGGAAAAGGAGCAATTTCCGTTAATAAAAAAGACTACGCAGAATATTTTCCAACATCGACATTGCAATACAAAGTTGTTCAACCTTTTGCACTTACAGGTACAGAAGGTGCATATGATGTTAAAGTAACTGTTGTAGGTGGAGGAACAAACGGGCAGGCAGAAGCCGTTCGTCTTGCTATTTCACGTGCTTTATGCCAAATCAATGAAGAAAATCGTGAATCACTTAAGCCTGAAGGGCTGTTGACACGTGATCCTCGTATGGTTGAGCGCAAGAAATTCGGTCAAAAGAAAGCTCGTAAGAAATTCCAGTTCTCTAAACGTTAATATTTTTTGCCCTTTTAACTAAAAGGGTTCGTTCATATTTTAATCAATCCCGTTGCCCACTCGTGAAAGCGAGAATTAGTTTAGCATCTAAATGGTAGAGGTCTTTCCAAAAAAAGCCACTTTACTGTTGCTAACTACGGAACGTAAACTAACAACAATGGCAAACATCGACGTAAAAGACCTGTTAAATGCAGGCGTACATTTCGGTCACTTAACTCGAAAATGGAATCCCAACATGGCTCCTTACATCTACATGGAGCGCAATGGTATTCACATCATCAACCTTTACAAAACTGCAGCAAAAATAGACGAAGCGTCAGACGCAATGAAAAAAATTGCAGCTTCTGGTCGCAAGATCTTATTCGTCGCAACTAAAAAACAAGCCAAAGACATCGTTGCAGAAAAAGCTGCTACAGTCAAAATGCCTTACATTACAGAGCGTTGGCCTGGAGGAATGTTAACCAACTTCATTACCATTCGAAAAGCAGTTAAAAAAATGGCTGCAATTGACCGCATGAAAAAAGATGGTACATTTGAAACGCTTTCTAAAAAAGAAAAATTACAGGTAAATCGTTTGCGTGCTAAACTTGAGAAAAATTTAGGTTCAATTTCAGAAATGACGCGTCTTCCTGGAGCACTCTTTGTAGTTGATATCAAGCGCGAACACATCGCAATCAAAGAAGCTCAAAAATTGAAAATACCGATTTTTGCAATGGTCGACACAAACTCTGATCCTAGAGATGTAAATTTTGTCATTCCTGCTAATGATGATGCTTCAAAATCCATTGATAAGATTTTGACTCTTGTAACTGAAGCTGTAGGAAATGGCCTTCAAGAGCGTCAATCTGAAAAAGATGCCGCAAGCAAAGGACAAGAAGAAGCTTCGAAAGTAGAAGCTACGCCGGTTGAAAAGGCTGCACCGGTTGATGAGGCTGCTCCAAAGGCAGAAGCTACGCCGATTGAAAAAGCTGCACCAGTTGAGGAGACTGCTCCAAAGGCAGAAGCTGCACCAGTTGAGGAGACTGCTCCAAAGGCAGAAGCTGCATCAGTTGAAAAGGCTGCTTCAAAAGCTAAACCAAAACAAAAAAAATCGGTCGCTAAGACCTCTACCAAAAAAGGAGACAAAGCACCTGATGAAACTGAATCTTAATTGATTTTTTAAATAAATTATACCGATGAAAATTAGTGCATCAGAAGTAAATAAATTACGTCAGGCCACAGGAGCTGGAATGATGGATTGTAAAAAAGCGCTTGTAGAAGCGAAAGGTGATTTTGACCTAGCAGTCGAAAATCTAAGAAAAAAAGGACAAAAAGTAGCCGCTAACCGCGCGGATCGCGATTCAGCAGAAGGTGCTGTGCTTGCGAAAGTTAATGCAGAAAATACTGCTGCTGTAGTCGTTTCTGTAAACTGCGAAACAGACTTCGTAGCCAAAAACGACAGCTACCTTGCACTTGCAAACAAAATTCTTGATTTAGCAATAGATCAAAATTCACTAGAAGGGCTTTTAGCTGCAGACTTTGACGGAATGTCTGTAGCCAATAAGCTAACTGAACAAACTGGAGTGATTGGTGAAAAAATCGAAATCGGTGGTTTCGAACGTATCGAGGGCTCTTTTGTAGGACATTACATACATGCAGGAAACAGAATAGCAACAATCGTTGGACTTTCTGCTGCTGTAGATGGTGCAGCTGAAGCTGCTAAAAATGTTGCTATGCAAGCTGCTGCGATGAATCCAATTGCCCTGAATGAAGACGGAGTAGATGCATCAGTAATCGAAAAAGAAATTGAGATTGCCAAAGATCAACTCCGTGAGGAAGGAAAACCAGAAGCCATGTTAGACAATATTGCAAAAGGAAAATTAAAACGCTTCTTCAAAGACAACACTTTAGTAAATCAAGCTTACATTAAAGACGGTAAGCAAAGTGTTGCACAATACGTTAAGTCTGTAAATGCAGATCTAAACGTTACAAATTTCAAACGTTTGGCCTTGGGTTAAAAATCTTTTTCAAACGCATTATAAAAATCGCTCTTTGGAGCGATTTTTTTTGGAATACTTCGTCTTGATCTCGATACAATTCATCTTCGATTAGTCACTCGATCAGAGGACGGGTAAATCAAATCAGGTAGAGTGTTTCCCTTGGGAAGTAAATACATACTGTCACTTCGAGTGTTTCCCGAAGGGAAGTGTATCGAGAAGTGACTAGGTGTACTCGGAATGAATCTTTCAATCTACATTTTGAATTCCAAATGCATTTTGTATCTTTTTGGTGTAAAACAACTTTGTAATGCCATCACCAAAACGCCTTTTTTTACTGGATGCTTTTGCCTTAATTTTTAGAGGTTACTACGCTTTCATCAAAAACCCAAGAATCAATTCCACAGGGATGGATACCTCAGCAATATTTGGGTTTATGAACTCTTTATTGGATGTCATCAAAAGAGAGAAGCCCGATCATCTGGCAGTTTGCTTCGACAAAGGAGGATCTGACTTTAGAACTAAACTTTATGGAGAATACAAAGCTAATCGAGGTGAAACCCCCGAAGCAATTAAAATTGCTGTTCCTTACATTCAAAAAATTCTAAGGGGAATGAATATCCCCGTGATTGAAAAAGCAGGTTATGAAGCCGATGACATCATAGGAACATTGGCGAAACAAGCTGAAAAAGATGGGTTTCAAACTTTTATGGTAACCCCAGACAAAGACTTTGCACAATTGGTTTCAGAAAACATTTTCATGTACCGCCCCGCAAGAATGGGTAATGGTATTGAAATCTGGGGAATTCAGGAAATACAAGCCAAATTTGAAATTGAACGCCCCGAACAAGTTGTAGATTATTTGGGAATGATGGGAGATAGCGCTGACAATATCCCAGGACTACCCGGAGTGGGAGATAAAACGGCTAAAAGATTCTTGAAAGAGTACGGGAGTATGGAGGCTCTTCTGGAAAACACTCATGAGTTGAAAGGGAAAATGAAAGAGAAAATTGAAGCCAATAAAGAATTGGGAATGCTCTCCAAGGAATTGGCGAAAATTCTATTGGATGTTCCTGTAACTTTTGAGGCAGATTCTTACAAATTGAGTGATCCTGATTATGGCTCCGTTCAAACCGTTTTTGAAGAATTGGAGTTCCGAAGGATGCAAGAAACCCTTCAACGGATTTTTAGTGATACTCCAAAAACAGAAATTGAACCTGCTAAAAAGAATGAAGAATATAAACTTACCACCCCTACGAATAAAGGTCAAATGGATTTGTTTGCAACCGCAGGTTCAGGATCTGTTTCAAATACAACCGAAAATTTTTCATCCAAAAGCAACTTGTACAATACCGATCACGCCTATCAGTGTGTAGATTCTGAACTGGCACTAAAACTGTTCCTAGAAAAACTGACTACCCAAAGTAGTGTTTGTTTTGATACCGAAACTACAAGTTTAAATGCACTAAAAGCCGAATTGGTTGGAATCGCTTTCAGTTGGGGAAATAACAAAGGATACTACCTTCCCTTTCCCGAAGATCAAAATGCTGCCCATGAACTGATTGAAAAAATTCGCCCTTTCTTTGAAAATGCAACTATTGAAAAAATTGGTCATAATCTCAAATACGCCCTCAAAGTTTTATCCAATTACGATCTTGAAGTAAAAGGTCCTCTTTATGATACATTAATTGCCCATTACATCATCAATCCAGATCGTCGTCATGCACTGGATATTCTGGCGTCAAATTACCTAAACTACGAACCACAACCCATTTCAAAATTGATTGGTAAAAAAGGTAAAAACCAAGGTTCTATGCGTGACATTCCCCTGAAAGATCAAACACAATATGCCGTTGAAGATGCCGATATTACTTGGCAATTAAAACAACATTTTGAAAAGGAACTGACCGCCGCAAATAACCAAGAGCTGTTTAGGGCTGTTGAACTGCCGCTTGTTCCCGTTCTTACTTATATGGAGAAAGAAGGGATCAACCTTAACGTTCCTTTTTTAAATGAATTCGCAATTGAACTTAAACAGGATAGTTCCCGTCTTCAATCCAAAATTTTTGAACAGGCCGGTGAGGAGTTCAATTTGGCATCGCCCAAACAATTGGGTCCCATTTTATTTAATAAACTCAAATTGATTGACAAACCCAAAAAAACCAAAACAGGACAATATTCAACAGCAGAGGATGTCTTATCTTATCTTGCTAAGGATCATGAAATAGTAGCTGATATTCTCAATTGGCGATCTACTCAAAAACTTTTAAGTACTTATGTAAATGCCCTACCCGAAGAAGTTCATCCCAAAACGGGACGGATTCATACGGTTTATAACCAAGCTGTTGCAGCAACGGGTCGTTTGAGTAGTAATGCTCCCAATTTGCAAAATATTCCCATAAGAACAGAACGAGGACAGCAAATACGAAAAGCATTTATTCCCCGAAATTCCAATCATGTACTGCTTGCTGCAGATTACTCTCAAATAGAGTTGCGAATTATTGCCGCACTAAGCAAAGACCCTTCTATGGTTTCTGCTTTTCAGAACAATGAAGATATTCATGCAACTACAGCTGCCAAAGTATTTAATGTTCCTCTGGAAAAGGTTACTCGCTCACAAAGGAGTAATGCAAAAACTGTCAATTTTGGTATTATTTATGGCGTATCTGCTTTTGGTTTAAGTCAGCAAACCGATTTAAGTCGTTCAGAGTCCAAAGAGTTGATCAATACCTATTATGAGAACTATCCTCAACTTAAAGCATACATGAGTTCTCAGGTAGATTTTGCTCGAGAAAATGGGTATGTTTCAACAGTTTTGGGACGCAGACGTTACCTTAAAGACATTCTTTCTCAAAATGCAATTGTACGTGGTGGTGCAGAGCGAAATGCTGTCAACGCCCCTATTCAAGGAAGTGCTGCCGATATTATTAAACTAGCGATGATCAAAATTCATAATCGAATGAAAAATGGAGATTGGGAAGCAAAAATGCTCTTACAAGTACATGATGAATTGGTGTTTGATGTTCCAAAAAATGAAATTCACTCACTCAGTACAATGGTAAAAGAAGAAATGGAAAATGCTTTTAAATTAGAAGTGCCTTTGGTGGTTGATATTGGGGTAGGAAATAATTGGCTGGAAGCACATTGATTTTATGAGGATTGATTGATGTCTGATACAATTCGCAGAACGCGGATCACTAGAAATGACTTTATACAACAAAAAACAACTCAAGCGGATCATACAAATAATAATTGTTTAAAATTTAAATGTAGCCCCTAACAGGAAATTAGTTCCCGCTTGAGGATAATACCCCACACCTTCAATTGTAACAACCTCACCAGGTGTAGAAGAGTCGTCATCATAGAAGTAGAAAAAACCGTTAGAACTATATTTTTTATCAAAAATATTGTTGATCAACAACGAAAATTGTACTTCTTTGATCCATGAATCGGGAATCCAAACATAACTGATGTTGGTGTCATTTGTAAAATAGGACTCTAGTTTGGAAAGCGCTGCATCAATATTTCCCATGTACTGCTCGCCAACGTATTTAGTCAATAGTGCAATTCGAAATACAGTACTCGGACTGTACACCAAATTACTTGCTGCAATCACACTAGGAGCATAGGAGATATTTGTCTTGCCTAAGTTTTGTTGTATGCCATTTTTTCTAAAATAAAAGTTTTTGTTTTTATTGGTACTCAAAGCCATGTTGGATTGCCACACCCACTGATCACTTAATTGAATAGCGGCATCAACCTCTAGTCCAAAGCGGTAACTATCCCCACTGTTGGTTCTAATGGGTTCACCAACTGCATCAAGTGCCCCCGTAAGTACAAGTTGATTTTTGTAATCCATGTAATAAAGGTTTGCGGATAGTTGGATTTTTTGCTTCTTGAATCGCCATCCCGCTTCAAAATCATGAAGGGTTTCAGATTTTGGGGTTCCGTTTTCGTAATCCGAACGATTAGGTTCTCGTTGCGCTTTTGCATAAGAAAAATAGTATCGTGAAGCTTCAGAAGCTTTGTAAGTAATTCCAGCTTTAGGGTTGAAAAAAGAGAGTTGATCGTCAAAATCTATTTCACTTGGCCCTTTTACTGTTCCTTTAGAATTATAAATTACCGAACGGTATTGCAAGTCTACATAAAGCGTCCAAGCGTTGTTGAATTGATGGGTTACTTTTGAATAAAAATTGAAATCATTTTTATCAGCAGTGCTTTCATAAAAGCGATGATTAGGAGCTGCATTACTTGTGTACTGTGTCCATACTAAATTTCCAAAATGACTACCCTCATATCTGCTAAAAGAGCCACCAAATACGGCACTGGTAAGGGTCTTGTCATAATTCAAAGAAAAAGTGGCTACATAGAAATCGTTGTCTAACCATTTTCGACTTATGTTTTCAGAGGAATTGATTGTTTCTCCTCCAATAGTAATTGGATTGATCTGAAGGTAATCGAAATTCAATTCATCTTCAAAGGTTATGTTTTGAATTTTCCATCTATCATTGTACTCCTCGTAATAACCCTCCCCGTGTGTAAAATTTAAGCCAATATTTGAAGACCAAAAGGAGTTATATTGTTGTATCCAGTGAATTTGAAAATGGTCTTGTTTGTAATTGTCAAATTGATTGTCATAAAATCCAATTAAATTTCCCAAATCGTCATAAATCTCTCCAGCAGGGTTGTAGCGTCTGTTTGAGGCAAGAGTTGCTGGATCTAATCCAACCCAAGAGTGGTAAGTGATTTCATGCCCTCCAAAACTGAGTGCTTTAACCAAGGTGTTTTCGTCTTGAAATAAACCCTGAAAAAAATATGATTTTAAATCGGACGTAGCTCGGTCCACATAACCGTCAGATTTTATGGTAGCTACTCTCCCAGAAAACTCAAAATGATTGTTCAATAGACCTGTTGAAAATTTGAGGGTGTTTTTGAGTGTTCCAAAACTACCTGCACTGCTTGCAATTTTTGCAAAAGCATCTGCTGATGGTGCGCTTGTAGTCAAGTTGAGACTTGCGCCAAATGCTCCCGCTCCATTGGTTGATGTTCCTACACCTCTTTGAAGTTGAATGCTTTCAACCGAAGAAACAAAATCAGGTAAGTTTACCCAATAAGTCCCTTGAGATTCTGAATCGTTGTAGGGAATTCCATTGATGGTAACATTTACCCGAGAAGCATCACTTCCACGTACACGAATCCCCGTGTAACCGATTCCAGCTCCAGCATCACTAGTGGTTACTACTGCTGGTAAAAAATTGAGTAGGATTGGTAAATCTTGACCTAGGTTTCGTTCTTTTAAAGCTTCTGCTTGAACTTCTGAGAAAGTTAATGGTTGATTTTCATTTATTCTTAATCCTGCTAAACTTACTTCTTCAAGGCTTATTAGCGAATTGGTTAAAGAATCTGATACTTGTTTTTTTTGTTGAGCAAAAAGAAAAACACTTCCAATTACCCAAGCAGATAGCACATGACATTTTTTCATTCGAAAAATAAATTTTACGAATAACAAAGGGCAACTATTCTTGGTACATTAATTAAAAAAACTACTTCCCTTAGCAGCATTACCTGCTCAGGTTCATAGGGTATGATCTCAGCTCGTTATTTTGAGCACCCCTTTGAGAAAGTACAAATTTAACTCTTTTTTTGTTCTAAACAATCATTTATTGTTTTTAACGAACGAAATGTTGACTGTGGAATTTTTACAAAAATTGAATTCCAATACGCCATACTTCCATTCCAAAGACCCGGATATTCAAATATTTTGATTGTCCTGCCTTTGTGAACCTTTTTAGAAATAATGTAGCGATCATCGTCTTTAAACTTTTCTAAATCCCAAGGCTTTTGATCGAAATTTTTGAGACCACAAACCATATTAACAGGGTTAAAAAAAGAACTGTCTTTAAGGGTGTATGGTTTGTCTTCGAGTTCACTGGATTCAACAATTTGTAAATACCGTTGTTCATCTTTTTCAACCCAAAAAGGAGCACCCCCATGTTTCCCAGAATTGAGAATCATTCCGCAAACCCGAAGCGGTCTGTTTAAAAATTCCATAAGGAATATTTTTTTTTCTTCAAGTGTTGAAGAGCTTAAGCGTTGATTCAGATCAATGTGGAAACTTTCTTTGATGAATGATAAAGTATTTTCAACTGCGTTTGGTCCATTTTCTTTGAGGTAGTTTAAAAGCGATTCAATCTTATTTAAATTTTTTAGGTAAAGACCTCCTAAGGTTTTTTGAGAGTTTACACAGCTGTTATCATCAGGCCAAACACTATCTACTGTTTTAATAAAAACTAAGTCGGATTGAATTCGTTTTATGTTTTCTAAAAGGGCACCATGACCAGCTTTTCTGAAAACTATTTGATTTTTTTTGTCCCTCAAAATAGTATTATTTTCGTTCAGAGAAACACTATCTGTATTTGTGTTTTGAAAAGAATAATCGATTTGTAGACGCTTTTGGTCTCGCATAGAAAGTTGCTTACAAAACTCTTTTTCTAAAGCAATAAATTCTAAGAGCTGATCTGGATCAATTGCAAAATGTATCTTAACATTTGAAGTATTCGAAAAAAGGGAAAGTGCTTCTAAAATTTGAAATTCATATGCTGTTTTATTTAATTCTTTAGATGAATTGAATATTGGTAAAAGTGCTTTTGCCTTTCCCTCCATTCCCAAATTTTGATCTTCAAGTAGAGTTTGAACAAAATGAAAAAAAAATTGCCCTCGATTCTTAAAGGGTCCCTTCTTTTTATCTATGTAGTTTTTTATGCCTAAATAAAACGGGTATTCTTCTAAATGCTCAACAAAAAACTGCAACTCTTTTTTATGCCCATCAGCAAAATAGTTTTCGATTGAAACTTTCAATGGATCAAAAGAGTCGATGAATTCTCTAAGAAATAAAAACATCCTTGAAGCTAATCCTGAGGCGGGAACAAATTTTAAAGGACTGATAGTAGATCCATGTTGATCAAAATATGCTTGAAACAGGGTTTGTTCTTCGGAGCTAAATTCTTGGATACCCTCTCCCAAAGCTGCTGGTTTAACTATGGAAAAGTCACTTTTTTCAGCTCTTAATTTGAGCAACTGTTCTTGAATCAACAGCGTGTTTTTATTAATAGAATTTAAGGCCTTAAAGTCTTTCTGAGTCAGCATTCAACAAAAATATACTATCTATTGCTGTCTGGGCTGATTTAATTCTATTTTCTCTGCTCCCTTTAATATGTTTGTACTCTAAATTTCTTTTAATCAGATTTTTATGAAAATATTTAAACATTTTTTTTCGATCATTAGGGCGGTCTCTTAAGTCATCTTTTTCCCACGGAACATCAATTCCAGTAAGCAGGTAAAGATCGTAATAAACTTGCTCTGCTGCTTGCTTAATCAAGGGGTCGCAATACCCATCAAAATGAGTTTCAGACCAAATCTGAGTTACCAGAATATTCGTGTCACAAAACAATATTTTGTTGGCTTTGGTGATCTGTTGATTCTCTAATTCCATCTGACCTTTTGCTATCAAGGGTAGCTCATCTAAGGAACAAAATTCTTTTTTTTGATCCCACTTGTTTTGCAAATACGATCGAGCAAATTCTGGAACCCACTCAGTTTTGTAATGAGCTGCAAGATCTTGACACAAGGTTGTTTTTCCAGTGCTCTCAGAACCATAAACCACTACACGAAATATTTTAGATGGTTTTTGATGAATCAATACTGATATCTATTAAAAATTAGGAATATAGTTACTGCGGTCACTTTTTACTATTTTCAAATTCACTACACCAGATTCTATGTTTCCAAAACTATCTTCTATTGAATTAACTAGAAAATTCATTAAAGATAAATAGGGTCCATAAATCTGGGTGCTGAGAGGATTCTCCAAAACTTTAAACTCTGATGCTCGTAAAACTTTTATGAACTCCTTGATGGAAGTTTCGTACTCATTTTGTAGCGGTAATAAAGTTATTTCAACTGAAATATTCATCTTTTATGAATTTAAAATAGCCATACACAACTGACCATTATTTATTGATTGAAAATGTAAAGTAAATGAATATTCTTTTTCCAAATGGGTCAAAGTTGCAAAACCTTTTTTGTCGATCATGGAAAAAGAATGTACTTCTATTTGTGTTGAAAAATGTATTCCAGCCATTCCAAAAGCTTTGTAAACAGCTTCTTTTGCCGTCCAAAGCCGGGTTAAAGAAAAGATTTGATTTTCATTGTGCAATGCAAACATTTCTTTTTTGTGGACAAACTTGGGTGCGATCTTGACAATTTTTCCTCGGTGAGTTTCTAGGTCTATTCCAACTTGCTTTTGAGAGACTATAGCAGCTGCATAATTTTGGGTGTGGGATAATGAACAGTGTTTTTGAGTATCTAAATATGGTGCTCCGCTTTCTTTGAAATGAAGATTATTTATTGAAACTCCCAGGGAGCTTAAACTGGCTCTAGTGGCTAAAAACTCGAGTCTATGATTTGGAGTTTTCCTGTTTTCTAATTTTTGCATCTCTGATGGGGGTAAATCCAAAAGATGAATTAATTCCTGTTCTGTCTCTTCGATTTTCCAAAGAATTAATTTGGTGTTTGAATCTAATTGAATCTCTTGGAAAACTGGCATTTTTTAATTCTTTGAAAATCCTTACTTTTGCAAGGAAATTATACTAAGATAAAAATAAAAACTATGACTGAAAAAATCGCACATCTAGCTTACAAGGTAAAAGATATTTCGCTTGCCGATTGGGGAAGAAAGGAAATTGAACTCGCAGAAGCTGAAATGCCAGGGCTTATGGCCTTGCGAAAGCAATATGGCGAATCCAACCCTTTGGCTGGTGCTCGAATTGCTGGGTGTTTGCACATGACGATTCAAACTGCTGTTTTAATCGAAACTCTTGTTGCTCTTGGAGCTGACGTGACTTGGAGTTCTTGTAACATTTTCTCTACACAAGATCATGCTGCTGCTGCAATCGCTGCTGCAGGAATACCAGTTTATGCATGGAAAGGAATGGACGAAGAGGAGTTTGACTGGTGTATTGAGCAAACCCTATTTTTTGGTGAAGATCGAAAGCCTTTGAATATGATTTTAGATGATGGAGGTGATTTAACCAACCTTGTATTAGATCATTACCCAAAGCTAGTTAAAGAAATAAAAGGATTATCTGAAGAAACGACGACTGGAGTTCATCGTTTGTATGAACGAATGAAAAATGGAACCCTCCCTTTACCTGCAATCAATGTTAATGATTCGGTTACTAAATCAAAATTTGACAATAAATACGGATGTAAAGAAAGTGCTGTTGATGCTATTCGAAGAGCAACCGATGTAATGTTAGCAGGGAAAAGAGTAATTGTTGCTGGTTATGGTGATGTAGGTAAGGGTACTGCTGCTTCTTTTAGAGGTGCTGGATCTATCGTTACCGTAACAGAAATCGATCCTATTTGTGCGCTTCAGGCTGCAATGGATGGTTTTGAAGTTAAAAAAATCAGTTCTATTGTTGAGAATGCTGACATCATAATTACAACAACAGGAAACAAAAACATTATTCGAGCAGAACACTTCTTGAATATGAAAGACAAAGCAATTGTTTGTAACATTGGACATTTTGATAATGAAATTGACATGTCCTGGTTGAACGATACTTATGGAGCTTCCAAAGTTGAAATCAAACCTCAGGTGGATAAATACACGCTTGAAAATGAAAAAGAACTTATTGTTTTGGCAGAAGGTCGTCTGGTAAACTTAGGCTGTGCAACTGGTCACCCAAGTTTTGTGATGAGTAATTCGTTTACCAATCAAACCTTAGCGCAATTGGAACTTTGGAATAATTCGGAAAAATATGATAAAAAAGTATACATGCTTCCCAAACATTTGGATGAAAAGGTTGCAGCGCTTCATCTGAGTCACCTAGGGGTTGAATTGGAAGAACTTTCACAAGAGCAAGCAGAATATATTGGCGTAACCGTGGAAGGGCCGTTCAAACCGGAATACTATCGCTATTAAGATGTTTTTACAAAAAAAGAAAAGCCGAGCACATAGGGGGCTCGGCTTTTCTTTTTTTGTTATCATGTATCCAAAAACTAATTTTTTATGAGATCCTTATTACCGTTATTTTTATTTTTTTTAGCTGTTCTTCCTCAAAGTAGTTTTGCCCAATCTCAACTCAATGTTCAAAAAATGGTGCCCTTTGAAAACTTTTTAAAAGAAGAAATTAAAAATTTGAATATCGGTGGAGCAGAAGTGTTAATTTATAAAAACAAAGAAGTTGCATGGCACAAAGCATTGGGATATGTGAATTTAACAACCAAAGAGCCTCTCAATAAAAATAGCATCTATTACATTCAATCCATGACCAAACCCATCATCAGTGTTGCAATAATGCAACTTGTAGAAAAAGGATTGGTTGATCTTGAAGATAGAGCTCAAAAGTATGTTCCTGAGCTTGCGAACTTGAGAGTAAACATTGATTCGAGTATGGGTGTTGAGGGTCCTACCGAAGACCGTGAAAGCGATATTACAATTAAACAACTGCTTACCCACACTGCTGGCTTTTCTCATGGTTTGGAAACAACACAATTTGATCTGGAACTGTTTAAGCTGATGTATAATGATTTGTTTAATCCTAGAGAATATACAAAAATCGAAGAACGTATTGATCAACTTTTGAAAGCCCCATTAATAGGGCAACCAGGAAAGCAATGGGAATACAGTGCTTCTCCTGATCTTTTAGCATTAATTCTTCAGCGAGTATCTGGTCAGAGCGTAAATACGTATTTAAAGGAATTTATTTTTGAGCCCTTAGGTATGACCGAAACAGGGTATAATGTGTCTCCTTCTAATGCAAATAGAGTTATGTTGGTTTACCTAAAAAATGAGGCACAGGAATTGATCCCCAGCCCATACCAAGTTCCGACTCAAGGAAATACTGTTTATGGAGGAACCCACGGATTATTTTCTTCAATGGAAGATTATTTACGCTTTTGTAAAATGGTTTTAAATAACGGTAGTTTGAATCGAAAATCGATTCTAAAACCAGAAACCATTGCTTTGATGGAACAAAACCATGTTGGTTCTATGCTGGGAGGTGCAAGAGGTTTTGGACTTGGATTTGGAGTTTTGGTTGATACCGATAAAGACCCTAGTCCGGGCAGTAGTGGACAAATTTATTGGGGAGGTTTTTTCAAAACACACTTTTTTATCGATCCTGCAGAAGATTTGATTGCTATTTTTATGACACAAAAATTTCCAAGTAATGAAGAATATGTGATTGCTATGAATCGCTATGTTTACTCTGCATTGGAATAAAGGTGGTTTTTGTCAAAAAAATCAGGCTATTGCGAGGTTTTTTTATGAATAGTCGTTTGATCTCTACGATTCAAAAGGAATAACAGACACGTATGATCTGTTGTTTCTCTTTTTAGTAAAATGTACTAATCCATCTACTTTTGCATGAAGGGTATGGTCTTTTCCTAGATAAACGTTTTCACCAGGATTGTGAGCCGTACCTCTTTGACGTATGATGATGTTTCCAGCTCTAGCTGCTTGTCCACCGAAGATTTTTACTCCGAGTCGTTTCGATTCTGATTCTCTACCATTCTTCGAACTACCTACTCCTTTCTTGTGAGCCATACTGTTTCTTTTTAGTGATAAATTATGCCTTCAATGCGGCAATTAAATCTGCTTTTTTCATGGCAGAAATTCCCTTTATTCCTTTTGCTTTGGCAAGGCTTTTTAACTCTGTTACTGTTTTTCCCATAAGATCTTGTGCTTTGGGAGCTGCAGCCTTCATAGCTGGTGCCTTTTTTGCTGAACCCTCAGGAACAGCTGCTTTTTTAGCATCTTCTTTTGAAGAAATATTTTCAATTAAAATTTCTGTTAAGGCTTGACGGTGTCCATTTTTAACACGATACCCTTTTCTACGTTTTTTCTTGAAAACGATTACTTTGTCACCTTTAAGGTGTTTTACTACTTTCGCTTCTACTGAAGCTCCAGTAATAGCCGGGGCGCCAAGAGTTACTTGTGTACCATTGTCCAAAAGGTAAACTTTATCGAAAGAAACTGAGCTTCCTTCCTCACCTTGTAAACGATGTACATAGACTTTTTGATCTTTTGCAACTTTGAATTGCTGCCCTGCTATCTCTACGATTGCATACATTTTATTTATTTTAAGACTGCAAATTTACAGTTTTATTGTAGACTACCAAACCCTCCGATGTATTTTATGCAATATTGGTATTTCAAAAGAATGTTTGTTTTGTTAAAAAATTAGATAGCCATATTAATCCTTATCTTTGAATTATATATTTAAAGTAATGCGTAGGGTTGTTGTCTTATTTTTGGTGAATGTTTTTTTGTTTTCTTGCAGCAAGGAATTTGTTCCTCTATTAGAATCAGATGATCAAACAACTACGTCTTCTATCATAGGTCCATCAAACGATCCCAATCATAAATCAGGTTCTCTACAAGCTAGTTTTCTTTCTACAAATAGTGTTTTTACAGTTGCGAGTAGTACACTTTCAAGCGTAGCTTTTCCTATTACCTTCATCTCTACCTCCGAAAATAACGACAGTCTTGTTTGGATTTTTGAGGGAAGTACAGCAAGTCCTACAACTCTTAGAGGGAACATTTCCTCACCTAGCGCGGTAGCTACCAGGGTTTATTATCGAGATTTTGGTCGCTTTGATGTGGTTCATGCAGTAGCCAACAAAACTAATATTGATATCATTACTAAAAAAGATTATGTTACCTATGAGTTTCTAGACAACTTAACCATTGATTCTAGTAATGACGACAGTTGGGAAGTTACCTCAGCAGAATCCATTGGATGGATTGCTCCTAATGCTGACTATTTTTACGAAGGCTGTAAAGATGCTCTAATCTCTTTTCATACCCTAAGGGATCAAATTACAGGAAATATTCTTCCAAACAATAATGTAAACCATGTTCTGAGTAAGAGTTTTAGATCCTTTGGGACAAAACCCAAAAATCTAGTTTTTGAATACAAAATGGAGTTCATTGCCCTACCCACTGTTATTGACTCCAATATGAAGGTTTTGTTATCTTACAACCCTATTATTGATCTTGGTTCAGGAGTTGCAAGTTCAACTCAATCGGCATCTTATGAACTTTGGAGTGATTCGAGTTATGATGTTACCAATTTTAGACAGGTTGTGATACCTTTACCCAATCTTACGGATTTTGATTTAATTTTTACCAAATACCCTTCGGTTCTGGATATAGAAAATAATCAAATACATCCTTTTACTGTTTGTATTAGAGGTATACGAATCGTTACTGCTGAATAAAACAAACCTTAGCCATCCAATTTTTCATAGATTGAATTCATCGACTTAAATTCAGGTACAATGTTTTTCATTTGCTGTACCAAAATTTCATTTGATCTCCCTTCCTCTGCTTCTTTGATCAGTTGATCAATTTTAAACAATTTTTCTTTTGGAAAACTTTCTTTTTGAGCGATGTAAATCAGTTCATTGTGCGATGGTTTCAAGTTTTCATTATCTGTTAGTAATTCCTCGTACAACTTTTCCCCTGGCCTTAAACCCGAGTATTCTATTTGAATATCTTGATTTTCGATCAAGCCCGAAAGTCGAATCATACTAATTGCAAGGTCCTTTATTTTTACAGATTCTCCCATGTCAAAAACATAAATTTCGCCACCAGTTCCTGTTGCACCTGCTTCAAGTACAAGTTGACAAGCTTCGGTTATGGTCATAAAAAAACGCGTAATTTCTGGGTGAGTAACCATTACTGGTCCTCCCCTTGCAATTTGCTTTTTGAATATGGGTACTACAGACCCATTAGATCCTAATACGTTTCCAAAACGTGTAGTTATCAACTGTGTTTGTCTGGTTTCGGCTTTATTGGCAACATAAATTTCGGCAATTCGTTTTGACGCTCCCATTACGTTTGAGGGGTTTACTGCCTTATCGGTTGAAACCAATACAAAATGTGAAACTTTGTGTTCAATAGCAACATCAACTACATTCTTTGTGCCTAAAATATTATTGAGGATTGCGGAAGCTGGTGTTGTTTCTGTCATGTAAACATGTTTGTATGCAGCTGCATGAAAAACTATATCAATTGCATGGGTCTTGAAACATTGATCTACTGATGCACGATTTACTACCGAACGCAATAGAAACTCAAAATTGGTGCTTGAGTTTTTATTGAATAGTTGATTTTTTATGTCAAACAAAGGAGTTTCCGCTTGATCCAATAAGATTATTTTGTGGGGTTTGAACTTCAGTAATTGATATACAATTTCGCTTCCAATAGATCCTGCAGCTCCGGTTACCAAAATCGTTTTGTCCTGATACTGCAGTACGTTTTTCTGAAGGTCAATGTCAATGGCATCTCTGCGAAGAAGGTCTTCAATGATAATGGGTTTTAAATTTCCTTCTATTCCTTTACCTTTAGCCCATTGATCAATTGCAGGAACTGTAAAAATTTTGATTCCTTGCAGTTTAAAAAACTCAAAGACTTCATTTTTTCTTTTTTGGGATATTTTATCCGTGGTAATGATTACTTGATCGATGCTGCGCTGTTCAATAATTATTTTTAATTTTTCGTCCATTGCAAAAACCGAAATCCCCTCAATACTTCTACCTACTTTAACTTTATCATCATCAATAAAAGCGATTACATTTACCGAGTTGCTATCGTCTAGAGCTCGCTTAGCCTTTAGACCGTTGTTGCCTGCTCCAAATAAAATTGTAGCTGTTAGCTTTTGTTCTTTAGAAACTTTTGCATAAAGAAGCTTTATAATAAGCCTGTAAAGAGACAACAGGGATAAACTAAAGTAAAAGAGAAGCAATAAGTAGTTGTAGTGAGACCTGGTATTTGCTTTAACATACAATGCATAAAGAACCATTGTCAGAGCTAAACCCATTGTAATTTTCCCTATGTCAATAAAGGTTGTGAATCTTAGCATCATTCGATATCCTCTGGCTAGGGTCAGACAAACTAGGGCCAAAACAATAAAAGTGATTTTATCCGATAGGGAACGAATAACAATATTAGAACCGTTGAGAAACAATAAAATTTCTACAGCCAGTAACAAACAAATCCCATCCAATACATAGGAGTATTTTTTTGAATAATGGTACTTGAATATTTTTTCAAACATAAACTTTGAATTTACTTACTCAAAAAAGAATGAATGGATTTTTTAATTCTTTCTTTTTCGTCGGAAGTTAAATTACTACCCGAAGGTAAGCATAATCCCTTTTGAAAAAGTTGTTCTGAGACTTTTCCACCAAAATACAGAGCATCTTTGTAAAGTGGTTGCATGTGCATGGGTTTCCATAATGGACGGCTTTCTATGTTATTTCTTTCCAAATGTTTTCTAAAAGGTTCTGGAGACAAATTGGGGTTTTTGGGCTGATCAATTAATATACAGCTTAACCATCGGTTTGAATAAAATCCTTGGGGTTCCTTTAAAAATTCTACACCTTCCACTCCACCAAATATCTTTTTGTAAAAGTCATGATTTTCTCTTCTAGCTTTCACACGATCCTTTAATACTTGAAGCTGTCCTACTCCAATGGCTGCTGAAATATTGGACATTCGATAGTTGTATCCCAGGATTGAATGCTCGTAATGAGGTGCTGTATCTTTGGCTTGTGTTGCAAGAAATCTGGCTTGAGTAATCGCATTTTCATCATTCGACAAAAGTGCTCCGCCTCCAGATGTTGTAATAATTTTGTTTCCATTGAAACTCAATATTCCAAATTTCCCAAAAGATCCACAGGCTTTGCCATCAATAGTTGAACCTAAAGCTTCGGCTGCATCCTCTATGATTGGAATTTCGTAGCGGTCTGCTATCGCCGTTATTTCTTTCATCTTAGCAGGCACTCCATAAAGGTGAACAACAATTATCGCCTTGGGGGTTTTTCCTTTATTTAAATGGTACTTGATTGCTGTTTCTAATGCCTCTGGACACATGTTCCAAGTTTCTTTTTCAGAGTCTATAAAAACTGGAACGGCATTTTGATAGGTAACGGGGTTAGAAGACCCTATAAAAGTAAAAGACTGGCACAAAACAACATCATCTGGACCAACTTCTAATATGCGAAGTGCTAAGTGAATTGCTGCAGTACCGGAATTAACTACTGCTGCATGTTTTACTTGTGTGTATTCGGATAAATTTTTTTCGAATTGGTTAATGAAAGGCCCAACGGGTGCAACCCAATTTGTTGCAAAGGCTTCTTGAATATTTTTAATTTCTTCTGTTCCCATATGGGGGGAGGACAGCAATATTTTTTCTTCCTGCATTACTTTACAATTATTTTCCCTGGATTACCTAAGACTGTTGCTCCATCTGGAATATCTTGATTTATTATCGCTCCAGCTCCAATAATTACATTGGAACCGATTGAAATTTGTGGAATAATCACAGCTGCTGCTCCAACTAAAGTTCCAAAACCTATTTTAACTCCTCCACAAACGGTTGTATTCGGTGCTAGGTGAACGAAGTCGCCGATTACACAATCGTGATCAATACTACTTGAGGTATTGACGATACAATGCTTGCCTATTTTTGTGTTTCTTTGAATTACTGCATTGTGCATTACTACCGAACCAACATCAATCGAACTCAATCGGTCTATTACTGAAGTTGAATGCACGAGATTTCCGAAGCTGTGATCTATTGTTTTAGCTATTTTTTTTCTGAGTTGATTATCCCCAATTGCAATAATTGCTGTTGCATCTTTGAACAAGTCGGAAGAGTAGCTTCCAAAATTTTTAATTCCGTCCAATGATTTTATTTTTTCATTGTGATCAAAAACACCTTCAACTTTTAGAATATTATTATTTTCAGCAATACTGATTAGGACTCGAGCATGACCTCCACTACCAATAAATATAAGTTTAGTTGCTTCCATCAAAGCGATCCATTGTTATTTGATTAGAAGCATTTACTTCTTGAGTATAAAAAATTTTGTTTAAGGTCATAAAAAGTATTTTAATATCCAATTTAAAGCTCTGATGCTCTAAATACCATTTGTCGTATTCAAGTTTTTGTTGCCAACTAATCGCATTTCTACCATTTACTTGAGCCCAACCCGTAATTCCAGGTTTAACTAGGTGACGTTTTTGTTGCTCTGTGTTGTATAAAGGTAGGTATTCTGGCAATAATGGACGCGGTCCTACAAAACTCATTTCACCTTTGAGAATGTTCCATAGTTGCGGCAACTCATCTAAAGAAAGCTTTCTGATGATTTTTCCTATTGCAGTTAGCCTTTGATTATCGGGTAATAAGTTACCTTGATCATTTCGGGTATCTCGCATGGTTTTGAATTTGTAGATGGTAAAAAGTTTGCCGTTTTTACCCGGACGGATTTGTTTAAAAAAAGGGGTACCGATGTTTTGTATGGATAAAAAAATAGCTAAAAGAATTAGTGTAGGCAATATGAAACAAAGGGTTATCAAAGCGAATAAAAAGTCAATTGTTGGTTTTATGAAAATTTTATACATTTTTTCCCAAAGTTTTATATTCTTTCAATAGTAACTCCCAGAAAACTTCTCGTTCAAACTTTGACTTAATGAAATTACGAGTCTCGGAATTCGAAGCCTTCAAATGATTGGGGTTTTCTAGTAACAACTCCATTTGTTGCTTTAAAATTAGGCTATTTTTTACAGGAATAATTAAACCGTTATCTCCTTGCCTAATAAGTTCGTTACAACCGTTAATGTCAGAAACTATGCAGGGAACTCCCATTGCGTTTGCCTGAAGTATCACGTTGGGAAATCCTTCCCGATAGCTGGGAAAAGTAAATACATCTGCGATTGCCAAATATGGACGAATATCTTTTTGAAAACCTACCTCAATGATTCGCTCATTAAATTCGATGTTATGCAGTGTTTCAGGAAGGAGTGGATCTAAATCCGCTTCGGTATGCCCTACAATTAGAAGCTTTAGATTGGAGTGTTTTTTTGAAATCTGAACAAAAGCATCAATCAATTCATTAATCCCTTTGTTTCTAACCAATCGACCCGCAAAACAGAAAACAAAATCTTTTGGTCCTATGCTTAATTTATTCTTTAGCTCAACTTGTTGAGCTGAGGAAACCTGTTTTGGGTCGAAGTATGAAGTATCAATACCATTTGAAGAACCACTCCCAATTACTTTTAATTTTTGTGGAGAACAGAATTTATTTTGAAGTATAATCTCTTGCATTCCTTTTGAGTTAGGATATACTTTTGTTGCACACATGTAGGTTAACTTTTCAACCCAGTTCAATAATATTCTTTTAAAACCAGTAGCTTCCATTAAAGGTAAGCCTGCTACCGTGTGCATACGAACGGGTACTCTTGCAATGAAGGCAGCGAGCATCCCAATAATTCCTGCTTTAGGAGTATGACTGTGAACATAGTGAGGCTTTTCCTGACGTAAAAAACGGACCAATTGAACCAAACACTTTAAATCTTGAAAAGGGGTAATTTTCCGTGTAAGAGGGAGGAAGAACACTGGGGCTCCTTGATTGATTCCTATTTGTTTTAATTCTTTTTTTTGAGAAGAAACAAGAGTTACTTCAAAATACTGGCTAAAAAAACGGGCTTGATTCTCCAATAATTTTTCAAGTGATAAAGGAACTGTTGTTATCCGTATTAGCTTTTGCATATTTTAAAGTTAGTTCATAATCTTAATTAAAAAGAAAATGTAAATACTCTTTTACGGTTTCTTTGAAGTTCAATTTCATTTGTTGATGTTGCGCAGCTTTTTTTCTTTGATCAAAAGTTGGGGGCTGATTTTCTATTTCTTGGAGTTTATCTAGAAACTTTTTTTTACTTGAAACGGAATATCCTAAACTGTATCGATCTAAAATATATTTAGAATCTCCTGCTTCAAATCCAATAATGGGGAGCCCAGAAACAGCTGCTTCTACCAAAACGTTTGGATAGCCTTCGCTGAAGGAAGTAAATAATAGTACGGATGCTTTTTGATATAATTCTTCAATATTACTAACATTTCCTTGTAACTGGACTTTATTCTTAATTACATCGGGTATCTGGTTTTTATTCCAACCTTCACCAGCAATGATTAATTTACTTGTATTGTTTTTTTTAAAATATTTTAAAGCAATATCAATAAGTCGATCTGGACCTTTTGCAAGATTGTGGCGTCCAACATAAAGTAAAAAAGAGTTTTCGAAATATTGATTTTCGATGGTTGTAGGCTTTATTTTTTTAGCCAATCGGTTTTGGATAACCGTTCTTTTCTTTTTTGAAAAAAAGTACTGTTCGTGAACCTTTTGTGAACGATACGAACAATACATAATCTTTGGAGCAACCAAATGAGAATAAAGTCCAAATCCAAATAAAGCTAATTTTTGATACAGCTGGTTCCATCTGAAACTAGAATGTCTAATATTCCAAGTAATTGGATGTTTAGTTCTTAGACGTTTCTTTAGCTTATGAGCAAAAAATATTGAAGGGTACATCCATGCCAAAATTGGACTTTTGGTTTGTTCAATTATCAGTGCTTCTATGCTCTTGGAGTTTCTTTTCCAATCTAAGATTCTGCAATATTTTTTAATGGATTCATAATGAAAATCGGATGTTGATCCCTTGAGTGTAATTACAGTTTGTTCAATATTATTTTTTGAAAACTCTTCAATTATCGCAGAAAGTACTGTTTCGGCACCTCCATTTTGTAAAGTTGGGATAATATGTATGATTTTTTTCAAAACAACTAGAGGTAAAGAAAATCTGTGTCTTTATAAAAACCTTTAACGTCAAAAACAACCCCATCTTCTTTTATTAATTCCTTGGGATTAACCTCTCTGAAGCAATCGTGGGATACTGCTAATATGACTACGTCGTAATGACTCTTTGACAGGACCGATAATTTTTGAAAACCGTATTCTTTTATGAATGTTTCAGAATCTGCTTCGGGGTCAAAAATATGAGTCTTGAAACCAAATTCTTTGAGTTCTTGGAATACATCAAATACCTTGGAATTTCTTAGATCAGGACAGTTTTCTTTAAAGGTTGCTCCCAAAATCAAAGCGGGAGCATCTTTAATGTTCTTATTTTGGCTTAATAAATGTTTTACAATTTGGTTAACAATAAAAGTTGGCATGTGGTCATTGATTCTTCGACCTGCTAAAATCATTTCTGGTGTGTAGCCCAATTCTTGGGATTTGTATGCCAAATAGTAGGGGTCTACTCCAATGCAGTGTCCCCCCACAAGTCCTGGGAAAAAGTTTAAAAAATTCCATTTCGTTCCAGCTGCTTTGAGGACCTCGTTGGTGTCGATTCCCATTTTACTGAAAATAATAGATAATTCATTTACGAAAGCTATGTTGATGTCGCGTTGAGTATTTTCAATTACCTTGGCTGCTTCGGCTGTTTTGATTGTTGGTGCCTCATAAATTCCAGCTTCAATGATAGAACCATAAAGTTCGGATAAGAAACGGAGTGTCTCTGGAGTGGAGCCCGAGACTACTTTGGTGATTTTTGTTATGGTATGTTTTTTATCTCCCGGATTGATTCGTTCTGGGCTGTATCCGACAAAAAAATCATAATTGTATTTTAATCCCGATTTTTCTTCTAAAATAGGCACACATACTTCTTCGGTTACACCCGGATAGACCGTTGATTCATAAACAACTGTATCGCCTTTTTTAAGAATAGAGGCTACCGATTCACTTGCTTTTATTACTGGAGTAAGGTCAGGGCTTTTACTAGAAGTTACTGGAGTAGGAACTGTAACGATAAATATATTACAGTTTGCTATGTCTTCTAAAGAGGTTGTAAGGGTTAGAGAAGTTCCTATAACTTCTTTCAATTGCTCTGTACTTAGTTCATTTGTATAGTCAAGTCCAGAATTGAGTTCGGAAATACGTTTTGTGTAGATGTCAAATCCAACAACTTTATATTCATTTGCAAAGGCTGCTGCTAGTGGAAGCCCAACATAGCCTAGTCCAATTAATGCAATTTTAGGGTTATTCATTGTTTCAAGTTGTTGTAGTACCAAGTTAAGGATTCTTTTAGACCTTTTGAGAAATTATGAGTTGGTTTATAATTTAATAAATTCTTGGCCTTTTTAATACTGGCTTGAGAATGTGGAATATCGCCTGCTCTATTGGGCCCTTTTATGATTTCAATCTGTCTAATCCTGGGGTCAAATTCTGAGAGACCTTCCCTAATAAACTCGGCTATTTCTCCAATGCTAATCCGATCACCAACTGCAGTATTGTAAACCTGATTGATCGCCTCTAGATTGGATGTGGACATCGCTAATTCGTTCATTTGAATTACATTATCAATGTATGTAAAATCTCTTGAAAAAGTTCCATCTCCATTGATTACTGGACTATCCCCTTTTAAAAATAGTCCGACAAATTTTGGGATTACTGCAGCGTATGCACCATTGGGATCTTGTTTCCTTCCAAAAACGTTAAAATAACGCAATCCAATAGTTTCTAATCCGTAGGTATTGGAATAGATTTCTGCGTATAGTTCGTTAACGTACTTGGTTATGGCATAGGGTGATAAAGGTTTTCCTATATTTTCTTCTACTTTAGGTAAGGCTTTTGAGTCGCCATAGGTTGATGAAGAGGCTGCATAAACAAAACGTTTTATCTGATTTTGTTTGGAAGCTTCGAGCATATTCAAAAAACCATTAACATTTACCTCATTGGAAGTAATTGGATCTTTTAGGGAACGAGGAACCGATCCAAGAGCTGCTTGATGTAAAACATAATCTGCGTTTTGAGTTACTTTTAAACAGGTTTCTAGGCTTCTAATATCTCCTTCCATGAAAGAAAAATTAGGATGCTTATTTAAATCATTTAAATTGTAAGCATGTCCCGTTGCAAAGTTGTCTAAACCAATAACAATATGTCCTTTTTTTAGCATATACTCGCAAAGATTGGCACCTATAAATCCTGCTGCTCCAGTAATTAGAATTTTCATTTTAGTAAATTATTTTTTAATAAAAACATATTCAACACAACCCAGTCTTCCTCCACAGGTTTTTAATTTTCTCAAATGATAGCCTTTGCTTATAAAATAATGTATTACATCTTCGGGTTTGGCAACTTCAAAAGGATACCCTCCCATCCAATCAAGAACGTCGTGATGAGGGGACATTCCACGTCGATTTTTATATTCTTTCCAACGTTTGAATGGTTTGAATTTTAAAAAATCAATTATGAAAAAAGGAACCCAAAAAATCATGTATCCCATTAAAATTATGAAAGGTCTTAGGAATGGAACTTTTATATATGTTTTTTTTATGCTAAGCCATATTCTGGATATTCTTCTTTGATCGTTGTAAATTGCGATAAATAATAATCCTTGAGGTTTTACATTGTGGTCTACATTTTCAAAAGCTTTGTACATATGACCTGTATGATGTAGTACTCCCCAAGAATAAACGACGTCAAAAAGTCCAAGTTTACTTGTGAATTTTTTGTCTAAGGCAGATCCTTGACTAATTTGCCAGTCTTTATCTTTTTCAAAATATCTCCTTTTTAATTCTTTGGTACATTCAACAGAATCTATGTCATAGTCATATGAATAAACTTTTGCTCCCGATTTTTTTGCCACAAGTGAAGATAAACCACTTCCACTTCCTACATCTAAAAAGGATTTCTCTTTAAGATTTTGAACATCTAGCATAGATAAAAGACTTGATGATGAATTATTTATTCTCTCGTCATTTAAATTTTTTAAAAACTGTTTCCAGTTATTTCCAAATTTAAATCTTTCTTTAGTATCGAGTGATTGGTTCATTTTCTTTAATTTTATTTTATTCTTTCACAAATAATTTAAGTTTGAAAGTATTAAATATTTATAAACTTACTTTATTCTTTTTTATCCAAGTTGATAAAACAAATGCCCTCCAAATATAGAGAGAATAATCACCTTTATTTTCAAGATGAAGTTTTAAATATCGATGTAATTTTTTGGTGTCTAAATTTGGTATTTTATCAAAATGATTGCTTGAAAACTCACTTTTAATTTTTTCTTTTAATGATCCTCGTATCCAATCTGCTAACGGAACTGAAAATCCTTTTTTTGGAACGTCAAAAATTGATTTTGGAATGTACTCCTCCAAGATATCCTTTAAAATTCTTTTTCTGATTCCTTTAGAAAAACGAAATGAAACTGGTAAACTCCTTGCAAATTCTATGATTCGATAGTCTAAAAAAGGACTACGAACCTCGACAGAATATGCCATACTCGCTCGATCAACTTTTACATTGCTATCGTTTTCTAACCATAGTTTTAAACCTAAATCAGCAGTTTTTTGCAACTTATTTTTGGACAACAAAATATATTTTAAATATGGTTCTATCCAATCCGCATTGGTTTTAATCATTAAACTTTCAAAACCACTAAAAACACTTATGATAAAATTATCTAAGCTCTTCATTTTGAAAATATTTTTCAAAGAAACGGCTCTTTTTCCAAGCCAGTTGAAGGGTACAAAAAAAGCAATTGCCTTTCTAACAAATAGAGGAAGGAAAAAGAAAAATTCAGCTTTTTTAACCCATGCAAAATGATTATAGCCTAAAAAACTTTCATCTCCACCGTCTCCTGATAGTACAACCGTTGCAATGGGTTTTGTTATTTTATTTAACAATAAAGATGGAATTGCAGAAGAATCGGAAAACGGTTCGTCATAAACTTTAAAAAAATCATCTAAAAGGTTGAGTAATTCTTTTTCAGAGCAAATAGTATTTTTATGTTGAGTGCCAAGAATTTCCGAAAATTTTTGCGCGAGAGAACTTTCGTCATAGTCTTTATTTTGAAATCCAATAGTAAGTGTTTTCAAGGGTGAATCCAAAACCTTACTCGCCAGTGATGAAACTAATGCAGAGTCAATTCCACCCGAGAGGAAACATCCATAAGGAACATCTGCTTGTAATCTAATTTTTACTGCGTCAAGGAGTAATTTGTGAAGTTCATCTTTTGCTTGTTCGTATGGGATTTTTTTTGATTTCACTTGATTTAAATCCCAATAAGTATAAGTTTTGTAGTTTTTTTTATTTAAATCAAAAAAAGCATAAGTCCCCGGAGAAAGTTTTTTTATGTCATTGTAAATACTTCTTGGACTGGGAATATATCCAGTTTGTAAATACGCTCCAATGGCCAAATGATCAAGTTTACCGTTCGTTTCCATTGGAGATAGTTGACTACAAAGCTCTAATTTACCGTCCTCCCAAGAATAATATAAAGGCTTTACCCCTAATCTATCACGAGCTACAAAAATGCTATTTTTTGCTTGATCAAATATTGCAAAAACAAACATTCCGTTTATTTTTTGCAAAACTTTTTCTCCCCATACATGATATCCCTTGATCAAAACTTCTGTATCGCTTGTTGTTGTAAATACGACACCTTCTTTTTGAAGTTCTTTTTTTATATCTAAATAGTTATAAATCTCACCATTGTATACTATTGTTAAATCCTCAAAAAACATAGGCTGATTGGCTCTTTCTTCAAGATCAATGATAGATAATCGATTATGTCCAAATCCAATGTTATGAGCAACTCTTATTCCTTGATTATCAGGTCCTCTATGTTTAATAAGATTAAGCTTCTGCTTAATTCTATTTTCATCTAATTTATTATTAGTCAAATAAATTCCGCACATAACTTATCTCTTAGGGAAGTTTATTAAAAGTTTTTTCAGTTCACCATACTGATTGGAGCGTGAGTATTTTAAACAATTTTCATTATTTCTCAATCTATCAGCATCAATGAATTCACTGAGCTCTTGCAGTGATGATACAATTGAACCTGTGTTTGTTTCTTTGATGACTTTACCAATATCAGAATTGGTGTTGCATGAAACTAAAATTGGTTTTTCTGAACTAAAATATTCATAAATTTTAGCTGTTAAATTTTCATTTCCATTTGAAGTAAGATCTTCTAACAGTAATAAAATATTACTTTTTTCTTTTTCTCTTTTAAGTTCTTTTTGAGACAAAAATCCTAGCCATTTTATTTTAATTTTGTCATGATCTTTTTCACTAAGAAAATCAAGTGGATTATCTTGACTTGCAAAACGAACTGTAATTTTAGTTTTATCATTTTGTTTTGCAAATTCATTTAAAATATGAATTATATATTTTGGATTACGGTTAATTCCAAGTGTTCCAGTATAAATTAAGTTAAGGTTTTTCTTGTTTTTGATAGTTAAATCAGAATTTTTTAAATCAATTGGAAAAGAAAACCCGTTAAAAATTAGTCCGACTTTTCTCCTGTAGAAACTTTTTGCTTTTTTTTGACCAGTAGACGAAACTGTTAAAAATAAATCTGCTTTTTTAGTTAGAAACTTATCCACCTTTTGATCAAAAAAATGGATGAATGGCAACTTTAATTTTTGACCTTGAATGGATATCAAATCTCTAAGATCCAGAACAAAGGGAGCATTAAATTTTTTCTTAGCATAATTACCAACTAAAATATTTGACAGGGGCCCATAAGATGCGACTATGTAATCGTAATTTTTGTGTTGATTTTCGTCTATCCAGTTTTTACACTTTTCAATCCATGAGGAAAAAAATGACTTATCTATTGAGCGAATAAATAAGGAAGGGTGAAGTATGCTGTTTTTTAAGTTTATCTTTTTTTGGAGAGAATATGAAGGCGATCTATTCTGAATATCTCCCAAGTATTTGACGTTGTTATCTTGTATTTTATCGCCTGGCCAATTCGCAGATAAGACATCAAATTCAAGCTGATCGTCTTGTTTTGAAAGTTTATAAAAATCTGACCATCTTTTTGATCCAACAACATTTGCTGGAGAAAAACAATACGTTATCAATAGTACTTTCAAATCGTAGCTTTCTTTAATTCAGAAATAATTAAACTCGTTATGTTATTACCACCATAAAGCTCAAGTGAAAAATCATCATTAAACTTATGAGAAGTTAAAGCATGAATTATTTTATCATAATTCGATCCTACTAAAACATTAAAATTATTATTTACCAATTCTTTCCATTCTGTTTCATCTCTCAAGGTAACGCATGGTTTAGAAAAAAAATAAGCTTCCTTTTGAAGGCCTCCGCTGTCCGTAATAACACCGTCACAATTATTAATCATCCAGATCATTTCAATGTATCCTAGAGGATCAATGATTTCTATGTTGTCTGTATTTATTTTCAGTTCATCCACTCTTTTTTTTGTTCGAGGGTGAATTGGCATAATGATCCGTGATGAGTTTCCCAATTCATTCAATGCCTTGAAAATTGTGAAAAGTTTATTTGAATCATTCGTGTTTTCTGCTCTGTGAATAGTCACAAGTTTAAAGGGTTTGTCAAAAATAATATTTGGTGGAGGGGTTGCAAAAGATCTAAAATATCTAGCTCCCTCTTTCATAATATCTCCAACTTGAACAATTTTACATTGATAATTTAAAAATCCTTCTTTTATTAGATTCTCCTCAGCAGCTATTGTTGGACAAAACAGAAGATCACTTATCCTATCGGTTAAAATACGATTTATTTCCTCTGGCATTTGATTATTAAAACTTCTTAATCCAGATTCAATATGTGCAATTTTGATGTTTAATTTTGTAGCTGCAAGTGCACCAGCTAAAGTTGAATTTGTATCCCCAAAAACAATAACCCAATCAGGTTTTTCTTTTATGAGAATCTTCTCAAGTTTAATAAGCATTTTCCCAGTCATTTCGGCGTGAGTTCCTCCTCCTATGCCCAGTTGGTATTTTGGTTCAGGGATTTTCATTTCTTCGAAAAATACGGAACTCATATTTTCATCATAATGTTGTCCTGTATGAACAATTATCTCCTCAATATCTGAGTCTTTTTGTATTGCCCTACTGAACGTACTTGCCTTTATGAATTGTGGTCTTGCACCTAAGATAGTAACAATTTTCATTTGTTATTTTGCTTTTTAATGGATCCATAATTAGGAATTTTCTTTATTTTTTTTGCTGGATTTCCTGCAATAACTTGATTTTTTAATGGAAATGATTTTGTTACGACAGCACCTGCGCCAACAACAGTATGATCTCCAAGAACAACATCAGGTAAAATGATTGCTCCTCCTCCAATCCAACTATTACTACCTATTTTAATAGGATTAGTTGTTTGGTATTCAGTGAAATTTAATAAATCATGATTTTGTGAAATTATTTTTACACTAGGTCCTATCCATACATTTTCTCCAAAAACAATTCCATTTCTGCCATCTAAATAAACATTCTTTGAAGATGCTCTAAAGTTTTTACCACGTTTTATTTTTCTAGGTTCTAAAACGGATGACGACCAGTGTACCTGCCAATTCACTTTTCTGTTGAATCCCAATAATTTTTGAAAAAAAAAGAGTTTAAAAACAGCACTAAAGCTTGAATTTAAAATATCACCAAAAGGCAAGCTTTTGTAAAAAAGATGAATTATTTTGTAAAGAAAGAGTTTCATTTTGGTTATAGTTTTATTCTTTTTTATTTCTAATTGAAGTTACAATTTCAAGAGAATTTATTGCGTCTTTTAAACAATAACCTTCTCCATTAAGAATACTAGAATAACTTATCGTATGAAGATCTGTAAACCCTTTACTGAATTCAATTTCTTCTTCTCCGATAGTCAAATTTCTGAATGTTGTCACTCCTTTAGCCTTTACTTTTGATGGTAAATTATCTGAATTAATACTCAAATACCAATTTACATTGGCGTTTTTTAATTGTAAAGTCCCTGCATTTGTCTCGTTGGTTTTTTCATCAATAGTAAAGTCTTTCATTGGTCCAAATATCCATTGTAACATGTCGAAAAAATGTATTCCAATATTAGTAGCTATGCCTCCAGATTTTTTCTGGTCTCCTTTCCAAGAGGTGAAATACCAATTACCTCTAGAGGTAATGTATTTTAGATCAATTTGATAAAATTTATTCTTTGCTTGTTTTTCTATTTTTCTCTTCAGGTCAATTATTGATTTGTGATGTCGTAATTGTAAAATCGTATAAACTTTATTTTTAGATTCTTTTTCAAGCTGAATCAAAGCATCTAAATTCCATGGGTTCAATACAATTGGTTTTTCACAAATAACATTTGCTCCAATTCTCAAACCATATCGAATATGTGAATCATGTAGGTAATTGGGAGAACAAATAGAAACAAAATCAATTTTTATTCCACTCCTTTTTATTTTTTCAATATGTCGGTCAAAACGTTCAAACTCTGTGAAAAAATGCGCATTTGGAAAATAACTGTCAATGATTCCTACTCCATCGTATGGATCATACGCTGCAATAAGATTATTCCCTGTTTCTTTTATCGCTTTCATATGTCTTGGAGCTATGTAACCCGAAGCACCTATCAATATAAAGTTTTTCATTTTTTAATGATTAAATTATTTTCTTGTAACAGGTATTTTTCCTGTGTTTCTTTACAAATAGCTGTTTTTGAATCATCAAAAATTAAACGATTCCCATATTCACTGACCCACCCAATTTGTCTAGCGGGATTCCCCACCATTAATGCATAGGGTTGAACATCTTTAGTTACAACAGCGCCTGCTCCAATCATTGAAAATGAACCGATTGTAGTTCCACAAATAATTGTTGCATTGGCTCCAATTGAAGCCCCCTTGCAAACCTTAGTTTGTTGAAACTGATTTTTTCTTACAACTGCTGCTCTTGGATTAATAACATTAGTAAAAACCATTGAGGGACCCAGAAAAACGTCATCTTCACAAAACACACCCGTATAAATTGAAACATTATTTTGAACCTTAACATTATTACCTAAAACCACCTTGGGTGATACTACAATATTTTGTCCCAAATTACAATTCGAACCAATAATAGCTCCACTCATTATGTGGGTAAAATGCCATATTTTGCTGTTTTCACCTATCGTACATCCAGGGTCTATTACAGAGGTTTCGTGTGCGTAAAAATTTTCTTCACTTCCCATAGTTTCTTTCATGATTTAAATCGCGGTTTCTTTGATATAAAATCTCAAATAACTTGCCATGTTCGATAAGTTTTGTTTTGCAAATAATGTTTTTTTATGAATTCCGTTTATCTTGGGAGGAGAGTACAAAAGAAACTCTCCGCTCGTTTTCAATATTTCAACTAAAAAATCTTGTGCTGAAGCTTCTGGGTTTATCTTTAAGTACTCACTTAATAAATTTGAGCCCAACATATGCCATTTTTTTCCTAATAAAAAAGCCTCCATGCATGCAGTCCCAGTTACTGAATAAGTACACACAGCTTTTAAAATAAGTTCTTGACTATTGAATTTTTTATTTATGATTCGAACAAAAGGTTTTTTCTTTAAAAGACTGTAAAAGGAAAAATTTCTTTTCAAATACATTGAAGGATGTTCCTTAACAAGTAACACATGATTTGCTTTTCTATTTAGCATAATTTCATCAATAACTCGCATCTGGTCTATGTAATATGGTGAAGGAGTATTGATTGATGACTCGGGAGAAAAATGCAGTGGGAAGTAATCAAATTTTTCTGGAAGCAATTTCAACGGTCTTAAATAAATTGACTCAAAAATCAAATATAATTGCTTCTGGATCGGCAAAACTATTCGTTCTAAAGTCACCAAAATTTTAACATAAAAAAGTGATAATTGGTTCCATTTTTCTTTTCCAGCTTTTATTGAAATATTTGTAAATAAACGAATTAAAATATTTTTACTTTTAGTGTATGATTCCTGACTTTTATCCTCGAAGTCCAAATAGAGTTCTTCAATTTGTTTTGCATAGTTCACTTTAACAGGATTATTTATGTAATTTTCTATAAATTCATTTGCCCATTCTAAATGTTGATCAGTCGTAGGTATTTTATTTTTAAATCTGGGTAGTATATCCAGGTATGAATCTGAAAAATATGATCTATAAATTTGTCTTGCATGTCCATAACAAATGGTTTGAATGTTTTTGGATTTAGCTAAATAATATAAAAGCATTGAGTCAATTGATTCAATTATTGGAAGAAAAATATAATTAGGTTTTGCCCTTTCTAACCAATTATCCATAATTGAATACATTGTGAAAATTATTTTTTCTTGTTTCTTGCCAGATAGTCTTTTAAAATGTGCTTTATCGCGAATCAAAGTCCCAAAAAGGTTGAAAGAAACCTCCTCTTTAAGTTTATTTATATCTAAAGAATTAATCCTATCATTAAAATCTTCGTAAAGGTAAAATGAGCGCTCAAAAGAATTTACATCTTTACAAATATGATATGAATTATGATTTTGACAGAATGCAAAAAATTCAAAATCCTGCATGTGGGTTGGAAGATGCTTGAGGATCTCAGCATAATTCCCGGACATGTATAAGGCTATTTTTTTTTTCATTTTAACATTACTTTTATTAATAAACTACTTCTACTATGAAACATAATTTGCAAAAAAATCTACTTAATAATATTTTTAAAAATTTAAAACTCAATCGAAGATAAATTGAAAAAGTGATTTCTATTGATTAGAGTGCTTTTTTCAATTTCATTAATCCATAAATCATTTGCATATAAAATAATGGATTTATTATTTCTAAGATTTTGTTCATTATTATTTATAAAATTATTTAAAGTTTTTACTCCAAATGGGTTAAACATAAATAAAAGTTGGGGTTTTTCTTCGAGTCTTTTTTCATTCGCATTAGCCACTTCAAAATTTATTTTTTTACCGATATTATTTTTGATATAATTGGCTTCTCTAATCAATTTTTTATTAAAATCAAATCCACAATAGGATTTTAAATTATATCTAAGTGCAAAGTATATTGTAGAAATGCCAAGCCCACAACCCACATCACATAAATGATAGTTCTCTAATTTTATATTATCGGGAATCAACTCCATTAAACGGTCAATATTTTTCAACCAAACGGTCATATAAGAAGTTGAATCACTATCTATATCTTTATTGTTTACAGCTTCATATTGTTTAATATCTAGATCTAATTTTAACGAATTTAAAAATATTTGATTAAAATTTTCTTCCTCCTCGCGAATTAAACCAGAAATTAAATTATTATGTTTAAATTGATATTGCATAGATATTTATATTAAAATTAATTTATAAAATGTGTCTTATTTAAAGACCCCTGTTTGGAAAAATTCATCATTTTCTTTTTCAATTAAAATTGATTTTTTTAGTTTATTGGTGAATCCAGATTTAAACAAGAAAATCTTATCAACTTTAGTTTTAGGTTTATTAAGATCTCTTCCAAAGCCAATATAAAAATCATGAATGCCTAATGATTTCAATTTAAGAATTGATTCCCAAATAATTATATGGGCCGAAGGCAATTTAGATTGTAATTCCCTTTGTGAAACTGAAATTGAATATTGGGCGGTTTTATTGTTTAAATTAAAAAAAGAATAGCTTGTTAGATTTTTTTCATAATACGCTTCGCATACGATTAGCTTACGGTCGTTAAACATTCTCTCTTGATACTCCCATGTTAAATTGCTTCGTGTAATTCTCCCACTAACTTCATAATGCAACTGTTTATAAAGGTCAATGTTGAAATTCTCTGGAAATTTAATTTCAAATTTATCATGATTTTTTTTTATTAGGTTACGATACGAACTTCTTAAGTTACCCCAAAGTTCGCTCTTACTCTTTGTGATATCTGCCCAAAGTTCAAAAATTGGATTCAGCAAAAAACTCTCTCTTAAGTAAGAATAAAACACATCCGATTTTTCAGAATGGCAATATTCTTTCAAACACATTAATTCTTCTGAATTATTTAAATCTATTAAAACTTGTTTAGATATATTTTTTAAAATATTTAAATTATAAGTTGTTTTGTCAGAAAAAAAAATTTGGCTGAAGTAAGTTTTAGCTTCAGATTTATATATTTTTACTAAGGCTATTTCATCTAAGTGCTTTATATAATAACTCTCGTTTATTGATTTATAATATTCTTGCTCATACCTAATAATGTCATAACTAAATAGTAAATTATCAGTATAGTTTTTACTTAAAAATAAATCCCATTCAGTTTTTTCGAAATCTTTAAAAAAATATTTTTTTATCATTTTTTATATATTATTAAATAAAATCCGCTTAATAGTTAAGGTGATTTCTCCCTGATCTTATAATTTTTAGGCAGTTATCTTTTCCAACATTAAACAATAAATCAATGATTGATAAATGAGAAATAAAATTATCACCAATCTGATTGTATATGGGATGATTGTAATCATTATATACTAAATTGATATTTGAATTTAAAAATGCACCATATTTATTATTTTTCTCTATGTATTCGAAAGAACCCTTGGGAGAAATATAAAACTCTGCATTTAATTCGCTACAAATCTGAACCAAACGATTATCTTTCGTACCCTGTTTAGATTTTAAAGAACTGCTTTTTTTAAACTTGGTTTGAATACCAATTCGCTCGCTTATTTTAGAAATAATGTTTTCATTAAAATCAGATAGCATAAAATTAGACTTACTAATTATAAGATTTTCGATGAAATCTATATTTTCTTTGAAAAAGTCTGATTTGGAATAAAATTGTCTGATTGATTTAATTTGTTTGTTCCTCCATTTAAAATCTTTGCTAATAAGGGTATTATTGTAAAAGCATTCTTTGAATCCATTTATTTTTAATAATGAAACTGTTAAATATAAAAACTCATGATTTGATTTGATTTTATTTCTGACTCCCCATGATTGTTTTTCAATTTGTACATCATCATAAAAAATAAAATTATCGACTTGATCAATTAAATCAAAATAACCGAGCCAAGGGAAAAAAGTTGGTTGTGATATAGCACAAATCATTTATTAATTGATTTTAAAACCTTTTCATTAATAGGGGTGTGTTTTGAAATATCGAATGGTACTATCTCACCAATAAGTTTCTCAAAATACTTAGGATGAATTCCTAAATTAGGCCTCATTACACTTAAGTTTTTTTCTGAAAAAACTTCTCCTTTTTTAATGTTATTAATTGCAAAAATACTTCTTAAATTTTGCCTAGCATCAAAAAGAGTTTTTTCGTCATGAACCTTAAGTTTGATTGCTTTTTCCGTAGCCCTTATGTCTTGTACTAATGATTCAAAAGCTTTAGGAATCAAACTAAAAAATGAATCCGGACTATCAATCTTATTATTTAGTTTGAAATGCTTTTCAATAACTTGAGCTCCTAATGAAGTTGCAATAATAGATGTCAAATTTGATGTTGTATGATCCGATAATCCAACCTTAACTTGATAATTATCTCTAATTTTAGTCATGTTATTTAAATTGGCATCTTCAACCTTAGATGGATATTTTGCAGTACATTGTAAAACGGTAATATCTTTATTTTTATTCTTCCTTGCAGTATCTATAAATAATCTAATGTCATTTTCAAGAGCAGCTCCGGTACTAAAAATAACAGGTTTTTTTAATTTTGTTACTAGTTCAATCAAAGGGATATGGTTAACTTCGGAACTGGCAATTTTGTAAATCGGATTATTTAGATTCTCTAAAAACTTTGCTGATTTCAAATCAAATGGTGATGAAAAACATAACAAATCTTGCTTATAACACTCCTCAAATATAAATTCATGCCATTCCCATGGCAAATGAATTTTTTTATACAATTCAAAGTGATTATATCCTTTCCATATGCCTTTTTTTATAACATATCTTTCATCTTTTGTGTTTAAAGTCATTTGATTTAAATCAAATGTTTGAATTTTAAAGGCATCTGCACCTGAATTTTTTGCGGCTTTTATTGTATCAATAATTACTGCCTTATTATTCATGTGATTTGCGGACAATTCAGCTACTATAAATACTTTTTTATCCATCGATATCTAAATTATTTTTAGAGAGTAGATTATTATTATTTAATAAATCAAGTTCGTAAGTTAATTTTTCAATTTTTTTATCAAATAATATATCAGTACGGGAGTCTACTCTATTAAATCCAACCTTATCATGCAAAAATATTGATCCTTTATTAAAGGAACCAATATTTGCTGTCAATTTATTAATCCCCTTCACAACTGATTTTATCATAATTAACTTATAAGATCTTTTAGCATAACCCTTACCAGTAAAAGATTTATCTCCGATATAAATCCACGATTCAGCAGTTTTTTTTATATCATCTATGTGTTTAAGCCCTATATTCCCAATATGTATACCATCAACATTAATTGTGTATATTTTCTGAGTTATGTCTTTGGTATAAAGATCATACCAAATTATGTGTTGATCCCAAGAAATATCCCTTTCAAAAAGAAAATCTTTTTGAAAGTCCTTATTGTTGACCCAATTGAATGTTTTTAAAAGATTTTCCTCACTAAAATCTTTTAAATCAATACTTTTTTTTTGGTGTAGCATAAACAGTAATTTGTCTTCCTAATTCTAGCTCAGCAAGCTTTTCATAAAATTCATATAGCTTTTCTTTATGTCCGTTTTTAATCAGTCGCTCTTCAAATTTTTTTCTTTTTTCATGACACTTAATACCTGTTCCACTATTTCCAACATATACCTCTCCAAAAAGCAAAAACATTTCCATTGGAAAAGAAGATTCTTTTACTTTAATTTCAAAACCGGTTTTTTCTAATAAATCAACTAAGGATTTGACTGTAAAATAATTTATATGACCTGGAGGATTAATCCACCATTCTTTTAAATCAAGCTCGGTATTTGCAACTTCTTGAAATGTGTTAAATTCATTTGGAACATCTATTACCAAAACTCCTTCTTCTTCAAGTAAATTATGATTAATCTGCTTTAATACGTTGGCAGGATTTCTCAAGTGTTCCAGAACATTAATCAAAAGCACTATGTCTTGTTTTGAATTATTTTCATAGGTTTTATCTCCTTCTATATCACCTACAAAAACATTATCAATCCCTTTCTGCTTAGCATATTTAACTGCCTCACTAGATGGCTCCATACCTGAACAAATTAACCCCTTACTTTTATAAAATATTAGTGCTTGAGCAAAACCAAAACCTATATCATAAACTTTTTTGTTATTAAGATTCCCCAATATAGAATTACAAACATCATAAATTCTATTCCATCGACTGTCAAAAAAATATTTATCTTTTGTTTGTATCTCTAAAGAGGAGTCATTGATCTGTGATTCATTTCGTTCGGTATAAAAGTCCTCTTTATAAAAATTTTCAACCTCTTCTTTGGAGGGTTTTGGATCTACTCTTAAATATCCATACTCTGGATCAGCAATTAGTTGATATTTTTTCATGGTAATTTATATTTATTGATTGAAGTTTCAAAACCTGGTGATCTCCTGGTTAATCTGGTAAACTCGTCAAGAGGCGGTGCCGAATTAAAGCCCAAAAGCGCTTTTTGAGCATCAGTTAGGTTATCATAAATTTCTGGAGGAGTGTTGGCCAAAAGGTCAAATGAAGGCTTAATAAACCATCTGCCATATCCTAGAACAAGTCCCCATCTAGTTTTTGTTGATTTATTTGTTCCTCCTCCATGCCATAGCGATCCGTCAAAAACCAAAGCAGACCCTCTTTTACCTTGAATAATAATTTCGTCGTTATAAGTCTTATTATCTTCTGCATAAGAATTAAACTTATGACTTCCAGGAACAATTCTTGTTGCTCCATTTTCGATAGAAAAATCCTCTAACATCCATAAAACAACAATTATTAATGGGTAACTTCCTCCAGGTAGATTGCTGTCTAAGTGAAGCTGCTGTTTGTTCCCATTAATTTGTGGTGACCTAGCAGAAATATTTAACAAGTTATAAGGTTCTGAGTTTTTATAGGATCCTGATTTGAGTAAAATATCAAGAATTTTTATAATTGTACTATTCTCAAAAAGGTTAAACCATTTTAAATTTTTATTATGGAGGTTATAAACCACTTTTTCCCTTGATTTATCACTTAAAGAAGAAGATGATAAAGAATTTTTATTTGCATAATATTTTGAGAATTTTTCATTGTCTTTTTCAAGTAAGTCTACATACTGATCACATTCCTCTGGACTAATCAAATTCTCAATAATTGAATATCCCTCAGACTTAATTTTATTAACATGATTATCTATATTCATATTTCACTTTTTATTTTGTTAAGACTATTTTTTTTAAAAAATTGATTTTGTGTTCTAATAACTTTTCTTGAGTTTTTCATGACAGAATCGAAGTCAAGACCTTCAAAATTATCCCACAAACCAACATAATTACAGAGGTTTAATTTTTCGAATTTCTTTGCTACTTTTATTTGTCCTTCATTCAAACAGCCAATAACAGAATTCCTGCCTACCTTAAACACTTCATATGAAATATTCCCTGGCGTAATTAAACACAATTCACTTAGAGATATTAAATTAAAAATTTGTTTAGCAGATATGTTGTTAAAAACATCAGAATTTATTGACTTGATTTTTTCTTTGTAAACAATATCTATCATATTAGGTTCATATCCTTTTGAAACCAAAGATTCGTGTATTCTAATGATTATTTTTTTTATGTCATCAGAATTTCCCAGACAAATAAAAACTCTTCCATTGCTAATGACAGGTTTATTATAGAATTCATTTCTAATGATCGCATATTCTGTACCTAAAAAAAATTTAGTTTTTTTCTTCGATTTATAATCATTTTTATTGGCCCATGGCAAATGATTTATTACAATATCTGTTTCGGGGATTTTGTTATGAATGTCTGCGATAAAAAAAGATTTTCTACAATTTCCAATTGCTTTATTTATGTCATCTAAATTTAATGAGTAAAAGTCCATAATAACCGTTGTATTTTTTAAATCAAAATTTAATATTTCATTAGTCTGATTTATAAAATGAATTTTATTTTCAAAAACAAAATCATTTACCAAGTTATTTGTTTTGCTGTGATTCATTAAAATTGGCACAACATCCTTAATAATATTCAAGTTTTTGCATAAGGTATATGATCTATATAAATGACCAAAACCAAAGCTCCCACCGAACTCCGTTATTAAGTAAATTTTAGACATATTTTCTGAAAACTGGTTTAATTACTTCATTTTCATCAATCTCGAAGTGATCTCTTTTAACCATTTCACTGAAAGTATGTAAGCTTTTTTCAAATCCATTTAAGAAGTATTCAATCTCTGAATCTCCATGACTAAAAGAAGGCACTATTGCTCCTTGAAAAAGTATTTTATTAGAAATCATTTCTTTTAAAAAAACTGTTTTCAATTTGAGGCTATGATGACTTTTAT
This sequence comes from uncultured Flavobacteriales bacterium, assembly GCA_913020155.1. Lineage (GTDB taxonomy): Bacteria > Bacteroidota > Bacteroidia > Flavobacteriales > Flavobacteriaceae > Arcticimaribacter. The sequence continues at coordinate 114,503 of CAJWBA010000001.1, forward strand.
AATTGTTAAAAAACCATATTGGTGTCCAAGTTGTATTTGAAACAGTAATTAGTTTTTGTAAGTTATATTTTGCTATGAGAGTTCTGGAAGAATTAATTATACGGTTTCCTTTCTCATTAATTTTCTCAATAACATTGTTTTCTGTGTAGAAATCTATCGTGGATATTAAAGCTCTTAGACTATGTGTTTCTCCTCCATGGGTTGTTGAAGTAAGAAAAACTTTTTCTGCCCCTATGGTCAATATAGATCCTAAGTTCATTATTTCTCTTTTACCAACTAAAGAACTACATGAGAACCCATTCGCAATTCCTTTTCCATAAGTTATAAGGTCTGGCTTTAAGTCATATTTTTTGACTGCTCCTGGAAGTTCAATTTTAAATCCGCTAACCATTTCATCAAGAATAAAAACAATGTTATTTTCATTACATATTTTTATAACTTTTTTTACATACTCAAAAGGTGATAAAGAACAATTACAGTTACCACATGAAAATTTTTGTGGCTCCATTATTATACACGCTAATTGATCTTTTTCCTTTAAAATTAATTCCTTGAACGAGTTAATATCACAACTTTTAAATTTAATCGAAAGGGAATCGTAAACTTTTGGAATACCCTTACTACATTCTTTTGAAGAAATAAACCAGTCATCAAATGAAAAGAAGGGGTGATCTTCAGGAAATGCAATTTTATTTTTGCCAGTATATGCTCTTGCTAATTTTATAGCGGCAGTTGTTGAATTACTCCCATTTTTGCTGAATTTTATCATATAATCTTCATCAAATAACGACAAAAACTTTTCAGCTGCTTCAAGTTCAATATAGGATGGTCTTTGAAAATTAATACCGCTCTCCATCTCTTTCACAACTTTATTTACAATTGGTTTAAATGCGTGCCCTAACGTTACCGACCCAAGTCCCATGCTACAATCTAAATACTTATTACCTTCTATATCCCAAATCCAAGCTCCTTTTCCTTTTTTTATCCCTCTAGGTGCATTATCCGGAAACTGATCATCACCTTTTGAGTATGTGTGAGATCCACCAGGTATAGAATTATGTAACAATTCGCTAAATTTGCTATCCTTCATTGTTTCTTTATGTTTCTAGTTGTTTTTTGATTAGAAAATTCGTCTGGATTTTCAATAATATAATTAGCATATGTTTGCCACGTTTGATTTGTGCCTAGTTTCAAAATCAAATTATATAAACATTCAAAGTCATCAATATAATCCAGTGTCATTCTTATATTTCCATAATTTTTATGAGAGATAATGTCTTCAGAAGAAAACATATCTCGTTGAAAAAAATTTGAATTATCAATAATAAATTTTGTGACATGTTCTCTGTCTTCTTTTTCAAGAGATTTCTGCCATGCCTTTTCAAGTGTTTTAAATCTAAAAACCTCTATATCTTGTCCATCTGGAAAATCATGACTTAAAACATTTGAGGTGTAATCTTTTTTATTGTCAATTGCAGTAGCTATAATTTCATCCATCAAGACAGGATCAAGTAATGGACAATCTGAAGTTACACGAACAATATAATCTGGATTTCGGTCTTTTGCAGCATTATAGAATCGCCCCAAAACATCATCGGTATCTCCCTGATAATACTCTACATGAACTGAGTTGGCAATCTTTATAATTTGCTCCACTCCATCTTCGTATGTTGTAGCCACAACGAGATTATCACCATAACGAGATTTTTTAAGGCGCTCTAAATGAATTTGAAGTAACGATTTTCTTTCAATTTTTTTTAAAATCTTTGAAGGCAAGCGTGTGCTTCCAATTCGTGCTTGTGTTATTATAATTACATTTACCAAAGTGAGGGGTTTAAAAGGTTGTCATTTTGAATAGAAATCGTATTGATTTCATCTGATGTTTCCCTTGAGATTGTTTTGGTCAAAGCACTCAAATTCGTTCTTAATTGACCCAACGAATCTACACCAATCAAAACGTTATCAATAAAATCCATAGATAACGCATAACTAATTGCTAATTCTTCCATTGTTAATGATTCAGACTCTGCAATTTTTTTTAACTTTTCGAGGGGTTCTCTAAGAAGTTCCAAATAAGGTGGTAATTTATTAGTGTCTTTAAAAAAAAGTCCCTGCAAAAAAACAGAACGTGTATCTATTATTTTTCCTTTAGATTTAATATCTGCATATCTTTCTCCTCTCTTCAGCTCATTGTCTAAAAGATTAAAAGGGGTTTGTATTCTATCAATGACGAGATCTGAACTAATCACACCGACTTCTTCATTAGTATAAACAGAGACTCCTAGTTTATTGAAGAATTTCCCTTTATTTTTTTGGCAAAATAATGGGAGTTGAGATTTGAATTTTTCATATAACCCAAAGGAATGCAGCATCAATACTTCTACTTTATCAACTTTCAATTTTTGGAGGCTTTCATGAAGTTGTTTTTCCAGTGAAATCTTTGAAGAATTCACTTTAGTTATGATCTCAAACTTTTTATTAGGATTAGAAACTAAATAATCTCCAATAATTTCTTCTGAATCTCCATAACCAGAAGCAGTGTCTAAAGTCATAATACCTTTGGAATAAGCAAAATCTAAAATAGGATGAACTTCTTGAATGGGTGTTTTCCCACGAGTATTATTGATCCCATAGTTTGAGCCAAACTGTACAGTTCCAAGAATGATGTTAGACATGATTTTGCTTGTAAAATTGGACGATAGTTTCGATTACGTAGTCTTGGTCGTTACTTGAAAGTGAAGGATACATTGGGATACTTATACAACGCTTATAATATTTTTCTGCATGTTTAAAAACTTGCTCGCCATATAGCTCAACATAATAAGGCTGTTTATGAACTGGGATATAATGAATCTGAGCACTAATACCATTTCCTTTTAGATAGTCATAAAGGGCTTTACGTTCGTCCACCTGAATCACAAACAAATGAAAAGCATGGCCCTGATGAAGACTACTTTTGGGAATTGTAACGGGAAGGCCTGAAAATGCTTCTATATATTTTTTAGCTATTTCTCTTCTAATTTTCAACCCTTCCTCTGCGCGATCTAATTGAGATATTCCCAGAGCACAAAGTAAGTCGGGCATTCTGTAATTATACCCCAAACTTTGGATTTCATAATACCAACCTCCATCATTTTTAGTTAATTCATTTGGATCCTTTGTGATTCCATGAGAACGCAATAAAAGTAACTTTTCGTAAATATATTGATCATTGGTGGTTATCATTCCTCCTTCTCCACAAGCAATATGTTTAACAGGGTGAAACGAAAAGATAGCCGCATCTGCAAAACTACCTCCTCCACATTTTTGAACTCCATTGTTACTATCTCTAAAAAAGCCTCCTGGCGCATGGCAAGAATCTTCTAATATCCACAAGCCATATTTATCCGCTAATTTTCTGAAAGACTCCATATCAACCGCATAACCCGCGAAATCAACAGGAATTATTCCTTGATAAGTACCTCTTGGAGCTGACTCCAATTTTTCTCTAACTTTGGAAATATCTAAACATAGTGTATCTGGATTAATATCACAAAGTTCAACTTCTCCCCCACAGTAACGAATACAATTTGCAGATGCAGCAAATGTTATGGGTGAAGTAATAACTTTACTTTTTTGATTTACTCCCAGTGCTAATGCTGAAAGATGAAGCGCAGCTGTACCATTTGAAACTGCAACTGCATAATTGGAACCTACATATTGAGCAAATTTTTCCTCAAACTCCTTTACCCTGGGTCCTTGAGTCAAAAAATCCTCTTGCAACACAGAAACAACAGCCTCAATGTCCTGTTCTGATATATGCTGTTTTCCGTAGGGTATTGGTTTCATTAGATCAATTTAAAATTAGGATCAACATTTCTTTTAATTAAAGATCTAAGTGAAGGAACTGATAACCATTCCGTATTGTCTGCAGAATTGTATGAAAAATTATCTTCTACCTTTTGTGCTGAAAAATGAGCAATAAATTCATTCAAATTAAATATTGGATGCTGTGGGAGTATTACAAAATATTTCCCTAAATCATATGAAGTAAAGGAATCTGATTTTGTAAGCATCTCTTCATGAATTTTTTCACCAGGTCGAATTCCAATTATTTTATGCTCGCAATCCGGTGCTATGGCTTCAACGATATCTGTTATTTTGTATGAAGGAATTTTTGGTACAAAAATTTCCCCTCCCCAAGCATTCTCCAATGCATGCAAAACCATATCTACACCTTCGGCTAAAGAGATATTGAAACGAGTCATTTTAGGGTCTGTAATAGGCAATATTCCTGAATTTCTTTTATCCAAGAAAAATGGAATTACAGATCCATTGGATCCCATTACGTTCCCGTAGCGTACTACAGAAAAATTGATGTTCTTTCCCCCGCGGATATTATTTGCTGCAATAAAAAGTTTGTCAGATGTCAGTTTTGAAGCTCCATAAAGATTAATAGGTGCCGCTGCTTTATCTGTTGATAAGGCTACCACTTTTTGAACACTAGTCTCCAAACATGCATTGATTAGGTTATCTGCTCCCAAAACATTTGTTTTAATACACTCCATAGGATTGTATTCTGCAATATGAACGTGCTTCATAGCTGCAGTGTGGATGACGTAGTCGATTCCATTTAAGGCGCGTAAAACCCTTTTAAAATCCCTTATATCTCCTATAAAATAACGTAACATTTTATATTTGGAATCTGGAAATTCTTGAGCCATCTGAAATTGCTTTTGCTCGTCTCTAGAAAAAATAACAACCCTTTTTACGGATGGGTGTTTTTTAAGAATACGACGAACTAACTCTTTCCCTAAAGATCCTGTACCCCCTGTAATTAAAATTGATTTATTTTCTAGCATATTTTATAATTAACGATTGATTTTTTGTCAATGAATATTCACTTGTTTTTTTCAAGGTTTAATTTGCCTTGTTCCAGTTTATAAATCTGTTCACAATTTTTCAGAGTAATCATTCTGTGAGTAACAATAATAATAGTTTTCTTTCCTTTGAGTAGATCTACTGAAGACATAATTTCATGTTCAGTTTCTGTATCCAAGGCGCTAGTAGCTTCATCTAAAACCAAGACTTCAGGTTTTTTGTACAAAGCTCGTGCTATCCCAATTCGCTGTTGTTGTCCTCCTGAAAGTTGAACCCCGCGCTCGCCTGCCTCGGTGTAATAACCGTTTGGTAAAGATTCTATTAAATCTGTCAATTGAGCTTGGTCTAAAACTTTATCTACTAAATCATAGTCTATTTTTTCTTTTTCAATTCCAAAAGCAATGTTCGAAACTATACTATCGTCCGCTAAAAAAACATCTTGAGAAACATATCCTATTGAATTTTGCCACTTCCTTAAATTATTTTTTTGTATTTCGATATTATCTACTAAAACTCCTCCTAAATCTGGTTTTAGTAAACCAACCAGAATATTTATTAAAGTACTCTTACCAGCACCAGAGGACCCTATTATTCCTATAGTTGAACCAACTTTAATATCCAGATTAACATTTTTTAATATTTCATTTTTTGTTTCTTTAAACATGAAACATAGGTTATCAAATGAAATTTTTTCTTTAGGTATTATTTGATTTATTTCGTCAATTAAATAACTTTCCTTCAATGAATTATCGGTTGACATAAACTCTGTGTAGATAAGATCAATACTTGCTTTATAAAATTTAATGTTTTGTAATGAAGAAAGTATTCTGTTGATTGAAGGAAGAATTCTAAAAGTAGCGGCTACAAAAACACCCAGGGTTACAATTACGTTTTCAATATTTCTATTTTGAATAACCATAATGAAAATAAATCCAACTAAAGAAAATACAGATAATAACTCCAAATAATACCTTGGAACTTGCCTTAAAGTCAAATTTTTTGTGCTAATCGAAGCCTTGATCGAGTTGTTTTCTTCTATTTTAGAAAAAAAATAAGATTGTCGACCTGCAAGAATTACTTCCTTAATGCCAGAAAATCCCTCCAATACAATTTTAGATATGTTAGAATCAATTTGCTCCCTAACACTGCCCCATTTGCTTATTTTTTTTTTGGTGAAATTATAAAATAATAGAGATACAACTCCAAAGAAAATCAGTACAACTAGAGTTCCAAAAGGTTCAATCAGAAATAGTGTTAAGACAACAGACAAAGCCAAAGTTACCTCCGTAATTAATAGAATCGTAGAAACCAGAAAATTAGTGAAATAAGTAATTTCAACTTGAAAGTTTTTGATTAAATCAGAACTGTTTCGTTTCAAATGAAAAGTGTAAGACTGAAAGAGATAGTTTTTAAATAATCTGTTTGAAAGTTCTGCTGACAATCTGGAAATAAACCTATTTTGATAATGGCTTAAGTAAAGTAAATAGGCTGATTTAATCGTGTAAATAAACAAGAGTGTAATCAATGCTGTACCTACAATTTGATCAGGCTCTATGATATCAAAAAAATAAAAAATATCTTTAATTATTTGGTTTTCAAATAATATTTCGGGATTTAAAACAGCCGTGAGTATTGGCAAAAGAACACCGATCCCCATAATCTCGAAAACCATTCCAATAAGAAGTAAAAAAAATAAAACAAATGCTTTACTTTTTTCTTTTTTTGAAATTAATTTATTGATTTTTTGATGCGCTTTCATCGTATTTAATATGTGTTACATCTTATTTCTTCTTAAGTAATATCTAATTACCTAGTAGATATTGTTTTTTAAATTCTTTCATAATCACAACCATAATTGAGTTCTACGAATAGCTCTAACCAATAACACAAATATTATCTGCTTTCATACAATATAATACTATCTTGATTAGGGTTGTATTTTGTTGCTAAATAAAAACTGACTTTGCGTTCTATTACGCTTTCTATTTTTTCTTCAAGAGCTTGAATGTACTCTGTATTTAATTTACTCCCTATCAACATCACTTCAATATTCCCCGAGTCTAAGCCTTTTGCATAATCACCAACCAAAAGAATTTGATTGACAGGACCCATACGCTCCAAAACTCGTTCTATAATTTCTTCAAGTCCCAAATGTTTATAAACAACTTTTTGAAGGATTTCAAACAAGGGATGATTCGTGTTGGCTTTATAAGCAACCTTATTTTGATCTTTAAATTTTTCTAGATAACCAGCCTCTGAAAGATGATTCAGCTCTTTACGAATGGAATTTGAAGACTCCTTGAATTCTGAAGCTAATCCATTCAAATACCCGCTATTCGCTTGATTAATAAAAAATTTTATCAGCAAGCGAAGGCGGGTTTTGGATGTAATCAGTTTATTAAGCACTATAAATGTATTAATCTAAGTACCAAAAGTACTTAAAATAAATGTATAATGCAACTTAGTTTCTGCAATATTTTTGAAATTCTTGTTGATACATCCGTTTAGGATACGTATTCATTAGCCTTAAGAAAACTTCGCAGGCCTCTGGAGCTTTCCCAATTTTATTCAATGACAGTCCCTTGTATCGAAGTGCTTTTTCTTTTAAAGCTGTTTTACGAGAACTTTGCGTAATATCAAAATAACGAATTGCTTCTTCAAACTGATTGTTTTGATATAGAGCTAGTCCGCTGTTGAGTGCGTAAGTGTATTCGAGTGGATCTAAATCAAAAGCTTGTTTAAACTGTCCAGAAGCAACTTCAAAATTTGAAGCATTGTAAGATTCTGTGCCACTTTTGTATGACTGTTCTGCTTGAACTACACGTTGTTGACCATAGGTAAGTATTCTGTATAGATTGAAGATATCCTTATCTTGTGGATAAAGCTTAAACGCCTCTGAAGCTTTATCCATTACAAAAGGATCTCCCAAAGAAGAAACTTGAGCTAAAGCGCGCAGGTATATTACCCATATTATAGCGGTATTCCCAGCAATAGATCGAACATGTTCAAAAGCTGCATTTATACCTTCTCTTTCTCTTTTAGCGGTCAATGCATTCATATAAACATTGTAATGTGGCATATTATTGGGGAGATTGAAAAAGGCCAATTTTGAATAATGATAAGCACTATCAATCTTTTGTTCTTGAAAAAAGAATTGTGCTCTTAAATTCTCTCCAAAATAAATTTGTGGATTGTCTTTTGAGCCAAGTTTTGCATATTCATGTGCTTTTTCTTTCAGATTATTGAGATAAAAATAACGAGCCTTCATCGCTTTAATAGGCATAGCTGTTTCTGTTAAATTTGGAAAATCGTCCTCTATTTCTTCAAGCTGGCTTATAGATAAATTAAATTTCCCTGAATTGAATTCATATAATAAAATTCCTTGCTGTTTCAGTGACTGAAAAGACAAAAAATGTATCACCAAACCTGGAATAAGCAATAATAAGGATAAACCAAATATAAGTTTAGAAGTATTCTTTTTTATGGATTTAATATCTTTTTTGGAAAATCGATTAAGATAAATAGACAACAAGAGCCCCATGTACAAGGCTAATGAAGATTGCATTAATGGGCGAGCTACTGGAAAATTCAATCCCGCATCTATTCCATATATAATAAAAGGTAAAACCAGCAAAAACAAAGAAAAATCAGTGTTTCCATCTTCTTTGCGCTGTACATAAAGTAGACGGAAAAGATAAAAAGTCAATATCAAAAATAGACTTAGATAAGCGACACCCCCTAAAATACCAACTTCAGCAAATACATGAATAAAATCATTGTGAGCATGGTAGGGCACTGTGTAGCCTTTAACATGTTCTTTACCGTAGGAGATCGAAGCAATTTTCCAATTCCCAAGACCTGAAGCGGTGATGGGGTTATCAGTGACATAGTCGAATGCATCTCCCCAATATTGAAAACGCCCATTTGAAGATTGTTCTGTAAACTCAATATCACCCAATTGACTTCCAATGTTACTCTTTTGTTGAGAATTAGTAAAGGCTATATTAACTAGAATAGCCAACAAGTAGGGAGTAAGGGTTAGACCAATATTTGCTAGGTTTTTTCTTCTGTCATTTTTATTGTTGACTAAAGTAAAAGACAAGAAGATTATAAAAATGAAAAATACTATGGAAGAACTTAAAATTGCTGATCGAGCATAAAGTATGGAAACCGCAAAAGCTGCTAAAAATAACATGATGAATAAAATTGCTTTTACTAGTTTTCTGGAAGCTGTGATTAAAGAATACAATACAAACGGAATTTTAAAAGCAATTGAGGCTGAAGTAATATTCTTATTTCCAGCTACTCCTTTTAAATTCATTGAAACAAAATCAGGAGATTTTAATTCCGTAAAAAAATCACTGTAAAAAGAGGACAATTCAAAGAGCAAAAACCCAAGGAAAATACGATTAATAATTTGTACTTTATTTTCTAGATTATGAAGTAAGAGAAAACAAAAAAACACTGCAAAAAATGTATTTCCTACTCTTGGGATATTAAGCAAGGTTTCGGTAGAATTAATCGCATAAAAATAAGATAATCCCGACCATATAAAATAGAACAGATATACATATATATAACCCGATTTTAACAGCTTAGTTAGACCCTTGTTGACAAATGAATTCGTGTTAAAAAGGAAAAACAAACATGTTAGAATATTTATCGACCCCAAATAAACCCATTGCGGTGCCAAAATATCAATAGCTCCATTGTTACCTAAAGAACCTGTAATGATATAAAGAATAAGTAGGATGTAATTAGGTAAATTTTGATTTAAATTCATTCTATAAATTTTCTCAAAGATAACAAAAAAATAAGCTGTCTATTAACGAACCTTTGTTAATAAGATTGTTCGGTTTTTATAAATTAAAAAATCTGGTTTTTTTGATATTGCTTGTTGATTAAAACAATTCAAATATTTCTAACTATTTACATTGAAACTAGGTTTTACGTACTAACTTAATTCATAATTAAAACTATTCTGTTCGGTATAACTCAGGATCGACAAAATCTTTACTAATGTGAAATCTATCTGTACTTTCAATAAAAAATTCAATTCTTTTCCCGTAAATGTTCGAATTCAGTATTGGGGTTATGGTATCATTTATTGATTTATATCTCTGTATTGATTCCTTATCGTTTTCATATATAAATTGATTTTTTTTCATGTCAATGAAATGATTTGTAGAATTTCCAGCTCCAGGTATTAAAAGTCCTAAAACTATTATAGATAGCAAAAGATTTCTAATTTTATCATCAGGAAAAATAAAATTAGATTGATTAATTAACAGAAATAATATCGATGAATTGATGAAATAATAATTTGGAATTCCAACTCCTCCTCCAAATATAATTATATTTATAATTGATGCTGCGAAATAAATTAATCCCAAAAAAACATACCGCCTTTTTAACAAGTGTTTATGAAAATTTAATAAGTAAATTGGATATAAGAACACCAGAAAAGAATTAAACAAAAACAAACCAAGGGTTGTATTACTATAATTAGAAAATTTTCCTGAAAAGTTATTATCCATTTTGATAGAAAAAATGAGAATAACAGAGGATAATAAAGTTAAAATCAATAAAGTTTTATTGTTCTTATTCTTCTGTTTGTAAATAATCATTATCAATAAAAATGTAGAAATCAATTCAAGAATTAAATTGAAACTGATATCATAATTATATAAGCTGCTTATGGAATAGGTTGGAATATTTTGAAAAAGAAAAGTTGTCCAACCCCCATAAAAAAATCCTCCTAAGAATTTTCCATCAAGAAAAAAACTGGGGTCAATATTTATTGGGGAATGACCACTAAATATCATTGCAAGTATATTTAAAGTTGGAGGAATATATAAAAAGAAATGTGTGGTTTTAAATAGAACCTTGTAATGATTAAAAAAGAACCATAACGAAACTAATGTAGCTGGAAACACATGTCTGGAGAGGGATGAAGAAAAAAAGAGTAAAAATAAAAATGAGTAGGCGTATTTTTTTTCAATGTAAAGAAAAACTGATGCCGTAAAAAATAACAACGAAAAACCTCCATTAGTTAAAAAAAACCATAATACTATGGGTATTGAAAGTAAGAGAGTATAATAATAACTTTTTTTCTCTCTATGTTCTCCTAAAAACTCCTCCAAACTAAAAACCCCCACCACAACGAAAATAATTTTCAATAGCTTAAATAAAAAGATGTTTTTTAATCCAGAAAATAATAAAAATAAAGAAAATGTAGATCCGACAAAAAAATGATATTTTGACCAAACTTTGGGGTAATTATCCCAAATTTTAATTCTTGAAAAATAATTTCCCTCTATTATTTCAAAAGGTATTCCATAAAAATATGGATCATGGCCATCGTAAAAGAAAGTGAAATTTAGATTGTAAATCGTATAAACTAACATCAAAATTCCACACAAAAATAAAAACTTAACAAGTTGAATTTTATGCTTTAAAAAATGAATAAATGAAGGTTTTATTTTAAGCTTGTACAAAAACAATGTAAATGTTAATGCATAATAAAAATACAGGAAAAACTTCCCTAAGTTTAAATTATAGCTTATGGATGTTGATATTGTAAAACCAAAAGTAGAAATGACAATTAAAAATGAGGTGTATGGTTTGTTTTTAATTAATTCCTCATAAGTAAATAATGAAACTAATAAAACGATCAGAATAGAAAAAAAACTCCAAATATGATCTAAAATCAAAAATTCCATAATTTAATTTTATTTAATTCAGTCATTACCAAATTAGGTTTATAATTTAATTCCAATAATTGTTTTTTAATCTTTTGAATATCCTGAGTACGGCCCCATCTACTTGGGCAAACCAAACATGTTTTAAATTTTTTAATTATATCAATATTAGAAGTTTCTAAAGGTAATTTTGTGTTTGTGTCTATCCAAATGAAATCTACTTTATCCTTAAAAAGAAGAACGTTTTCTATTGGTTCCATTTCTGAATAACGAACTGCAATATTTCTTTCTCCTTTTTTTGTCGATTGATATAAGTAAGGAAATTCAACATCCAATAAAAAGTAATTTTTAATGTTCCTTTTCCTGACCTCTTGAAGGACATAATCTTCTATCCCGCTTTCTTTAATATTCAAAACAAGGGTTCCATTTTTATATTCATCGAGGTAATTAATGAAATAATCCCCTTTATCAAAAGGATCATGATTTAAAATTAATTTACTTCCATCTGTTCTAATATCTATCTCACATCCATACTCTTTTGGAACCTTAGCAAGATTCTTTATCGAATTAACCCTATGTATTATGAATTCCATTTAACTTAAATGTTCCTTTAGTTTATTGATGTATTTTAAAGTTCTAATAATCAGTTTGATTTTGCCTTTAAATGTTCCCCCTCCTTTTGCCTCACCATATTCTCTTTTATTAAAACTCACTGGAAATGTTTTCACATTTATTTTTTTAGATATAAAAAAGTAGATTAAAAATAAGTCCAGTGAAAAGTCAATTGGAGGGTTTTTAAAATCATTTAAAAATGATTTATGAAATATTTTAGGTTGAGCGTTGATGTCATACATCCAGGTATTTAAGAGAATTGAAGAATAAATTCCCATTGAAAAGGTGAAAAAAGAGTCGAAAAAATTTCTGTTTTTCCTCTCTCCCTTTACCACGCAACTCTTATTAATTAATTCTTTTTGAAAACGATTAAATCCCAAAAGGACATCTGAAACATCTGTTTGAAGATCTGCATGTGTCCAAGAAACAATTTCTCCTTTGGCGTGTTTTAATCCACATAATATACCATTTCCATATCCAATATTTTCTTCAACTCTAATTGGAATTATATTAAACGGAAGATTTAAATTTATTAACGAATTAAAAGTGTTATCCGTTGAACCGTTGTCAACAAGTAAAATCTCTATGTCATCGTTAATATGTTCTAAACAGTTATCAACTAATTTTTTTAAAGACAGTTCTTCATTGTAGCAAGGTATTATGATTGATAATTTCATTTTTTTTGAAGAACAATTTGTCTTTGTAACGCAAAAATATTTGGAAAATATTTACTCAAAAAATAATCTATAAATTTAAAAGCTTTCAACATAAATATAGGTAAAGGTATATTTGAAGTTTTACTTATTACACCTCCTGAATTAATAAAATTTAAAAATTCACTGTGGGAGCTATAAATTATTTTGAAATAATCTATTTCTTTGTTAAATTTTTTCTTGTCGTCAAATAACAAATTAGGAATTGCGCAATTGGCAGACCACAAATCATCAGGGTCTGTACATATTAAGGAGGTATCAAAAACATTTATTGTAAAATCAAAACCCTCATGTCTCATTATTTTAAGTAATTGTCTCATGACAAATGAACAATTGATTTCTTGTATTATTAGCTTCCCTCCAGGTTTTAAAATTCTATTCATCTCTTTAAAAAAAAGAGAGGGATATGGCACATGGTGAATCATATTACTAGAAACAACAAAGTGAAAAGAATTTTCGTTAAATGTTGTATTTAACGCATCGATCATTTTGTAGTCTAAATATTTATAATCTGTAAAATCCGATATATAGAAATTATTTGAATCAATAAATTCTTTAGACAAACCTGTACCGCATCCAACTTCAATTCCAAAATGATCCTTATCAATAAAATTGTTCATCCATGAAAATCTCTCTTTCAATAAAAATTTTAAATTTTTATTTTTATTCAAAAAATAATGCTTTCTCGCTCTTAAAACATCACCCTCGTGAGACATTCTGTTTTCTCCGTGATTTCTTGGTTTATATTTTTTCATTATAAATTATAAGCTCTTTGGGAGTTCCCCATGAATGATATTCCTCTACTTCTAGAACACCAGATTTTTTGTTTAAATGATTAAATATATTATCTAAATAAAATTCATTATTCACTTTATCTTCTCTTCGAATCATTTCTTTTATTCCCTCAAAGAAATCATTTGAATTTTTAAAGGTAAATGTCCCTGAGACAACATGATCAACAAGTAAGTTTGTACTTATTGGTTTTTTACAAGATACATAATCAATCTCATTTGAATTTAATACCCTCTTAACCCAGCCGTACATTTCTGGGTGCTCCAAAACATTTTTATTGTTTGTGTACGTCCAAATAAAAGAATCAAACTGATTTAGAGTATTTTTATAAATTTCTGGGTTGAATAATAACCCAACATCACAAGCTCCAACATTTAAAGTAGTATTTTTTGGAACTTCTTTTTCAGCCAATAAACAAGTAGAGGCTTGTCCTTTGGTTAAGTAATCGATTTCAATGATTACTAAATTATCAAAATATTGATTCAAAATCAATTTAAAATTTTTAATATCCAATTGATCTTTTCGAACTATGAGTATGTTTTTGGAAGCTTTGGGTAACGATTCTAAAGCCTTTACAACCATTGGTTTCCCGTCTACTTCAATAAGAGGTTTTGGAACTGAGTAACCAGCATCTTTAAAACGTTTACCATCACCAGCGATTGGCATTAAATTTATTACCATAATTAAAATTCAATTTTTTCTATTAGTTCATGATGGTCTCCATCTATTCTATACAAATTTAAATTATTGATTTTTATTTGTCTTGGAAACTTAAATTTATTGTGATATAAATTTTTAATTATTTCTGGTTTTAAATCTAAAGAACCCACTGTTATGTGAGGGATCCAATGATCTCCAATAAAAGGATAGCCATAGTTTTTTTGTGACACAAGTAATTCCCCTCCATAGCTATTAGTGTCAAATGGTTTGTGATATTTGTGAAGAGAGTTTACAACCTCCATTTGGATTAATTTGATTTGATTTGTCAAATCAAATTCAAAACAAAGAGTATTTAAACCTGTCATAATATCATTTTCAAAAATTTTCCATCCTTTTATAAAACTTGAAGTAAAAGAAAGACTTTTTTTAAGCCCTAAAAATTTAGAAACTACAGTTTCAAAATGAGAGGACTCTACATAGAAAACATATAATGATGTATGAACTGGATGATCAATATAACTATGTTTTGTACATCGAGACTTAAAAAAAGATTTCATCGCTTTCACCTCAGACTCTAATTCCTTATCACAACAATAAAAGACACCTAATTTAACCATTTATTAAAGATAACTGAGTTCTTATTTTACTTCTAAATTCTGAGGAAAATTTTGGAGAATAATATGTCTTGAAATTCAAAAATTCATAATCCTCTAAATGATTAATTTGAATTTTATGCATATCCTTCAGGGGCATTTCCAAGAAATATAATAATATCATTCTTAGAACAACTAAATGAGTAACAACTAGTGAATCTTTAGATTGCTGCATTTCTGATTCAATAAATTTTTTAACGCGCTCTAAAACATCTTCTTGACACTCCCCTTCTGGAAATTTTGGATCTAAACCCTTATCCCAAAATGAGGTTATCTTAGAAAATTTATTTGAAAGTTGAATTATAGTCAATCCTTCAGCTTGCCCGTAGTCGATTTCATTTATTAATGCGGTCTCAACAAGAATTTCACAATTATAATACTTGATCGTTTCCCTAGATCTTCTTAATTTACTGTGATAACCAACATTGTATTTATTTTTACTTGTGTAATCATCCATGGAATCAATAGAAGGATTTCTTTTTGAACCCAAAAAAGTTCCATCGTTTAGTTTTGTTTTTTGATGTCTTTTAAAACAAATAACATTGGACGAATGGTCAATGTTTTTTATGAGAATATAAACGGCATTGATGAAGATTTTTACCCTTTCAATTATATTTTGTGGATTATCTTTTCCCGATTTTTTCCATAAAACCAATTCATTGAAAAAAACAATATTTTCCTCAAATTCAGAATCAAAGTTTAAGTAAAATTCAGACAGTTTTTCCTGATTTAAGGATTCGTTTTTTCGAGTAATTATTTTGTATAAATTGTTGATTAAATGATAGGTAATGTGAAAAGAGTATTCAAGTTTATGTCTTATATCTAAGTCAAAGTAATCTTTTACGACTATTGGGTTGCCGTTTAAAAATTCATACTTTCTGTAAGTAATTCTCCCTTTTTCAATGTCGTTTACATAAGATGAAATTCCTCTCCTAGATTCCAATAAATCAGAAAGTTGAATATTAATTACTGGATAAATGTCTTTTAATGATTTCCCACAAAGAGGATTGCTTTGTTCCCAACTATGACAGGTAAAAGGGCTCTCTTCTACATGTTGTACATGACCCTTTACGTCATAAATCATCAAATGAAATACAATGCTTTTTTTTGAATTTAACTTCAATGGGCCAAATGTATCGTTAATGATTAAATCATAATCTTTCAATCCAAGCTCAGAACAGTTAATGTTTTTAAATGATGAAACTAATTCATTAAAAATTTCTTCGGAGAGGATATCTACTATGATGACTAAATCTATGTCACTAATTCCTGATAATCCAATTGAATCATTGAAAGAGCCCACAATGGTCGTGGAGACTGCATATTTTTTATCAATAACAATTTTTGTTATCTGATTTTTTATTAGACTTTTTATATTTCTAAATGGATTCATATTGAGATGAAGTCTGAAGAATCATGATGTTTTTTATGGGATTTTCTGCACTCAAAACATAGCTCCCAGAAACAACATTTTCTGATTTTAATAGTGAAATATTATTATTGTTAACTCCACCATCCACATTCAATGATATTTTATGACGGTACTCGTGCTTATTAAGAGATGATATTAAATCTATTGCCTTCATTTCAAATTTTTGCCCTGAATAGCCAGGACTCTGGATAGCTAAGACTAAAATAGAATCAACAAGTTCATTGTACTCTTCAAAAATTTTAATTTGAGATATGTTTTGAAGGACAATTCCTGTTTGGCAATTATGTTTCTTAATTTTGTTTAATACATCTTTAAGATTTTCCTCTAAATTAAGGTGAACATAAATTCTGTTAACATTTTCGCCGATTTTATCAATCCATTTTATTGGTGTTTTAGACATTACATGAGCCTCAATAAATTTCTTGTTCCAAAAACCTTTTATGACCTCTGTCTTATATGATAATACCTCTTTAGCATTTTTGCTCATTGTTTGATCCACTATGTCAATATGAATAAAATCAGGGTAATTTCCTACGGTATTAAATATTTGATTTATATCTTCAACTCCATTGGCATATATGGCGACTCCAACTTTTTTATAATCTTTGAAAGTAAACTTCGTATGAAGCAGGTATGCGAGCCAAAATAAACTTCCCGATATAATTATTCTTGACAGCTCATAAGAAAAATATATATCAATTTTCTTAATTAATAATATTTGAATAAAATACGAGATAAGCGAAATTATAAAAAAATAAAGAAGAGCCTTATTTCGTTTGGATATTGAGATTTTAAAATTATATCTAATATTTAACCAAAATGATATTAATATTCCGAACACTACGGAAATTAATGAAATCACTAAGTTTATTTGAAACAACCCTTTTAAAAAGCTATAAATTAAAAGCTCCGCGAGAATAGAAAAAAAACCGATTAAAACATATCCTATAAAAAAACGATATTTGTATTTAATAAAAGATAGTTTCATACTCAAAACATGTAAAAATGGATAGTTATAAAGAAATCAAAGGTAAATGTTTAAAAGCTAATCTGGAAATTAAATTTCACAACTTAGCTATTTTTACATTTGGAAATGTAAGTGTTATTGATCGAATGAAAAATGTAATTGCTATTAAACCAAGTGGTATTTCGTATGATCTATTGGATGAAAACGATATTGTTATTTTAGATTTAGATGGAAATGTACTTGAAGGTAAACTTTTACCATCTTCTGACACCAAAACTCATCTTTATTTATACAATAAGTGGAGTCAAATTAATAGTATTTGTCACACTCATTCTTGTTACGCTGTTGGTTGGTCACAGTCTTTAATTTCAGTCCCAATTTATGGAACAACCCATGCTGACCATCTCACTGAAGAAATTCCTTGTACCCAACCAATGGAAGATTATTTGATTGAAGGGGACTATGAACATAACACCGGAGTCCAAATAGTAAATCATTTTTCTGACAACAATTTAGATCCTTCAGAAGTTCAAATGTGTTTAGTTGGATCTCATGGTCCATTTACTTGGGGTGAAAATGAAATTGAAAGTATTTACAATAGTGTTGTTTTAGAAGAAATTTGCAAAATGGCTTTCATAACTAAGAGTATTAATCCTAATATCGGAAATATCAAAAAACCACTGATTGATAAACACTATTATCGAAAACACGGGGAAAACTCATATTATGGGCAAAATTAAAAATCCTAATCTCAAACTTCTTTATAAAATCTAGTTATCACCCCATGAGAATTATTTTTGTTTTAAGCTGTTTGTTTTTTAATCTGTTTTACTCAAACGCTCAAAATAAACTTGAACGCAAACTTTTGAGAATTATCAAAAGTGAATCGTCCTTTAATGGTGCTCAGGTTGGGGTAACACTAATGGACCTTGAGAAAAAAAAAGAACTCGTTGCCATCGATTCTGAAAAAAGAATTCTTCCCGCTTCTTTAGTTAAACTCATAACTGTATATGGCGGAATTCAAAAGTTTGGAGATTCCCTTCCAGCATTACATTATGTAAAAGAAAAAAAACGGTTTTATTTTTGGTCCTCTGGATATCCTTTATTTAATCACCCTACATACAATGACACTATCGTTACTGCTTTTTTAAACCAGCAAAAAGACTCTTTATTTTATGTCAACAGACCCATGGCATCAAAACCTCTAGGTTTAGGCTGGGCTTGGGATGACCAGGCTTATTATTTCTCTGCAAAGAAGTCAAGTTTCCCAGTTTATGGAAATGTTGTTCAGATTATTTCAAATCCAAATTCTGAGAAGCTCCGTTTCAACCCCTCATTTTTTGAAAATACTTTAAAACACACACTTAAAAAAGATCATTATGAATTTAGGACTAATGATCATATTTACAAACTAAATCGACATCAAGCAGACTCAATATACATCCCATTCATTCCCTCAGATTCTCTAGTTATCGAGGTTTTGAGAAATACGCTCAGTTCTCCTGTTTATATTGCAAAAAAAAATGATGTCATTCATTCTAATTTCAAAACCTTAAAAGTCTCAGCTCAAAAAGTTTACAAAGCAATCGTTGAAGACAGTGATAATTTAATTGCAGAATCTTTAATGTTAATGCTTTCTGGAACGATACAATGGGAGCTTGAAACAGATTTGGGAATAGAATTACTACATCAACAGAATAAAATGATGTACGAAAACATTGAACAGGTTGATGGGTCAGGTTTATCTAGAAATAACCTTTTAACCCACAAAGTCCTGATTGAGATCCTCAATAAAATCTATGAATCCGTTAGTAGTCCAAAAATCAAAGACTATTTTCCACAGGCAAATCTGGAAGGAACTTTGTATATGTATGCTCCAAGTTATAATATGTCTTTTGTGTATGCAAAAACAGGAAGTATGAAAAATAATCATTTGTTGGCCGGCTATTTAATATCAAGTAGTGACAAGCACTACACTTTCGTAATATCTGTAAATAATTATAAAGGAGAAATAAAGGCTATTCAAAAAGGTGTTGCTGACTTGTTGTTCGTTTTAAAAAACAAAATAAAACTTAATTAACAGAAAGTGTTAATAAATTTAAGTCATTAATTGGTGTAATTAGTGTTTGTATTTATTACTTTTGAGAAATCTATCGTTATAGCCTTTACTATTTAATAAAGAGTTGTAAATCTTTAAACCTCTACTTAAATAAATAAGTAGAGGTTTTTTTCTAAAAGATTTTAATAATAGATCATTTGATATTCTAAAAATTTAGTCTTCTTCCCCAAAATTGAAGTAATTTATTGAAATAAAATCTTTATTTTTTTTTCAAAACTATTTGAAAGTTCAATTATATCTCTATATTTGCAACTAAATGTTAATCTAAAAAACAAAAGCATTATTAATTTTAATTTAATTTTTATCAAAATGAAAAAAGGTTTATTAACTCTTTTGGCGGCTGCACTAACGATAGTAGGCTGTCAAGACTATGACTCACAGTTCAAAGAACTTACTACATTAGTGACTAACCTTGCTACTGATGTAGCTGGTCTTAAAACTGTGTCTGACGACATTGCTACTCTTAGTCAAACAGTTAACGGTTTGGCAACAGCGCTTGACGTTGCTGCAATCCAAGCAGACATCGATTTAATTGAAGCTGCTCTGGCTGATGTTGCGACTGAAGCAGATTTGGATGCAGTTTCTGATGCACTTGCAACTGTTCAAACTGATGTAAAAGAATTACTTGCAGCAAGTGCTGTAATCAATCAAAGTATTACAATTAGTAATGAAGCAACGCTTCAGTATGCTGAATCTCTTGTAAGTACTGCAACAGACGCTCCTAATGTTATTGTTAACGGAAGCGTTACTGTTGTATCTACTTTTGCGAATTTAGATGCTACGGTAACAGCTAGAATAAACGCAGTTACTGGTAAAATTGCCACAATCTTGGGAGTTGAAGGTGGAGCTGGACTTGCTCTTACTCACAGCGCTTCTTCTGTGATCAATTTTAATAATTTAGCGTTTATTGATAAAACAATGGAAATTAGTGGTGGTGCGTTTGGACATGATACACTGACTACTATTTCAGGAAATGTGACTGAAACACACACTGGAGCAATTGACTACCCTTTACTAGCATCTGCAGGTGTAATTGCTATAGGAACCGATCACACTTCTGTTAGTTTCCCAACAAGTGCTAATATTACTTCAATATCTACTATAGGTTCTGCTACTAATGAATTATGGTTAAAGAAAGCTACATCTGTAGTTACAGGTAAAGCACTTGTAAGTGATTTAACAGCACCCAAAGCCACAGCCATTACAATTGGTACTGGAAAAGCTCAAGCTGGTGATGTAGTAATTGCTACTGCTTTAAATGCTGTGATAAACCTTACATCAACATCAGTAGGTGGAAACTTAGAAGTGAGTGGTGGTGCTTCACAAACTACATTTTTTGGTAGCTCACTAACAACCGTAGGTGGAACAGTAGAAGTTGGAAGCTACGCTGAAGCTCATTTTCCGCTAGTAACTCAGTTTGGTGGTAACACATCTATAGGTGCTGCAGTATTAGATCTTTCTGCTCTTAGCTCAAATGTATCTGGTACATTGGTGTTTGCACGTGCTGTAACTGTTGATACTCAAAAACTAGTTGTCTCAAGTAATGTAACTTATACTTCTGCTACAACTGCTCATTTTGCATCTACAGAACAAGCAAGTATGACCTTGCCAGCTGTATTAACACTTAAAGTGTTTAAACAAAATACTAAAACTGATTTAGATGTATCTGGCTATACGACAATGACAAACTTCACTATCGGTGGTGCTCAAGGTGCAGCCCCTTTCATCAGTACAGTTACTAATACAATTGTCATAGGCGGTGCTGCTTTAACAACTGTAAATATTCTTGATGGAGACTACGACGTAGTTACTATTAATGGTGCAGCTGCATTAACTTCACTTTCAACTGCTGGTGAGATTAGAGACTTCACATTAAATAACTGTGACGCACTAGTTTCAGCAACTATTGGACACGATCACATAAGTGGTAGTGACGCTTCTGACCTTGTTGTAACAAACAACTTAAAGCTTGCATCATTTGCTCCTTCAGCTCTTAAATTTTTAGGGAATATTGATATTTCAACTAACGCTGCACTTGCATCTATAGACTTATCTTCAGCGACTGAAATTCCATTAGCTGGTGATTACACTGTTGCTATAGATGGTAATAAATTGACTGGTACTTATGTTGCTGCAACTGCAGGATCTACGACAACAGTTTCTTCTGAAGCTGAAGTTAAATCAAATGATTTATTCTCAATGATGGCTATGGTTGATTTATCTATTGCTTCAAGAGCAAGTGCCAGTATAGGAAACGTAACATACACATTTGATGTAGACATTGACGATATCGATGCTGCTACTGCTGGAGCACAAGACTTAGATACAAAAATCAATACTCCGGCTATTGCTGGAAGTCTTGCTGCTGTTGGAATTGGAGTTGATACAAATTTCAAAGCTATCGTTAAAGCTGAGTAAGCTCTAATTACAAAACCTTTCTTATCACAATCATGGTAAGTTTAAAACCCTCAAGTTGTCACTTGAGGGTTTTTTTATTAAGTAAATACTTAACTTAGGTATACGGGTGAATAACAAAAGTTTACATGTTGTTATTCTAAACGTTTCCATATTTGAGTTCTCCCCAAGAAAGAAAAACCGATAAAACCACGCACCTTTAATTTTGTGGTGCCGCTTAAAGTTAATGTACAGTCATATTCTTTCCCATTGGCAGGGTCCAAAATGGAACCACCAGTCCAACTATTTCCGTCTTTTATCAACCCTTTTAGAATAAGTAAACCTTCGATGGGCATGTTTTTTTCGGAACCTTTGCAATTAGTGCAAGTCTGACCTTTATCCTCTTCTAATAAAAGCGTATCAATTTTTCCATACAATTTATAGTTTTGAACATAAAGAGTAATGATGGACTTTTCGATCCCTGTTTCATCATCAACAGTTACCCATTTTCCCTCGAAATTAGAAGTTTGAAATAATAAGGGTATAACAAAAGTATAAAGTAAAAAGTGCATAATTTTTACTCTAAATATATTCAAAAAAAGTGAAATAGATTTTTGTAACTTGAAAGGAAAATAAAAAACAAAATTTAAAGTGAAATTCGTAATTATACTCTTATTCGTACTTGGTTTAGTTTGCTTAGCAGAAGTCGCGTATGTGCACTTTATGTTGAGCTTTACAGACACGCCCTATTTAGTTGTTGGTATTGTTCTTTGTAGTTTGGCCATTTATTGGTGGAGTAAAAAATTTAAACACTAAGAACACAGTTAATTAAAAAAATATCATATGTACTTAAATGATAGTGAGGAATGGTTGATTATTCTTATAGCAAGTACCATAGTAGTGGGACTAATCGTAAAAAGTTACCGTGATTATAAAACAATGTCTGCAGAAGCTAACAAGAAAATTGAGCAACAAAAAAAAAATGAGGCCTATGTTCGAAAGCTAAAAAAAGTTATTGATCAAAAAAATGAACTCCTCCAACAAGCAATTAAATTAAAAAAGGACCAACCTAAAAAATCTAAGAAATAACATTGATTTATTTTTAATTGAAAATTATATTTGTACTTACAAATGTTTTGAGTGTAAATCAAAAAATATGAAAACAATTCATCATCCAGCTGCTACAAGAGGGAATCAAAATCATGGTTGGCTAAAAGCGAATCATTCATTTAGTTTTGCTAATTTCTATGATCCTCATAAAATGAACTTTGGAGCATTACGAGTGCTCAACGACGACACCATTGCGGCAGGAATGGGCTTTGAGACACATCCACATAATAATATGGAAATCATTACAATCCCGTTAAAAGGAGATCTAGAACACAAAGACAACATGGGTTATTCCGAAGTAATTAAAGAAGGGGATATTCAAGTTCTGAGTGCTGGAACAGGTATTGAGCACAGTGAATACAACAAGAATACTGATAAACCCATCAACTTGCTTCAATTATGGGTTTTCCCTAAAAAAAAAGGTATTAATCCTCGATACGATCAATTATCTCTCAGGAATTTAAAAAAAGAGGATGAATTTTATCAAATACTATCGCCTAATGCAGATGATCAAGGTGTATGGATACATCAAAATGCATGGTTGCATATGGGTGATTTTACAAATGATAAAGAGCATATTTATCATTTGAAAGATAAGAGTAACGGCGTCTATATTTTTGTGATTGAAGGAGGTGCTTTAGTTGATTCAAAAAAACTTCAAAAAAGAGATGCTCTTGGAGTCTGGAAAACCGAATCTGTAACCATTGAAACAGAAAATAAATCAAAAATCCTTCTCATAGAAGTACCAATGGAATTTTAAATTAAAGAAATGAACAAAGAAAATACACTTGCAGAGCTTATTGAAGTTCTCAATAAAAAAATTGAAAACAACGATGTTAATGATTCTGTACATAAAATAAAATTGATGACCGCTAGGGATGTTATAAAAGACATTATTCGTGGGTAAATTTGTTTAGAAAAGACAAAACATATAGAAAAAAATGAAGAGGCTAAAAAAACTGACTTTATCATTACATTTGCAACGTGAAAAAAATATCATGATAAAGAAATTCATGCTCTTTTTAACAGCAATAAGCTTTTCATGTTCAAGTAGTGGAGACAATCCTTCGCTTATTAACATAGATTTACCTCAAACAGTTGTTCCTGAAGAGAGTTGTGGAGGACGAATAGAAAATGCAAATCCCAACGGAGATAGGACTACTCTTGTCTGGGCAGAAGAATTTGAGGAAGACGGTGCACCTTGTGTAAAAAACTGGAACCATGAAACCATTCCTCCTAATAATGGAAGTTGGTGGAACGAGGAAGTTCAATACTATACCGATCGAAGAGATAACTCTATTGTTGAAGATGGTGTGCTTAAGATAACTGCAAAAAAAGAAAATTATCTTTCCAAAGAATATACCTCAGCCCGAATGACAACACAAAGGCTTTTTGAATTTAGTTATGGGAAGGTAGAAATCAGAGCAAAGCTACCTAAAGGTCAGGGTACATGGCCTGCTCTTTGGTTCTTAGGAGCCAATATTGATACTATAGGTTGGCCCTCTTGTGGTGAAATTGATCTTGTAGAACACGGCGATGGTGAACCAGGTTTGGTTTCATCTACGGTTCACAGAGCAAATACTAATGGAGATAATTATTACCGAAGAGGGGATCAAATCATAGAAAATGAATCTTCTGAATTTCATGTTTATAAAATGATTTGGACCAGTACTTCAATTCAATTTTTTGTGGATGATGTAAAGCATCATGAAGTAAGCTATGACCCTAATACTCCATTCAATAAATACTTTTTTATCATTCTAAATGTTGCAATGGGTGGAAACTTTACAGATAATAATATTGACCCAAATTTTACGTCCTCTGCCTTAGAAATAGATTACATCCGAGTTTATCAATAAATACGATCCTAATTAAAATACTATGTTTAAGAAAATATTTTTCCTCATACTAATCTCTGTAAGTTACATTTCAAATGGACAACAAACTTCAAATGCTACTATTGAAACTAAAGTAGATAACCTGTTAAAGAAGATGACCTTAAAAGAAAAGATCGGTCAAATGAATCAATACAATGGGTTTTGGAACGTAACCGGTCCCGTTCCCAAAGGCGGTGACGCAAAAGCTAAATACGATCACTTAGCACAAGGATATGTGGGTTCGATGTTAAACGTTAGAGGGGTCAAGGAAGTACGTGAGGTACAACAAATAGCCATTGAAAAATCAAGATTAGGGATACCCTTGATTGTAGGTTTCGATTTGATCCACGGATACAAAACAATAAGTCCAATTCCGCTTGCAGAGTCTGCCAGTTGGGATTTAAAAGCAATCAAACACTCAGCTGCTTTAGGCGCAAAAGAAGCTTCTGCTGCAGGGATTAACTGGACCTTTGCTCCAATGGTCGATATCACAAGAGATGCTCGTTGGGGGAGAGTTATGGAGGGAGCAGGAGAAGATCCCTTTTTGGGAAGTCAGATTGCTGTAGCTCGGGTTCAAGGTTTTCAGGGAACCGATTTAGATTCGCCCCATACAGTAGCTGCTTGCGCTAAACACTTTGCTGGCTACGGTTTTTCTGAGGCAGGAAGAGATTATAATACTGTTGACGTAGGGCTTAACACCCTTCACAATGTAATCCTTCCTCCATTCAAAGCCGCAGTAGATGCAGGCATAAAAACGTTTATGAATTCATTCAATGACCTCAACGGTGTTCCTGCAACTGCAGACGCTTATTTGCAAAGAAAAATCCTAAAAGGTGATTGGAATTTTAACGGTTTTGTAGTTTCTGATTGGGGATCTCTCAGAGAAATGATAGATCATGGATATGCCAAAGACAGAAAACACGCAGGTGAATTGGCTCTAAACGGAGGTTCAGATATGGACATGGAATCCTACATCTACTTTAATGAGATTGAAAACCTACTCGCGGAAGGAAAAGTAACTCAAGATCAAATTGATGACGCAGTTCGAAGAATTCTTCGAGTAAAATTTGAATTGGGATTATTTGATGACCCCTACAGATACCTTGACAAAAAGAGAGAAAAAGAAATTACTGGATCCAAAGAAATACTCGATGGAGCATTGGATATGGCAAAAAAGTCGATCGTTTTACTCAAAAACGAAAAGCAAACACTACCCCTAAAAAAAGAGGGACAAAAAATTGCTTTAATTGGACCTTTAGCTGCAGATAAAAATAGCCCACTGGGTAATTGGAGAATCGCTGCAGAGAACAACTCTGCTGTATCGGTCTTGGAGGGATTACAAGCTTTTAAAGGCAATAAAATAACCCATGATCAAGGAGTAAGGCTTGTCAACAAGATTCCTTCTGGATTTCATGAAGAGGTAATCATAAATGAAACAGATAGAACTGGATTTGAAGCTGCAAAAAAAGCTGCTACTGAAGCTGATGTTGTTCTTATGGTTCTAGGAGAATACGGATTTCAGTCAGGTGAGGCAAGAAGTAGAGCAAATCTTGATCTTCCTGGACTTCAACAAGAATTACTGGAAGAAATTTTTGCGGTAAATCAAAACATTGTATTGGTATTGATGAACGGAAGACCTTTGATCTTGAATTGGGCAGAGCAAAATCTCCCAAGCATACTAGAGGTATGGCATTTGGGGACTCAAAGTGGAAATGCAATTGCACAGGTAATTTACGGAGAATACAACCCCAGTGGAAAGCTACCTATGAGTTTTCCCAGAAATGTTGGTCAAATGCCCTTGTATTACAATCACAAAAGTACCGGTAGACCTGGAGCTGATGGTGAAGATCAAGGAAGCGTTTTTTGGTCACATTATATCGATGAAGAAAACACCCCTCTTTATCCGTTTGGGTACGGTCTTAGTTATACCAAATTCAGCTACTCCGATATTGAGTTAAGTACTTCTGAAATTAGCGAAGGAACTTCAATTGAAGCATCAATTATTCTTTCCAATTCAGGAAAAGTTGAAGGTAAAGAAGTTGTTCAATTGTATCTTCAAGATCCATTTGCAAGTGCTGTTCGACCCGTAAGAGAATTGAAGGGATTTGAATTGGTAAACCTTAAAGCAGGTGAATCCAAGAAGATCCGTTTTACCATTACCAAAAAAATGTTAGAATTTTACAGTGCACAAAATATTTGGGAAGCTGAAACTGGAAAATTTAATGTCTTTATCGGTAGTGATTCAAACACAATAAGAAAAGCTGAGTTTATCCTTAAGTAAATACCAATGCTCCAAAAAGCGCTCTTTTTTTTGCTGTTAATTTTCTTTACTATTCTTCAAGCACAAAAAAATAAACGAAAACTCGTCTGGTCTGATGAATTTGATAAACCAACATTAGATCTCAATTACTGGAGTTACAAAACTGGAGATGGATGCCCCGAATTATGTGGTTGGGGAAACAATGAGCGCCAAATTTATACGGACAGTAATCATTTGATAAGAAATGGCAATCTCGTGATTCAAGCACGCTTGGAACACAAGATTTACACCTCAACAAGAATAACTACAAAAGGAAAAATAGAATACCAACACGGTCGTTTTGAAGTTCGTGCAAAGCTCCCTGCTGGACAAGGGGTTTGGCCAGCATTTTGGATGTTGGGTAATACCATATCGGAAGTGGGCTGGCCTCTTTGCGGTGAAATAGATGTTTTGGAATACGTCGGTAAAAAACCTGAAGAAATTTTCACCTCCTTGCACACCCAAGCAAGTCATGGAAATACCATCAATACTAAAATAACCGAGATCTCAAATATTGAAGAAGGGTTTCATACCTATGCAGCAGATTGGACACAATATCAAATTAAGTTTTTTGTTGACGAAAAAAGTGTCTATACCTTCATTCCCAGAGATAAAAGTAAAGAAGAATGGCCCTTTGATCAACCCTTTTATCTTTTGTTGAATTTAGCCATAGGTGGCAATTTTGGGGGACCAGAAGTTGATGACATGATTTTCCCTCAAGAATTCATAATTGATTACGTTCGGATTTATCAATAATAAATACTAGTTGGAAAACATCAACTTTTTCATCAAATTACGAAGCGCCAGAAAAGCAAATACGGTTACCAAAAGTAAAAATAATCCCGCTTTGACTTCTCCATAAATAAAATAACCAGTGCTAAACAAAGCGCCATAAATTCCTACAGAACCTACCAGCATACATAAAATACCTATAGGCACATTCCAAGCTTTCTTATCCGTAATCAAATCTATTCCATCCTCTTTAGCATCAGAAACAACTTTACTCCAACCACGACCACCGGGTTGTATGATTTTATAAAAATTATTTAAAGTTATTTTATCTGAAGGAGAAGTTAATAAGGTTACAACTACCCATGCAAGGGTCGTTAATGCAACCCCTAAAACCAACTGAATGTCATTAGCAATTGGGTCAAAACCTAATTTGACGTGTATGAGTTTAAAATAAAGTGCAAGAATAAAAGAAACAGTCATTGCTGTTATTTCACTGTAAGCATTGATCCGATACCAAAACCAACGCATTATGAACAGCAAACCTGTTCCTGCTCCAATTTGTAACAAAATTTGAAAAGCCTCTAAGGCATTGCTTAGAAGTAAAGCAAAAAGTGCCGAAGCAATCATCAAAATTAAGGTACTCCATCTACCAACACTTACCAATTCTTTTTCTGAAGCCTCTGGCTTAACAAAACGTTTGTAAAAATCATAAACTATATATGATGATCCCCAGTTTAAATGAGATGAAATTGTTGACATAAAAGCAGCAATCAATGAAGCAACAATAAGGCCAATTAATCCCGCAGGTAGGAAAGTCATCATAGCGGGATAGGCTAAATCATCTTTTACAATGCTAGGATCAATATCAGGAAAAGCAAGTTGAATCGCTTCTATATTAGGGAAGACTATCAAACTCGCAAGAGCGATAATAATCCATGGCCATGGACGCAAAGCATAATGAGCAAAATTGAACAATAAAGTTGCCCAAACTGCATTTTTTTCATCCTTAGCCGACAACATTCTCTGAGCAATGTAACCCCCACCACCTGGTTCTGCTCCAGGATACCAAACACTCCACCACTGAATAGCGATAGGAAGAATAAATAACGTTATGAAGACCTCACGCTGTTGGAAGTCGGGAATAAAATCTAATTTTGGAGTCACATTGGGATGTGTCAAAAGGTTTTCCAAACTTCCTATTTGGGGAAGATCTATTATGTAATATGTAGCCCAAAAGGTTGCTCCCATGGCTAAAATAAATTGAAAAAAGTCAGTAATTACAACTCCTTTTAATCCACCTAAAGAACTATACAATACAGTGATTGTAGAAGCAATTACTAGAGTCTCAACAGCAGTAAATCCCAGAAGAACACTTCCTATTTTTATTGCTGCTAAACAAACCGAAGCCATAATCATAATATTAAAGAAGACTCCCAAATATAAAGCTCTGAACCCTCTTAAAAAAGCAGCTCCTTTTCCGCTGTATCGCAATTCATAAAACTCCAAATCGGTTACAACTCCAGATTTTCGCCACAATTTTGCATACACAAAAACGGTTAACATACCAGTTAGTAAAAAAGCCCACCAAACCCAATTACCAGAAACTCCGTTTTTTCTTACGATATCAGTGACTAAATTTGGGGTGTCAGCAGAGAATGTAGTTGCTACCATCGAAATCCCTAAAAGCCACCAAGGCATGTTTCTTCCCGATAAGAAAAATTCAGTGCTACTCGTACCCGCTTTTTTGGACACAACAAGTCCAATAACAAGCGTAAGTGCAAAAAATAAAATAATGATTCCCCAGTCTAAAGTTGAAAGTGTCATAGTTGTCAATTAATTATTCAATGTATGAAAAAAATAGTTGGTTAGTGCAAAAAATTCAGATCCTTCAAGTGGTTTTCAAAATACTCTATGTCTCCTTTAACGGTCAAATCGGGAACATGCTCTTGCAGAGGTATTCCAACAACCGATCCAGGTTTTGCAAGAACCATATTTAAGATGGCTGTTGGGAGTTCTTTTTCATTGCGAATTGGGTTCACAGGACAGTCTTTCAAAAAAGAATAGAAATGACCTCCATTGAAACTATAAAGATTCATACTAATATACAAACATCCTTCTGAATTTATTTGCTTTTTAAAATCATTAAGGTTTGGTTTTTCAATAATTTTCTGAAGCCTAAAATTTGAATCAAAAACAAGGAGAGCAAAACCCGCTATTTTCTTTTTATTAAATTTTAGGAAATTCAAATCATAAGCAATCATACCTCCTCCTCCTTCAACTTCTTTTATCTTTCGAAATGCATTAATAGAATAAAAATTATCACTGTTGCAGACAGAAAAATACTCCTTCTTTAGATTGGGAAACTGTTCTAAAGCTTGGTAAACAGCATCTGCCGTACCCCAGGGTTTTATTCTGGTTGAAGGAGTATGTTGAGTTACATAGTTTATCTGAAGATGATCCAAGCTAGAAAAGTTTTTTATACTCAATCGAAAAGGAGAAGAGTCTTTTCCTGTGATAAGATAAATTGTTTTGTAACCTGCTTGCTGTGCATTTAACAACAAATAATAAAGCAACGGTTTTGAATCCTCTCCGATTTCGATAAGTCCTTTTGACCGGGTGTTTGCTTGATTTATTTTTTTGTCTTCAATTTGATCCGATGAAGAAGCTTTCATGCGTGAAGACATGCCAGCCGCCATTACTAGTAAAGAGGTATTCATCTGAAAATCTTTTTAGTATCACTTCCACAAGATTAAAAAACCACAAAAACATCAAATGCACTATAATTTTTTGGGAGACTCAACAAGAGTCTTTCCTAATGGAGCTTGAGATATAATAGAATTAAACAAACTTATTCTGGTTTATTATTTCCAAGATAAAAAAATAATTGAAAAAAACGAGTGCCTTTAACCAAAGGTTAACTTCACACAAAAAAAATATATACCTTTCTGATAGTAAAAACAAGTCCCATGAAAAAGTTTAATCGCAGATCCTTCTTAAAAACCTAATCCCTGTCGACTGCTGCAATAACCTCAATCTTATTATTAGAAAATTGTGTAAGCCCAAAAACAGCTTCAAATGGAATTTACGTGGGAGCTTTGCAGCATCCAAAATTCGGGATTTAAGGTCTGCTTTCATTCGTGTTGGAGCTCGAGGAGGAGACCATCTTAAGGTTTTAGCATCCCAAAACAACACTGAAGTAGTTGCCATTAGTGACCTCTATGAAGATAATGTAATACATTAGAATAAAATCGCATCCGATATTGGAAAAGGTCAACGGTATCAAAATATTACAACTTATTTTGGAGGTGAAAACATTTGGAAAATCATACTAAAAAGAAATAAAACCCAATGTAGTTTTTGATGCGACAAATTGGGGGAATAATGCACCTATGGTTATCGTAGCCATGAAAAGTGGCGCTCATGCCTTTGTTGAGATACCTATTGCAACTTCATTAGATGCAATGTGGAAAATTGTCCGTCCCCCAGAAGAAACCCAAAAGCACTGCATGATGATGGAAAATGTCAATTATGGAAGATCCGAATTGATGTACCTCAACATTTGCCGTCAAGGAGTAATTGGAGATCTATTACACCTAGAGGCAGCATACATTCATGAATTCGTTTTCATATGGAAGAACAAGAACACAGAACAGGATCTTGGAGAACCCATCATTATGCCAAGGGAAGAGGGAACCTCTACCCTCACCAAGGGCCTGGACCCGTTGCTCAATACATGAATATTACTCGTACAGATGATGATTTTAAAAGCATTATTTCCTATTCTACTACTGCGATGGGTAGAAAATTTTATGCCAAAAAAACTACACCACCAATCATAAATAGAACCAACTGGATTACCAAAATGGAGACCTAAACACCTCAATCATCAAAACCCTTTTGGGAAGAACCATAATGATTCAATGGGACAAAACCAGTCCAAGGCCCATCACGCTTCACAACCTTATTCAGGGAACCAAAGGCATTCTTGCAGGTTTTTCAATCCGAGTAACATTATAAAGAGGATTTGAAGGAGTTGCCAAAAACCATCATAAATGGATTCAAGGAGAATCATTGGAACTCCTCTATGAAAAATATGATCCTCCTCTTTTTAAACGAATCAATCAAAAGACTCAAAATAGCGGTCACGGAGGTATGGACGGGATCATGGTAAACCAAATTGTAGAATGCTTACAGCAAGGTTTACCCCTAAATCAAATGTGACGAAGGTTGTTTTTGGAGTGCAGTAACGCTTCTCTCAGGAACCGCCTTCGCTCTAGAAGGCGCCCCACAACAGTTTCATGATTTTACCCTCAGAAGATGGAAAAAAACTGCGCCTTTAGGCATTGTAAATTAAACTCTAATGAAAACCTAGCCCAAATCTTTTTAAAATTAAAGAGATCAAAGCTGCTTTTAGAAACGTTTCATTGTACACTAATTCATAAAGAGATATGTTTTCGCCAAAGCATCGAGTTATATAAGCTTGGAATTAGTAAAAAAGATTTGAATTTTATCCAATCTTTTAAATAAACACACCCCTGGATCTATTTGACCAATGCATCAAAAGTTGAATTTGCACATCCACTGAATCCATTTTATTTAGCCCAACTAAAAAATAATAAATTTTTGAAAACCTACGGAGTTATTTATGCTGCCTGCTTTTGTTCGGTTGATGAATCAACTTTACAAAAATGTCAATCCCAGAGATCTAATTTTGAAAACCGAAAAAGAATTAAATAAATTTCTCAATGACTATTATTCAAATGACAATTAAATCCCTGTTAAACCTTTTTAAAAAAAGAAGATATTCCTTAGGTTTGAGGGATGAAACTCGATTGCAAATTTTTTAACTTTTTAATCTCACTTTTTTTTAGTGTCTTTACTCTATTAGGTCAGGGTTTTGAGGTTAAGCCCCAAACATTTGAAACCGAAGGAAACATAGAATTTCTTTTATCACCCAAAGAAAACCCAAACTATCTCCCTGATTATTTGAAAAAAGATTTTTTTAAAAACACTCCAGACCCTAACAATAAAAATGAATACTTTGATCGCCCAAAAATTGAAATGGGTGAACAAGAAACATTTATAGATCCGGGTGAATTCTATCTCAACAAGCTACGATCCCCTGAAAAAGAAAAAAATCCAAATGATTTTAAAGTCGATCAATATTTGGGAGATTTTAAAAGCAATGCCCCCTATGTTCAGGTAATCTTTAGAGATCACGAAGCAGCAGATGGAGATCGGGTAAAAATACTATTTAACGATCGAGTAGTTGAAGCCAATGTTCTGCTTCAAGAAAGATTCAAACGGCTAAAGGTTGATTTAATTTCAGGCTTCAACAAAATTGATTTTGTAGCCCTTAATCAAGGTGAATCTGGACCTAATACAGCTGAAATCAGAGTGTATGATAATAAAGGGATGTTGCTTATGGCTAACCAATGGAACCTAGCTACAGGAACTAAAGCAACCTTAATCGTAGCAAAAGAATAGTTGTATATTGTAAATATTAAACTTCAAAAAAAAGTACATTTACAAATTTTAAAATTCTAATTATGAAGACTAAATTTTCCATTCTTGTGCTTACCCTAACTGCGCTATTGGTTGTTGAGTGTAATGATACCGCAGAAAAATCCTCCGGAATTGACATTTCGTTATTGGATCCCACCGTACGTCCTCAAGATAATTTCTACAACTACGTCAACGGAACATGGATGACCAACACAAAGATTCCTGACGATAAAATTCGTTGGGGTAGTGCCTACGAAGTGCGAAAAAAAACAGATGAGGATGTTCTTGCTTTATTAAAAAAAGCTTCAAAAACTAAACTTGATGAAAGTTCCGACGAAGCAAAAGCAGTAATGTTTTTTAAGTTGATAAACGACACTGTAAAAAGAAATACTGAAGGAATTCATCCTCTGAAGCCTTATCTTAAAAAAATTGATGAAATTAGTTCTTTAGAAGGTATTCAAAACTATTTGATCCACACTGAACCTATAGGAGGAGGAGGTGTTTTAGGGTTTTATGTTTCTTCTGACGCTAAAGACAGTAACACAAATGCTCCACACATGTATCCTGGTGCTTTGGGGATCGAAAGAGATTATTACCTCACCGACGATGATGACTCAAAAAAAATAATGGAACAATATGAGGCGCACGTAGCTCGTATGTTTGACTTTTTAGATCTAGAAAAAACAACTGAACTGGCATCAACCGTAGTCGCTATGGAAACACAAATGGCAGCTGCTCGAATGGATAAGGTAGAACGTCGTGATCCAGCAAAACGTTACAATCCAATTTCAATAGAAGGTTTACAGCTTTTAATTCCAGCAATCAACTGGTCTTCTTATTTCAATGGAATTGGAGCAGAGGGTTTAGATCTAGATATAATAATTACCGATCAAGTATATTTCAACTCATTGGATAAATTGTTAAAAAATAACAGTATTCAAGATTGGAAAACATATTTGAAGTGGTCTTTAGTAGATCGATTTGCTAGTAGACTTACAACAGAAATGGATAAAGCCAATTGGGACTTTTATTACAAAATACTAAGAGGTGCTAAAGCTCAAGAACCATTAGAAAAAATAGCTTTGAGAATAGTAAACGGGAGTTTAGGTCAACCTTTAGGGAAGCTCTATGTTGCAGAAAAATTCCCTCCCCAAGCCAAAGAAAAAATGAAAGAATTGGTAAGCAATTTAATTGAAGCTTACGAAACTCGAATCAATAATTTGGAATGGATGGATGCCTCAACAAAAAGTAAAGCCATCGAAAAACTCAAAAAAACAACAGTTAAAGTTGGATATCCAGATCAATGGGAAAACTATCAAAAATTATCCTTAAAAGATTTTGAAGGGAATGTTACTTATCTAGGGGCAGTGCTCAATATTGCTCGCTTCTCTTTTATGAAAGATCTTGAAGACCTAAAAAAACCCGTAGATAAAACCAAATGGTTTATGTCCCCTCAAACAGTAAATGCATACTACAACCCGACCTACAATGAGATCGTTTTTCCTGCTGCAATTTTACAACCCCCTTTCTTTGATTTTAAAGCAGATGCTGCTATTAATTACGGAGCTATTGGCGGGATTATTGGCCACGAAATCTCTCATGGATTTGACGATAGTGGTGCCGATTTCGATGCAGAAGGTAACTTAGTGAACTGGTGGTCAGATGAAGATTTGACTGAATTCAACAACCTTGGAGAAAAATTAGCAGATCAATACAGCACTTTAGAGGTACTCCCCGATATTTTTATCAATGGAAAATTTACACTGGGTGAAAACATAGGTGATTTAGGAGGTATCAATGCTTCTTTTGATGCTTTAAAATTACACTTTAAAAAACATGGAAAACCCGAACCAATAGAAGGGTTTTCTCCAGAAGAACGCTTTTTCCTTTCTTGGGGAACTGTCTGGAGAACCAAAACTAGAGAAGAAGCACTTAAAAATCAAGTACGAACAGATCCGCACTCTCCAGGGATTCAAAGAGCAATGCAACCACTAAAAAATATGGAGGCCTTCTACGCCACATTCAATGTGAAAGAAGGAGATTCGATGTACTTAAAACTGGAAGAACGCGTGATCATCTGGTAAAAACCAATACTTTTAAAGCCAAGACTATAGTCTTGGCTTTTTTTTATCTTTATAGAACATGGAATTATTATACACGCTTCTTCAAGAATTAATCAGTTCCATAGAGTTAATTATGTTCCTTCTCATAATCGGTGGGGGTGTTTTTTTACTTATTCAATCAAAAGCAAAACCTTTATTTTTTATCAAAAGCGCCCCAAAACTTCTTTTTAGTAAAGACGGAGGTGAGGGAATTTCAAGATTTCAAGCCCTATCTGCTGTTTTAGCATCAACCGTTGGACTTGGAAATATTTCAGGAGTAGCAATTGCAATTTACATGGGAGGTCCAGGAGTTTTAGTGTGGATGTGGGCTACAGCAATTTTAGGAGCAATCATCAAATTTTATTCTTGTACACTAGCGATTCTTTTTAGAGAAAAAGAAGAAGACGGCAGTCCCTTGGGAGGGCCAATGTACTACATGAAAATTGCTGTTCCCCGTTATGGGAAAACTTTTGCCGTTTGGTTTTCCATAGCAGGTTTATTTGGAGTACTCCCTGCCTTTACAGCAAACCAATTGACCCAAACCTTAGTAACCGTAATTGAACCCAATCAATATTTAAATTTAGGAGTATTAAACTGGAAACTAATCATTGGGATTGTATTAGCAATTCTCAGTGCAATTGTAATTCTTGGAGGGTTAAAAAAAATAGTAACCGTAACATCCACACTAGTTCCGTTAATGGTAGGCTTGTATTTCAGTATGGGAATTATTATGCTTACCCTAAATGCAGAGGCAATAATTCCAGCTTTTCAAAAAATATTCAATCAAGCTTTTTCGGTTCAAGCAGCAGCAAATGGCAGTTTTTGGGCGCTGGTAATTCTTGGGGTAAGAAGAGCTGTTTTTTCTAATGAAAGTGGCGTAGGTAATGCCCCCATGTATCACGGTCAGTCCAACACCAAAAATCCAATTGACGAAGGATTAGTTGCCTCTTTAGGCCCCTTATTGGACACCATTTTAGTTTGTTCAATTACAGGGTTAATAATCATTATCAGCGGAGCAACAGAACTTGGGCAGTTGAATGGAATTGAACTTACCCTTGAAGCTTTCAAAAGACTTTTTTACGGAATTGGTGACGAACTGTTGCTGTTAATGGTTTTTGTTTTCGGGGTTTCAAGTTTATTTACTTATTCCTATTATGGGGTAAAGTGCTTGCGCTATTTAACCAAAAGATCTTGGGGAAATTGGTACAATTACATCTACATCATAAGTATTGTTTTTTTTGCAATAGCATCAGTTGATCTTGTTATCGGAATCATTGATTTGTCATTTGCACTTATGGCAATCCCCAACATGATTACGCTTCTCTGGCTTTCAAAAAAGGTTAAAAAATTATTATTTTCCAACTAAAATTTCTTCATTAATTAAAAAAATGAATTATCAAAGAATTTGTTTTTTTGTATATTTATTAAAACAATCTAATAACAACCTCCCATGAAGAAATACATCATTGCATTATTTAGTTTGACATTATTATTGAATGGATTCAATGTTGAAGCCCAACGCAAAAAATCATCTCAAAAAAAATCAGATCCCATTTCTTTAGATGCCTTTAAATTTAGAAACATAGGTCCTGCTTTTTTATCTGGAAGAATCGCTGATATTGCCATTCATCCTGAAAACGTTAACGTCTGGTATGTGGCCGTAGGATCAGGAGGTGTATGGAAAACTGAAAATTCGGGAACCACTTGGGCTCCCATCTTTGATGATCAAGTATCTTATTCGACAGGTTGTATTACCATTGATCCCAACAACCCCGCTCGTGTTTGGGTAGGAAGTGGAGAAAATGTTGGAGGCCGTCATGTAGGCTATGGAGATGGTGTTTATCTAAGTACCAATAATGGTGGTTCATGGAAAAACATGGGGTTAAAAAAATCTGAACATATTTCAAAAATTATCGTTCATCCTGGCAACTCAGATGTAGTTTGGGTAGTAAGTCAGGGACCTCTTTGGAAAAAAGGCGGAGAACGAGGTGTTTACAAAACAAATAATGGAGGGAAAACATGGAAACGTGTTTTAGGAAACTCAGAATGGACAGGAGCTACCGATTTAGTTATTGATCCAAACAATCCTCAAGTTTTGTATGCTGCTACTTGGGATCGCCATCGAACCGTAGCCGCCTTCATGGGAGGAGGGCCTGGTTCGGGAATTCATCGCTCTACAGATGGCGGAGAAAGCTGGGAAAAACTCAGCAGTGGATTACCAGAATCCAATATGGGGAAAATTGGTTTAGCCATTTCTCCTCAAAAATCAAATGTACTCTATGCAGCAATTGAATTGGATAGAAGGAAAGGTGGAGTTTATCGATCAGAAGATAACGGAAGTTCATGGTCCAAAATGTCAGAGACAGTTTCTGGAGGAACTGGGCCGCATTACTATCAAGAACTTTATGCAAGCCCACACAAGTTTGATCGTTTGTACCTTATGAACGTTAGGGTTTTGACTTCAGAAGATGGTGGTAAGAACTTTGTACAATTAAAAGAAGAGAAAAAACACTCAGATAACCATGCTATAATATTCAAAAAAGATGACCCCAACTACCTCATGATTGGAACAGATGCAGGTATTTATGAAAGTTTTGATTTAGCCAAAAACTGGAGATACATTAAAAATCTTCCGCTAACACAGTTTTACAAAGTAGCTGTAAACAACGCAGAACCCTTTTACAGTATCTTTGGTGGAACCCAAGACAATGGATCCGTTGGAGGGCCATCAGCAACAGACGAACGAGAGGGAATTGCAAACAAGCACTGGTACAAAACCTTATTTGCAGACGGGCATCAGTCGGCTACAGATCCAGTTCATAACGATATTATTTATGCGGAGACACAACTTGGAGGTTTACACCGAATAGATTTAACTTCAGGTGAACCCGTACTAGTTCAACCACAAGCTAGGGAAGGAGAAACTTATGAGCGCTTCAACTGGGATGCTCCCATATTGGTCAGCCCACACAACCCCAGTAGACTCTACTTCGCTTCCTATCGAGTATGGAAATCAGAAAGTCGTGGGGATGATTGGGAACCCATTTCGGGAGACTTAACTCGAAATGAAGAACGGATAAAGCTTCCTATTATGGGACGCCAACAAAGTTGGGATAATCCGTGGGATGTTGGAGCAATGTCCTATTACAATACCATTACCTCTTTGTCTGAATCACCTTTAAAAGAGGGAGTTCTTTTTGCTGGAACAGATGATGGTTTTATTCAAATTACACAAAACGGTGGAGCACA
Organism: uncultured Flavobacteriales bacterium; assembly: GCA_913020155.1. Taxonomy (GTDB): domain Bacteria; phylum Bacteroidota; class Bacteroidia; order Flavobacteriales; family Flavobacteriaceae; genus Arcticimaribacter. The sequence goes on from CAJWBA010000001.1 coordinate 153,280, forward strand.
ATGGTCACAAGTCCCAGTAACTAAACTAGGGCTTCCAAATCGTTCATTTGTGAACGATATCAAGGCAGATTTGTATGATCCCAACACCCTGTATGTCGTTTTAGACAATCACAAAGAAGGCGACTTCAACCCCTATATCTACAAAAGTGCCGATCTAGGAGAAACATGGACATCAATTAGCAGCAACCTCCCAAAACGTACTTTAGTATGGAGAATTGTTCAAGATCATGTAAACAAAAACTTGTTTTTTGCAGCAACCGAATTTGGAGTTTATATTAGTTTAAATGCAGGTGCTCAGTGGCAAAAGCTTCCCGGAACACCAACCCTCCCTTTTAGAGATTTAGTAATTCAAAAAAGAGAAAATGACCTAGTTGCCGCCTCATTTGGTAGAGGTTTCTATATACTTGATGATTACAGTGCATTACGAGAAATGAATTCCGAAAACTTAAAACGTAAAGGAAAATTATTTGCTCCTAGAACTGCAAAATGGTATGTGCCAAGAAGTAACGTAGGAAATACAGGTGCAGATTACTTTTTCTCGGAAAACCCTACTTTTGGAGCAGTATTTACTTATCATCTTTCCGAAGATTTTACAACTCAAAAAGAAAGTCGTAAAAAGAAAGAAAAGAAATTGAATGAAAAAAAATCCAATATTCCTTTCCCTGGATGGGAAGCTTTGGATAAAGAAGAAAAAGAAAAAGGAGCATCCATTTTGTTGACCATTCAAGACCCCAAAGGAAATATCATTCGAAAGATTAGTGAAAAGGCAAAAAAAGGAAGCCATCGAATTGCATGGGATTTAAAACATTTCAACCCCTTTTCTATTCCTGAGGATGGAAAAATAAAAAATCCTGAGTACAATTCTGGAGCCTTAGCAATTCCACAAAAATATACAGCAACCCTCTATTTAGAGGAAAACGGAATCGTTACCCAATTGGATGATCCTATTGATTTTGATGTGAAACCAATTCGCAATGGGGTTCTCAAAGGTGCTTCATACAAAGATTATGATACTTACCGAACCAACATGAATGCATTGATTAAAAAAATGGATGTTTTGGAAGATGTTTTGGAACGTAACGAACAAAAACTCTCAGCACTTAAGACTGCCCTAAAAAATTCGAGTATTATCCCTGGAGAAATAAATCAAAAAATTCAAAACATACAAAACGAGATCAAGAAGATCAAAACAGACATTGAAGGTAATACTTCTAAAAGCGAAATAGGAGAGCATAACTCCCGTACTATTGGAAGGCATCTAAGAGTAGCTTATCGAGGGTTGTTTTCTACATACGGACCAACAGCTTTACATCAAAAAAGCATGGCCATAGCAAAAAAGATGGTGCAAAACATAGAACAAAAAATTCTGGATCTAAACACAAACAAAATTATTCCTTTAGAACAAGAATTGAAAGACCAAGGTGCACCATACATTCAAGGCCAAGGAATCAAATAACCCATAAAACCCTCTGATAATAAAAATTAGGGTTTTTAATTTTATTCGTATGAATTTTAAGAATATCCAAGGAACTTCAATCGACCCAATTACGTACACTCAAAATATGGTTTCCAAACATCCTATGATTACCATTCATGTGGGAACAGATTCACAATGCGTAGCCAAACAAACACAATATGCAACCGTAATTGCTTATCGATTGGGAAATTGTGGAGTTCACTACATCTTTCATAAAATTGGTGTTCCCAAAATCAAAGACCTTTGGACCCGTTTGTGGAAGGAAACTGAAATGAGTATTGATATTGCCGAAAAAATGAAAAATGCCATAGGTATTGAAGTTCAAATCGACATGGATTACAATGAAGATGAAAGCTTTAAATCAAATCGGTTGGTAAATGCATCCCGAGGATGGGCCAATTCTTTGGGTTATCAAGTCAATATGAAACCTAATATTCAGGTGGCAACTCGAGCAGCAGATCATCATTGTAGGTAAAAAAATATTCCTATACTTTTAATTCTTAAAAGGAATATTATTCCCAATAATCATAGACCAATACATCAGTTGTGAAGGGTGCAAAAAGCTTCACAAATTCCTGATGTACTAAATGCGGTAAATAAACTTCATCTCGATCCTTTTCATTTTCAAAATACATGGTCAAGCTGTGGGTGTAGCCCTTGTTAAGTCCCTCTGGGGAAACATTTTCTGAATAGTAAAGATTTTTTACTCCAGCAATTTCTTTAAGCGTGTAAGCTCCTCTCTCAATAGCCTTCAATTCTCGGGGAGTTGTGGTTTCCTTGTATTTTATCAATACAATATGTTGGAGTTTTTTTTGCTGCACGAGAAGTTGGTTTTTTTGAGTTGAATTACAAGATGAAATTAAAAATAAGGAGATTAAAAAAACTATTCGGTTTATCATAAACTGGGATTTAAAGTGAATCATGAAATTTAAAAAACACTTTTAGTGCTTCTTTTGGAGTTTCAATGTGGGGGTAATGTCCTGTATTTTCCAGGAAAACGGTAATGGATTGAGGCTGTAGCTTCAGGAAAAAATCGGCTGTAGGTTTTCCAGAAATTGGATCTTCAATTCCATTGATCATTGCCATTGGGATTTTAGGGTTTTTTAGTGGTTCTCTCCATCGATCCAGATAAGTCCATCGTTCTTTCAAATATTGTAATAAAAGTGGAATCATTTTACGACCATCATTTTCTTCGAGTAGTACCCAAGAAGATTCTAAAAATTCTAGGGAAGGTGGATTTTTCTTACTGAAAATATCCCGCATAGTTTTGTCAAAAGTTCGTTTCGAAAGAAAATATCCAAGGAATGGCCCTAAAAAAGAAGCCAAAAGCTTCTGTATGGGTCGAGGAGTATTTACCTCTGGAAACATCCCTCCATTCATAAAAACTGCAGACAACCACTGAATCTTTGTTTTTTTATCATTCATACGCGCCAATAATTCTTGAGCTACAGTATCCCCAATATCATGAGCAAAAATATGTGCTTGATCAATTTTTAGTTCATTCATCAACAATTCAATTGCATCAGCTTGCTTCATAATGATATCAGAACTTAAATCGTCTTTAGAAATTCCTAAACCCGGTAGGTCAGGAACAATACAATCAAATTTACTAGACAATTCTGGGAAAACTAAAGCAAAATCCCAAGAAGAGGTTGGAAACCCATGAATACAAAGAAGTGGAACTCCTTTTCCTTCCCGAACATAGAAGATAGAGGTATTTTCAGAATAAAGAACAATCCCTTTTGCAAACCAGGTTTTAATATCCATTTTGATCTGTTTTTAGTTGAAGATAATAAAAAAGAACGGGATTGTAATTGATCGTATTTTTCTATCTTGAAAGCACAAATCAGATTCAAATTTAATTCTATGAAAAATATTAATCTTATCCTATGTGGTTTTTTGATGCTGGGACTTCGTGCTCAAACCAACTACAAAACTTTTATGGAAGGCATCGATTCTAAGACATCCAAATATTCTCAAATAGCTCAAACCATATTGAACTATGCCGAATTGGGTTTTCAGGAAAAAAAAAGTAGCTCACTTCTCCAAAAAACTTTGGCCGACGAAGGCTTTACGGTTAAAAAAGGAGTTGCTGGAATCCCAACTGCTTTCTCTGCAACTTTTGGAACCGATGGTCCTGTGATAGCAATTTTAGGTGAATATGATGCCTTACCCGGTTTATCTCAAAAAATGTCCCTTACAAAATATCAAACAACACAAGAGCAGGTCACGGATGCGGGCATCATTTATTTGGAACAGCATCAGCAGCTGCAGCAATTGCCATTAAAAATTATTTGGAGGAAACCGGAAAACTAGGAACAGTAATATTCTTTGGATGCCCAGCTGAGGAGGGAGGTTCAGGAAAAGTTTACATGACCCGTGCCGGTCTTTTTGATAATGCAGATGTAGCTCTACATTGGCATCCCAACAATAAAAATAGTGCGAATCCAGGAGTAGCACTGGCCAACAAATCGGCTAAGTTTCGATTTTATGGAGTGTCTGCCCATGCAGCGGCGGCTCCTGAGCAAGGAAGATCAGCTCTTGATGCGGTAGAGTCTATGAATTTTATGGTCAACATGATGCGAGAACACATTCCTTCAAGTGCTCGAATACATTATGTAATTACTCGTGGAGGAGAAGCTCCAAATGTGGTTCCAGATTTTGCCGAAGTGTATTACTATGCGCGCCACGAAAAAAGAGATGTAGTTATTGAAATTTTTGATCGAATTGTAAATACGGCCAAAGGTGCAGCTCTTGGTACTGGAACAACCATGGATATTGAAATGATTGGAGGAACACACGAACTATTACCCAACGACGTTTTACAAAAATTGATGTACAACAGTCTCACAGAAATCAATGGTTTTAGCTACAATAATGAAGAAAAAGAATTTGCCGAAAAAATATCTAAAACTCTGGGGAAACCACTAAACATGCAATATGTTAATGGCGTAAAACCCTATGATCCCCGTGCATTACCTATGGGATCGACTGATGTTGGTGATGTAAGTTTCATGGTACCTACTGCAGGAATGGATGCAGCTACTTGGGTACCCGGTACACCTGCACACAGCTGGCAAGCAGTTGCTAGTGGTGGAACTTCCATCGGAAATAAAGGCATGATCGTTGCCGCTAAAACCCTGGCTCTAACGGCATTTAAATTGATCGATGATCCAAAAATAATAGAAAAAGCACATACTGAATTTCTTCAAAAACGAGGGAAAGATTTTATATACATACCCCTTTTGGGAGATCGAGATCCTGCTCTAAATTATCGGGATTAAGAATTATTAATTTTTAAAACTCAATTCATTATTCTCAAAATCGATGCTAATTGAATCATTAGCTACAAGTTCTCCCGATAGAATTTTCTTAGAAAGCTCATTCAGTATTTTACGTTGAATTAATCTTTTTATGGGTCTTGCTCCAAATTGAGGTTCATAACCAAGCGCTGCCAAATGATCAATTACACGATCATTAAATTCTAAACGAATATTCTTTTTCTCCAGAAGTTCAATCAGTTTTTTTAATTGATGGTTTACTATTTGTCGAACCTCTTCTTGGTTTAAAGGAGTAAACATAACGATCTCATCAATTCTATTCAAAAACTCAGGTCTAATCGTTTGCTTTAATAAGTTAAGAACCTTTAATTTTGTGTTTTTTAAAACCGTTAACTGGCTTTTTGTTTCGATCTCAGTAAATTTCTCCTGAATAATGTGAGAACCCATATTTGAGGTCATGATGATTATGGTATTCCTAAAATCAGCAACTCTCCCTTTGTTATCTGTAAGTCTTCCTTCATCGAGTACTTGCAACAAAATATTGAAGGTGTCTGGATGTGCTTTTTCTATTTCATCTAAAAGAACAACAGAATATGGTTTTCTCCTAACGGCCTCGGTAAGTTGCCCACCCTCTTCATAACCTACATATCCAGGAGGAGCACCAACCAAACGACTAACAGCATGTTTTTCTTGATATTCACTCATATCGATTCGGGTCATTGCCCCTTCAGCATTAAATAAAAATTCTGCAAGTGTTTTTGCTAGCTCTGTTTTACCAACTCCAGTAGTCCCCAAAAACAAGAAAGTTCCAATAGGTTTTTGGCTATCCTGTAAATCTGCTCGACTTCTTCGAACAGCGTCAGCGACAACTCCAATGGCTTCGTTCTGCCCAATTACCCTTTTGTGAAGCTCTTCTTCTAATTTTAATAATTTTAATTGATCACTTTGAAGCATTTTGGAAATAGGAATACCCGTCCATTTGGCAATAACCTCAGCAATATCCTCAGAGTCCACCTCTTCTTTTATCAGTGCATTTTCTTGATTTTCTATTAATTTTTTTTGCAATTCATTTAGCAGTTCCTGTTCTTTTTGAATTTTCCCGTATCGCAGTTCAGCTACTAAGCCAAAATCACCCTGTCGTTCAGCTTTATCTGCTGCACTTTTGAATTGCTCAATATTGGTTTTTACTCTTTGAATTGAATCGACCAACTCTTTTTCTAATTTCCACTGGGCAAAAATACTTTTACGATTTTCTTTTAAATCAGCAAGTTCTTTTTTGATGGTTGAAATTTTGTCTTTATCATTTTCTCGCTTAATGGCTTCCAATTCAATTTCATTTTGCATGATTTTTCGATCATAAACATCAAGTTCTTCTGGTTTCGAGTTTATTTCCATTCTTAGCTTTGAAGATGCTTCATCGATCAAATCAATTGCTTTATCGGGTAAAAATCGATCTGAAATATAACGTTGAGAAAGTTCAACAGCTGAAATAATAGCGCTGTCTTTGATCCTTACTTTGTGGTGGCTTTCATATTTACCTTTTATTCCTCTGAGAATTGATATGGAGCTTTCCTTATCCGGTTCATCTACCATAACTTTTTGAAAACGACGTTCCAGTGCTTTGTCTTTTTCAAAATACTTTTGGTATTCATCTAAAGTAGTAGCTCCAATTACCCGAAGTTCTCCACGAGCCAAAGCTGGTTTCAAAATATTTGCGGCATCCATTGCACCCTCTCCACCTCCAGCTCCGATCAAAGTGTGAATTTCATCAATGAATAAAACTATTTTCCCAGCCGCGTTTATTACTTCTTTTACTACTGATTTTAAACGTTCTTCAAATTCACCTTTGTACTTTGCTCCAGCAATTAGAGAACTAATCTCCAAGGAATAGATTATTTTGTCTTTTAAATTTTCAGGAATATCCTCTTTAACCAATCGATTGGCTAAGCCCTCTGCTATTGCGGTCTTTCCTGTTCCCGGCTCACCTATCAAAATGGGATTATTTTTATTGCGCCTGGATAGAATTTGTAATATTCTTCGGATTTCAACATCTCTTCCAATAACAGGATCTAGCTTTTCCTCTAGTGCCAATCGATTTAAATTTCTTGCATATTTATTAAGTGTATTGTAAGTGTCCTCCTGAGTTGGTGAGGTTACTTTTGAACCTTTTCGTAATTCTTTGATAATGTCTTTTAAGCCTTTTTGAGTTAACCCAAAATCTTTTAATAATTGTGACGCACTGTCTTTGGCCTCAATAATGGATAAGATCAAATGTTCAATTGACATGAACTCATCCTTCATTTTATTTGCAATTAATTCTGCACTATTTAAGATCTTTTTAGTATCAACCGACAAGCTTATCGTTCCACCTCGAACTCTTACAAAACTTTGTAAAATACTATCTAGTTTTTGGGTGAAACGCTGAACATCAACACCTACTTTTTTGAGGATGTAGGGTAAAACATTTTGATCAATTTCTAATATTCCTTTAAGAATATGTGCATTTTGAATTTGATGATGTTCCAATCCCTGAGCTATTTGTTCACCTTTTTGGAGAGCTTCCTGAGATTTCAATGTGTATTGATTGTAATTCATAAAGTAGGTTTTTATTAGAATTTACAATCAAAGAAATCAAATGATGTACCACAGTTTTTTTATGTCATTTTGACAGTTATTAAGTTGCTTTTAAATGACATAGTGTCTTTTTTGTGGGTTTTCTTTACTCCAAAACATTATCAAAAAGCTGGGTTTTTTTTGCATCGAGCAACTCAATGATATTGACCAAAGCAGGATTTCGATTGTTGCTATTCCAAACAGCAGATAGAACAGTACGCTGTGGAAGCTTATTCAATTCTATAAATTTAACTCCTTTTGCAGAATTCATTTGTAAAGATTTTGGAACGATTGATGTCCCTAAATGATGAGCCACCAATTTGTAAATTGTATTTGAATGAATCGTATTGTGTGATACTATTGGAGAAAAACCACTGTCTTTAAAAAGCTGAAGAACTGTTTGATAATAAGAGGGACTATACTTTTGATCGAACAAAATAAAAGGTTCATCTTTGAGCTGTGCTAGGTTCACGAAATTACTCTGATCCAAAGGGTGGTTCTTCGGTAAAACGAGGCAAAAAGGTTCCCTCAATACAGCTCTAAACTCTAGTCCCCGAGGAATATTTTCTAGGCGTACAAATGCTAAATCGAGCTCTTGAACCAATAAACCCTCTATTTGTTTTTGATTGTCCATTTCTCTTAAATTGAAGAGTATCTTGGGGTGCAACTTTCGAAAGGAGAGCAAAAGATCTGGGATGATCTTTTGCATGGCAGATCCTACATATCCTAATTTCAAGTTTCCTTGTTTGCCTTGATCGATCAACTTTGTGTGTTCAATAATCTGATCCAATTTCCTAAAATAATGGGTCATTTCGCCCTTTAGATGTTCTCCAGGAGGGGTCAAAACTACTTTTCGTGTATTTCTATCGAAAAGCTTAACACCCAATTGGTCTTCCAATTCTTTGATCTGTTTACTCAATCCCGGCTGGGATATGAACAAGCGCTCTGCTGCTTTTCGAAAATGAAGTTCTTCTGCTACTACCAAAAAAAACTGCAATTGTCGATAATTTAATTGATAATTCATAGTTATTAATCTTGTGTATAAATCGTCTTATTAAGCATTAAATATAAGTGTAATTTTAAGTTAAAATCTTGGACTAATGAATTTTAATTTTGGATCAGAAAAATTGACATTAAAAAAAGTAATGCAATTAGCGGAGGGAACCCGGGCAGGAATCTTACTCTCTGAGGTAATCACTGGAATCCAAAAAAACAATGAAATTGTTCAAAAAATCGTTCACTCAAAAAGAGCTGTTTATGGTATCAATACTGGATTTGGTCCATTGTGCGATACTCTTATTTCTGCAAAAGAAACCAGCACACTCCAACGAAATTTGTTGATCACACATGCGGTAGGAGTCGGTAAGCCCATTGATAAAAAGCTTTCAAAAATCATGATGATTTGTAAGGTTCATGCATTGTGTCGAGGATACTCTGGGATACGCCTAAAAGTGATCAAACGAATTTTGTATTGTATTGTGAATGATTTACTCCCTGTAGTACCAGAGCAAGGTTCTGTTGGTGCATCTGGTGATTTAGCTCCCTTATCTCATCTTTTCTTGCCACTCATTGGAGAAGGAGAATTTTGGGTAAATGATAAAATTATTGCTGCCAAAAAAGTTTTATCTCAGCACAATCTAAAACCAATTGTTCTTGAAGCAAAAGAAGGTTTAGCACTAATCAACGGGACTCAATTCATACTTGCGCATACTTTAATTGGCTTAGAAAAAATGGGTTACTTGCTCAATTTAGCTGATGTTGCAGGAGCCATGAGCCTAGAAGGCTTCCAAGGGAGTGCTGCTCCGTTTAAGAGTGCATTACATAAAATACGCCCGTTTAAAGGATCACAAAAAGTTGCCAAACGAATGCGCTTACTTTTAAAAGATTCTGAAAATTTAAATGCACATAAAGATTGTGATCGTGTGCAAGATCCGTATTCAATTCGATGCATTCCGCAAGTCCATGGAGCTTCGCGTAATACTTTTTACCATCTCAAAGAACTGGCAACTATTGAACTCAATGCTGTAACCGACAACCCCATAATTTTAAGTGAATCCGAAATTATTTCGGGTGGTAACTTTCACGGGCAACCATTGGCAATGGCTTTGGATTATGCGTCTGTTGCTTCTTCGGAATTGGGAAATATTTCTGATCGACGCTGTTATCTTTTACTAGAAGGTAAATATGGATTGCCTAGATTACTCACTGAAAAAGGGGGAGTAAATTCTGGGTTTATGATTCCTCAATACACAACTGCAGCACTGGTTACTGAAAACAAATCACTTTGTTTTCCTCCCTCAGCTGATAGTATCCCTACCTCTTTGGGGCAAGAAGATCATGTATCTATGGGGAGTATTTCGGGTCGAAAATTCAATCAGATTTTGGGTAATTTAGAAAAGATACTCGCTGTAGAATTGATGTATGCTGCGCAAGCTTTAGAATTTCGAGGTTCCCACAAATGCTCTGCCATAATCGAAAAAAATCATCTTCTCATTCGTTCGAAAGTTCCAAAACTAGAAGAGGATCGACTGCTAAAAAACGACATCCACTCAATGATTAAAATGGTAACTAATCAATCTTTTACTGTAAAATAATGACTCCTAAAACAACTGCATTTGAGACTCAAATTCTTCAAGGAATCCCGAAAAAATTACCCCCGCAATACATCATCCCAAAAAACATTAATCGAGCACCAAAAAGAAAAGACTGTTTGTCTAAACAAGAAAAGCAATTGGCAATTCGAAATGCCTTGCGCTATTTCCCCGAACATTGGCATTCGGTTTTGGCTAAAGAATTTGCAGCAGAACTTTTAGAGTATGGTAGAATTTACATGTTCCGATTCAAGCCTTCTTATGCCATTTATGCACGTCCCATTTCAGAATATCCTGCTCAATCAATTCAAGCTTCAGGAATTATGCTGATGATTCAAAACAACCTCAATCCTGATGTTGCTCAACATCCAGAAGAATTGATCACTTATGGAGGTAATGGTGCTGTTTTCCAAAATTGGGCACAGTACCTAATCACTATGCAATATTTGGCACAAATGACAGACCAACAAACCCTAAACCTCTACTCCGGTCACCCTATGGGTTTATTTCCTTCTTCAAAAGAAGCTCCTCGAGTTGTGGTTACCAACGGGTTGATGATCCCCAATTATTCAAAACCAAACTCATGGGAAAAATTCAATGCCATGGGAGTTACTCAATACGGTCAAATGACTGCAGGTTCATTCATGTACATTGGTCCACAAGGTATTGTTCATGGTACTACTATTACCCTTTTAAATGCCTTCCGGATGACTTTGAGCCCCAAAGAAACTGTTGTGGGGAAGATCTTCCTAACTGCTGGTTTGGGAGGGATGAGTGGAGCACAACCCAAGGCAGGGAATATCTGTGAATGTATCACGGTCTGTGCAGAAATAAATTCTAAAGCAGCAATCAAAAGACAGAAACAAGGTTGGGTAGATGAATTGATTTACGACTTACCTTCTTTAGTCAAACGCATCAAAACAGCACAAGAAAAAAATGAAGTTGTTTCAATAGCATTCATCGGAAATATTGTGGATATATGGGAATGCTTTGACCAAGAAAACATCCATGTTCATTTGGGATCCGACCAAACCTCGCTTCATATTCCATGGACAGGAGGTTATTATCCTGTTGGACTGACTTACGAGGAATCCAATCAAATGCTTCGTCAGAATCCAGAGTTGTTTAAAGAATACGTGCAGAAGTCCCTGAAGCGCCACGCTGCTGCTGTTGAAAAACACACCGATAAAGGCACTTATTTCTTTGATTATGGAAATGCTTTTTTACTTGAGGCTTCCCGAGCTGGGGCATCGGTAATGGCAGCAAATAAAATAGATTTTAAATATCCATCTTATGTACAGGATATTCTTGGGCCCCTTTGTTTTGACTATGGATTTGGCCCATTTCGATGGGTTTGTGTATCGGGTAAATCAGAAGATTTGGATAAAACAGATTCCATTGCTCTTGAAGTAATGCAAGAAATTGAAAAAACAGCCCCTTCAGAAATTAAACTACAAATACAAGACAACATTACATGGATTAAGGATGCAAAAAAAAATAAGTTAGTTGTTGGTTCTCAAGCTCGCATCTTGTATGCAGACGCAGAAGGGCGCATAAAAATAGCTCAGGCATTCAATGCCTCCATTGCCAAAAATGAAATCGGCCCAATTGTTTTGGGAAGAGATCATCATGATGTAAGTGGAACAGATTCTCCTTATCGAGAAACCTCAAACATTTACGACGGCAGTAGGTTTACTGCAGATATGGCAATTCACAATGTGATAGGAGACAGTTTTAGAGGTGCGACATGGGTATCAATACACAATGGAGGTGGTGTTGGTTGGGGTGAAGTTATCAACGGTGGTTTTGGAATGTTACTGGACGGAAGTACTGAAGCATCTGAACGGATAAAAAACATGCTGTTCTATGATGTTAACAATGGAGTAGCTCGACGAAGTTGGGCTCGAAACAAAGAAGCTGTTTTTGCAATTGAAAGAGAAATGAAACGAACTCCCAATCTAAAAGTTACTTTACCTAATCTGGTGGAAGATTCTATCATAAATGAACTTTTTTAAATGCAAATACTTTTTAAAAATATCAAGGAATTAATTCAGGTTCGTGAAAAAGCTGAAGTTTTTGTTTCGGGGGAAGCAATGAAAACTTTACCCTGCATTCAAAATGCTTATTTACTAATAAAAAAAGGAGTGATTGCAAGCTTCGGTCCAATGACCGATTGTCCAGAATATGAGGTTGATGAAATTGTAGATGCAACAGGAAAAATGATCTTGCCCTCTTGGTGCGATTCACATACGCATTTGGTTTATGCGGGCAATCGAGAAGGAGAATTTGAAGATCAGATCAACGGACTTAGTTATCAAGAAATCGCCAAAAGAGGAGGTGGAATTTTAAATTCAGCAAAGGTTTTAGAAAACACATCTTTAGAAGATTTGTATTTACAAAGTAAAGTAAGACTTGAAGAAGTAATGCACCTAGGAACAGGAGCTATTGAAATTAAATCGGGTTACGGCTTAACACCTAAGTCGGAATTAAAAATGTTACGGACAATCAAACGTTTGCGAAAAGAATATCCTATTCCTATTCGAGCCACCTTCTTGGCGGCTCATGCAGTTCCAAAAGCTTATGAGAATAAGAAGAAGTTGTTTCTCAAAACAATCTTAGAAGAAACCTTACCCGTTATTCAAGCGGAAAATTTAGCTTCTGCTGTTGATGTTTTTTGTGAAACGGGTTATTTTACCCCTGAAGATACCGCCTATGTTTTAAAAACTGCACAGGCTTATGGTCTAAAACCTAAAATTCATGTAAATCAATTTAACGCAATAGGAGGTGTTGCCATTGGGGTTCGTTACAAGGCTCTTTCGGTAGATCACCTTGAGCTTATTCATGATGAGGATTTAGCTGTTTTGAAAGGAAGTAAAACCATGCCAGTTGCTTTACCTGGCTGTTCTTTTTTCTTGGGAATACCTTACACCCCAGCACGAAAAATATTAGATGCTGGACTTCCCCTGGCTTTGGCTTCGGATTACAATCCTGGATCTGCTCCCTCTGGAAATATGAATTTTGTTGTTTCAACAGCATGTGTAAAAATGAAAATGACTCCTCAAGAAGCCATCAATTCCGCAACAATCAATGGAGCTTTTGCGATGGGTGTAGAACAGGAGGTTGGATCAATAACTGTGGGCAAAAAGGCTAACTTAATTTTGACAAAAACCATTCAATCGCTAACTGCACTCCCTTATTCCTTTGGGTCAAACTTGATTGAAAAAGTTTATGTAAACGGTAAAATACTTAATAAATAAATATGTATGCGATAGATCTGAACATCTATGATTTAAACTATGACCCTCCCAAGCAAGAACTGTGGAAAAATCCTGAATCTGCTTTGGAGCTCAATGTTCAGTATTGGTGTCAACAGATCGAATGTCACAATTTACAAAATGATTTAACCGCAGTTGAAAAGCCCCATTTTGCAGTCATTGGATATGCTTGTGATGAAGGAGTAAGACGTAACCAAGGTAGGATCGGTGCGAAAAATGGACCAGAGGCTATTCGAAAACAACTCAGCCGTCTTGCCTTTAATCATCCCCCTCAAAGAATAGTAGACTTTGGAAATATTATCCCTGTTGAAGAGGATATGGAAAACTGTCAAGCTACACTTGCTTTGGTTACAGAACAGTTGCTCTTACAGAATGTTTTTCCAATCGTATTGGGAGGTGGACATGATGTTGCCTTTGGACATTTTATGGGAATTGAACGAGCCGTCCAAAAAAGAGGTATTCATTCCATAGGAATCATCAACTTCGATGCGCATTTTGATTTACGTCCCTTTAAAAAAAAGTCCAATTCGGGAACTCCATTTTATCAAATTCTTAACAAATATAAAAACAGTGTGGAATATTTTGTTCTAGGTATTCAACCTGCTGCTAACAGCCCTGAATTGTTTGAGATTGCTAAACAGAAAGGAGTAAACTATCTTTTGAATGATGTTTGTGAACTGACTTCGATAATGGAAGTCAAAAATCAATTAGATGCTTTCATTCAAAAGCATGATTATATTTATGTAACTATTGATTTAGATGGTTTTTCCTCAGCCTATGCTCCGGGGGTTAGTGCTTCTTCTCCACTTGGGTTTTCTCCTTCTTTTGTTTTCAATATTTTAAAACACCTTTTCCAAACCCAAAAAATTATTGCCTTGGATTTAGCAGAATTGAACCCCAAGTTCGACCAAGATGGTGCCACCGCTCGGTTAGCTGCTCACCTTTTGGATGCTGTGGTTGGAATGAAAAACTTTTAACCAATAATTTTAAAAACACAAAAGAATTCGGATTATCTTAGACAAATTTTAAAAAAATCATGATCAACAAAAGACAACTTTTATCCGAACGTCCCAAAGGAATGCCAAACGAATCAACCTGGAGCTTTGTGGAAGAAACTGTAGCTCCTCTCAAGGATGGCGAAATTCTCATTGAACAAAGTCATATTTCACTTGATCCAGCAATGCGAGGGTGGATTAACAACAGTCCTTCTTATATTCCTCCAGTAGGAATTGGAGAAGTAATGAGAGCCGGGAGTGTAGGGAAAGTTATTGAAACAAAAGGAGATACTAAATTCAAAGTCGGAGATTATGTAAGTGGCTGGGGTGGAGTACAACAGTATTATGTAGGAGACGGGAATGGATTTGTTCAAGTCGATCCAAATTGGGCAGATATCACTCGGTATCTAGGTGTTTTGGGAATGCCTGGAATGACAGCATATTTTGGAATTCTGGAAGTTGGCGAAATTAAAGAAGGTGATGTGGTATTGGTTTCGGGAGGAGCTGGAGCAGTTGGTTCTGTTGTAGGTCAGATTGCAAAAATCAAAGGCTGTCGTGTAATTGGTATTGCTGGTGGTCCCGAAAAATGTGCTTACATGACCAAAGAACTAGGTTTTGACGGTGCCATAGACTACAAAAATGAAAATGTAATCTCAGGAATCAAACAACATTGCCCCAAAGGGATTGATGTTTATTTCGATAATGTTGGTGGGGAAATCCTTGATGCAGCTTTACTCTTTATCCGAACAAATGCACGTATTGTTATCTGTGGAGCCATATCACAATACAACAATACAACAGCTGTACAAGGACCCAAAAACTACATGTCTCTTCTGGTTAATCGCGGTTCTATGAAAGGAATGGTTGTTTTGGATTATGCCCCAAAATACCATGATGCAATGAAAAAAATGGCTCAGTGGATGGCCGAAGGAAAACTCAAAGCAAAAGAAGACGTTTACGAAGGGATTGAAAACTTTAGAGATACTTTTTACCGTTTATTCAATGGTGATAAACTGGGGAAACTTGTGTTAAAGATAAAGTAATAAATATTTATGAAACGCCGCGTATCTATTCAGTATGATATGGAAACCGAGATCATTGGATTCTATGATAAAGATACGGGTGAACTCGATTTTGATTGGGATGATGCCCAAACCTATCAAGCTATCAAAAGAGCTTCTGATGCACAACACCTAATTATTCATGAATTGTTTCGTTGTAAATATGCGCGGAATGCAAAAACACGAGGAATTTATCGCCGTTACCAGACCTTTATCAA
The DNA here is from genome assembly GCA_913020155.1 of uncultured Flavobacteriales bacterium. GTDB lineage: Bacteria > Bacteroidota > Bacteroidia > Flavobacteriales > Flavobacteriaceae > Arcticimaribacter. The sequence continues at coordinate 168,791 of CAJWBA010000001.1, forward strand.
ACGTGCTGCTGATCTTACTTAATGGCGATTGTTTCTGTTCCTAGAAACTCCATAACGTTTATGATCCCTTGGTCGGGTTCTCACTCCTTTTTGTTTTGGAGGTTCGGGTTTAATGTTTGGGTCGGGTTCAAAACCTTGTTTCACTTCTGCAGGGATTCGAAGACCAGTCAGCTTTTCAATGTCTTTTAAATAGGCTTTTTCATCAATGCATACAAGTGAAATTGCTTCTCCCTTTGCTCCTGCCCTACCTGTTCTTCCGATACGGTGAACATAATCTTCTGGGACATTGGGCAGTTCAAAGTTAATAACATGGGGCAATAAGGGAATATCAAGACCTCGAGCAGCAATATCAGTTGCAACTAATATTTTAACTGAACCTTCTTTAAATCCTGCTAAAGCCTTGGTCCGGGCACCTTGACTTTTATTTCCATGAATTGCAGCAGCTGCAATCTCTGCTTTCAACATTTTTTTAACTAAATTATTTGCTCCGTGCTTGGTCCGTGTAAAAACCAACACCTGATCCCAGTTCCCTTCTTTGATTAATTTTATGATCAATTCAGCTTTTCTAGCTTTATCAACCTTGTAAATTCTCTGAACTATTGCCTCTACTGTAGTGTTTTCTGGAGTTGCTTCTACCCACACGGGCTGGTGCAAAATTCCTTGAGCAAGGACTTTAATTTCTTTTGAAAAAGTTGCTGAAAATAAAAGATTCTGTCTCCTTTTGGGCAACAAATTCATGATTTTATTGATGTCGCGCTGAAAACCCATATCAAGCATGCGGTCAGCTTCATCGAGTACCAAAATTTCTACATGTTGTAAAGACAATGCTTTTTGACTATGTAAATCCAGCAAACGCCCGGGTGTTGCTATCAAAACATCTACTCCCTTGCGCAAGGTTGCAATTTGTGGTTTTTGATTGACTCCTCCGAAAATTACAGTAGACCAAATATCAATATGGGTGCTGTACTGTTTTACGTTATCATAAATTTGTGCTGCTAACTCACGAGTTGGGGTCAGTACCAGTGCACGAACTTTTCGGTGTATCTCTGAATTTTTTTGGGATAATAATTGTAATAATGGAAGTGTAAATCCTGCTGTTTTTCCAGTACCTGTTTGGGCGGAAGCCAAAACATCTTTTTTTTTTAAAATTACTGGAATTGCTTTTTCTTGTATTGGGGAAGGCTCTGAATAACCTTTTTCTTGTATTGCTTTTAATAGCGATGGCTCTAGGCCGAGGTCGTTAAATTTCATAGTGAGAGCTTTTATTTCGCTCCTTCGTATGTAAAGATACAACAACTTTGTGGCCCTGTAACAACAAGTGATTTTTATTCAATATTCGTTCTTAAATTAGCTCAATTCGGTCGTCTAATAATCGGATTAGTTTACGTTTGTACAAAAATCCTAGGGCTCTTTTAAATGCCTTTTTACTCATATTGAGTTGGCTTTTGATGGATACGGGTGTACTTTTATCGGTAAGCATCAGATGGCCTGGATCTTTTAGAGCGTCCATAACAGCATCACAATCCAAATCAATTACATTTAAAAAACCTAAAGGACGAAGGGAAACATCAATTTTACCATCTTCACGAATGTTTTTGATGTAACCTTTTACTTCTCTATTTCTTCCCAATGGTTGGAAAACTTCGTTGCGAAACAAAAGACCTTCAAATTCCTCGTCGATCAAAACTACATATCCTAGATCGGTTGCACGTTGAATCGAAAGTACTACTTGATCTCCAATTTGATAATCCATAATTAATGAGCTAAACTAACTAGTTTGCAAGGTAAGTTTTTTTGTAGGGTAAAATATCTTACTAATGGATTACTTTTTTTGGAAAAGTCTTTGAATGACTTCAAATGCAGCTTCTGCCATTCGATTTCCTTTGTTGTCCAAAAGAGGATTTACCTCTGTCACTTCGAGGCTAACAACTTTTTGTGACTCCATAACTTGACCAATAATCGCAACAACTTCATCAATGTCAAAACCTTTGGAAACTGGTGTTCCTGTTCCTTTTGAAATCATATCGCAATCCATACTGTCAACATCAAAGGAAATATAAATCATATCCACATCATTGAGTCGTTCTAATGTTTCATTTACACAGCGTTCTAACCCAAGGTGGCGAATTTCGTGAACAGGATAGTTTTTAATGTTATTTTGTTTTATGATTTTATCTTCGGGTTCTTCCGTATTTCGAACACCAAAATACACAAGATGTTTTGGCATTACTTTGGGAGCGTCTCCACCTACTTTTTTTAGATTTTCCCAAAGGGTAAGGGTTTCTTGATTAATTTTGTTGACAGCCAGTTTTTCGTTGTTAAAACCCAAGGCAGCTGCAAGTGGCATTCCATGTATATTTCCTGATGGTGTACTCAAAGGAGTATGAAGATCAGCATGTGCATCAATCCACAAAACTCCTATTTTTTTGTCGGAATACGCTTTTTGTATCCCAGCCAGAGATCCGAAAGCTGAGGAATGATCTCCAGAAAGAATAAGTGGAAATTGATTTTGTTTTAAAATTTCACTGACTGAATTACATACCCTTTGACATTGTTCAAAAACAAAGCTAAGCCGATGTTTCATTTCAAAGAATTTTTTATTGTAAATCGTTTCATTATGAGAAGGAACATCTACAAAAGGGTGTTCATTAAAAAAGCCATTATTTTGATTGATTGCTGCTATTTCAATAGCATCAATACCTAAGTCAGATCCTCTGGTTCCTGCACCAATATCAGAACGATTTTTTATTATGGTAATGGGTTTCATAGTTACTTTTGAGAATGTTTTCTTCTTTTAATCTCGTTTTGGATGAGTTCCATTTCTCTTGATGTTTGATTCGCAATAGATGTATTTTCTTTGGCTCTGCGAATGAGATAGGGAACTACTCTTTTTATTGGACCATAAGGCAAATATTTTACAACATTATATCCTTGATCAGCTAAATTAAAAGAAATATTGTCGCTCATTCCAAAAAGGTGAGCAAAGCATATTCTGGGATGATCCTTACTAATGTCCTGTGCTTCCATTTGATAAAGTGCTTTTAGGGTGCTTTCTTCATTGTGACTTCCTACAAAAACAGCGACATAGGGTAAGTTTTTTAACAATAAATTTAGTGCTTTATCAAAGTTTATGTCTGTAGCTTCTTTTGATGGACAAACTGGATTGGGTAATTGGTTGATTCGGGCATAAGCAGTTTCTTTTTCAATATAGGCTCCTCTGACGAGTTTAATTCCTAGTTGATAACCTGTTTTTTTTGCTTTTTTGAGGAGTGCTTTCAAATAGGTTAATCTATTTGAGAGATACATTTGAATGGTTGCGTAAACAACGATGTTGTCTTTGTTATAGGTTTCCATCAAATCTTCAACCAAGTCATCTAAAGCTGGTTGAATCCAACTTTCCTCTGCATCTACAAGGATTTTTAAATTTCGTTTTGATGCTTTTTCACAACAGCTATAAAACCTTTTCCTGATCCTTACCCAAGCTTCCTTTTCTTCTGTTGAAAGCTCGATGTTTTCGCTTACTTTTTTGAAGAGCGAACTTGCACCAAATCCTGTTGGTTTTAGAACTACAAAAGGGGTTCCCAAATTGGGGTTGGAAATTGCTGTTATTTTTAGAATTTGATTTAAGCTTTTCTCAAAACCAATTTCCGATTTGACTCCCTCTACCGAGTAATTTAAACAGGAATCAACATTGATTTTTTTTAAATTTTTTATAACTATCTGAGATTCTTCAATGGTAGTTCCAACACAAAAATGATTGAACATGGTTGTTCGTATTAGACCTTCTATTGGAGCTCTTAGCTTAAGTAAAATTTGGATAGATAATGTTCCAATCTTGTTTAATAAAGGAGATTCAATTAATCTAAAGAGCCAATAGCTTTTCCTGAGTTCTAAATCAGTTTTTGATGCAAAAGCGATTCGAGTATTTTCAAAAATACTACTCATCCATGTAGGGATATCGATAATCTGTTGGTGGATTTAAAGTTTCTTTTACCAATTGTGGGGATACCCAACGTAAAAGATTTTGTCTTGATCCAGCTTTGTCGTTTGTTCCCGATCCACGGGCACCTCCGAAAGGTTGTTGCCCTACAACAGCCCCACTTGGCTTATCATTAATATAAAAGTTTCCAGCACTATTTTCTAGAGCCAAACGCGCTTCTTCTATTACCACTCGATCCTTTACCATTATAGCACCTGTAAGTGCATATTCAGAAGTGGAATCAACCAATTTGAGGGTGTCTCCCCATTGACTGTCTTCGTATACATAAACCGTTACCACAGGACCAAATAATTCACGTTCCATAGTGTCATACTTGGGGTTTGTGGTTACCAAAACTGTGGGGTTGATAAAATATCCTTTTGAATCGTCATAAGTCCCTCCAATCAAAATCTCAACATCTCGATTTTTTTTGGCTTGCTCAATCGCTGCACTAAGACGGTCAAAAGATTCTTTGTGAATTACGGAAGTCATAAAGTTTTTGAATTCTCTGGGAGACCCGAGCGTAATGGTTTTTATGTCTTTAACCATCTGATCTATAATGGCTTTTGATTTTGACTTTGGGAGATAAACTCTTGAAGCTGCTGAACATTTTTGCCCCTGGAATTCAAAAGCTCCGCGAATGATTGCTGTAGCTGCCTCTTTGACCTCTGCTGAATTGTGAATCACGATGTAATCTTTTCCACCCGTTTCTCCAACAATTCTTGGATAGGTTTTATAGTTGTGAATGTTACTCCCTATTTTTTGCCAAATATTTTTAAAAATATGTGTAGATCCTGTAAAGTGAATTCCCGCAAAATCTTGGCTTTTAAGAACGGTGTTAGTTACCATTTCCGGATCTCCGTTTATCATATTAATTACTCCTTTGGGCATTCCTGCTTCTTCAAAAACATCCATGATGATTTTTGCTGAAAACATTTGATGATCACTTGGCTTCCATACAATAGTGTTTCCCATAAGTGCTGGAGCAGCTGAAAGATTTCCTGCAATTGCTGTAAAATTAAACGGACTTACTGCGTAAATAAATCCTTCCAAGGGACGGTAGTGAACATGATTCCAAACTCCTCCAGAAGAGGTGGGTTGGTCTTGATAAATTTCTTCGGCAAAACGCACATTGAATCGAAGAAAATCAATAAACTCACAAGCTGCATCAATTTCTGCTTGATGCACGGTTTTGGATTGAGCAATCATTGTCGATGCATTGATGCGGTATCGATAAGGGCCTGAAATCAGTTCGGCTGCTTTTAAGAAAACTGCTGCCCTGGCAGCAAATTGCATTGTTGCCCATGTCTTTCTGGCTTCTAATGCTGCAGCTATTGCCTGTTCTACATGCGATTCCGATGCCAAACTGTAAGTTCCCAAACAGTGCTTATGATCGTGAGGAGGGTGCATTGTATTGGTTTCTGAGGAATCTATTTCTTCTCCTCCTATTTTCATTGGGATATGGATTTTTTTAGAAAAAAGATTGTCATATGCTGCGGTGATTGCGGAACGTTCTGGTGTATTTGGGCGGTATGATTTTACGGGTTCATTGAATGGGGAAGGTGATTTTAAAAAACTATTTGACATGATTTTTTGATTAGTAATTTAAAATACTATTTGAATCAAATTTACAGATAAAAGTGAATAAAAAAAGTTTGTTGATACTAATTTTTAAACGGAAAAAATATAGGTGTATTCTTTTTGTATTTTTGATAGGTTTCGGTTGCTCCCCACTTTTTCTCAGCATTGTCCTCAAGAAGGTTTACTCCACTTACTCGAGTGAGTAAAAAATAGGTGAATAAAGGTGATATGAGAACCAGATATTGATAACCTTCAAGGATGGGAAAAGATATTATTGATATTCCTATCCACAAGAGTACTTCACCAAAATAATTTGGATGTCGTGATAGGGCCCAAAGTCCTGTTGAAATAAATTTTTCGTTGTTTTTGGGGTCTTGATTAAATGCTGATTTTTGTCGATCAGCGGTTACTTCAATAAAGAAACCAAAAACCCAAAGTAGTGTCCCTAAAATCAAAAAAACATCCATGGGTTTTGATTCTGAAGCAAAAGTAGTAATTGCAGGAAGCGTACACATAAACACCCAAAACCCTTGAAGAGTCCAAGCCAGCATAAATCGGGTAAAACTGGTTTTGATTTGATCAAACCTTCGGTCTTTTCCGGCCTTTTTGATTCTCAAAAATAAAAAAGAACTTAAGCGTGCCGCCCAAATCAATATCAGACTTGCCAAAATTATTGACCGTAAATTTAAAACTTCGTTCAAATGCTGTTGATAAAGCGCAAATAGAACTACAGTAATGTACGTTATACCTCCTGTTAAATCATAAAAGTGTTCTGTTTTTAAAAAAAATGAAATAAAAAAACCCACAAACTGAATTGCAAAAATTATGACTAAAATTTGTAGCCCTAAGTCTGTCATAACTCTTGCTTGCTGTTCTAAAGTAGTTGCTTTATTCAAAAGAAGACTTAAAAACAAGACCGTTGTAATAGCAATTAACCGCTTTATGCTTTCTTTCATTGTACTTTTTTTTAAATATATGTTTTAATCTTCAGTTAGAATTTCAAATATCGTAATTTAAATATTGTTGTTGATTTATCTTAGGCGTAATTAATTGCGTTATGCGATTGATTCTTATCTTTCCTTCAAAAATTCAATCAATCCTGCTGTTTGGTTTGCCGTTGAAAATGATGAAGGTGACGAATGGGACTTGTTGTGGACTAGAGAGGAGTAAACGGATGCAGAAGGAAAAGCGATAAAAATTGTTGCACAAGAAAGTTTCTGGATTGTGGATGGAAAATTATTCGTGTAAATCAATTTCAAAAACCAGACAACACTAGACTTTTTGTGTTTTAGGTCTAATAAAAAAGCCCTGCGCTTGCAGGGCTTTTATTTAATGTTTTTGTTTATTGTTTCGGACCTGTTACTCCTTTAATTCTCATTACAGGACGCATTGACCACTGAATTGGTGTTAGCCTATCGAAGTCCAACCCTCCAATTACACCTTCTCCTGACAAATGCTCCATAACATGCTCAAGGGTGTCATAAGAGTCATAAGTCATCATGGTAGCAACATCATCTCCCTGAGGAGTTATTTTGGAAGCCGAACCCCAAGCCATCATTCCGTGCTTTGACATTGTTTTTTTGAAGTGAGGGATTACATATTGATCCATTTCTTCTAAATGTTTTTGAACCTCAGTTGTGTTGGTAAAATTCAAAATAACATATTCGAAATCTCCTCTTGGCTGAATTTCTTGTTCCATTTTGTAGTAGTATCTTCTATCGGGTTTTAGACCGGCAAAAGAACTGTACAAAATGGGGGTTTCTACACCAACAGCTTTTTTTGAGTTATTCCACCAAGAACCTTTATTTACGGCTGTTGCAATGTCTTTGTATGCATTGACCCATATGTAATTGAATCCATCGGGTGCTGGATTGGTACTTTCCAATAAAATCCAGTATTCTAGTTCTCCTGTATTGACTGCATCTTGCGCTATTTTTTTACTATAATTGAGCTCGATGTTTAAAAATTGGTTGATTTTATCTGCAGGTACGTGAACTGGTTGAAATACTACAATTTGTGCGCTTAATACAAATGAGAATAAAATGGTTAGTGTAAAAAATAATTTTTTCATTTAGTTTAGTTTAAATTAATTAATATGTAAATTACGATTGTGGAATCCCGTTTTTGCCTTGGTTAGGTGCCCATGAGCTGTGCATTATTTTCCATCCTTTGTTGGTGTTTACCCATACGGATGACCCTCTTGTACTGTAGCTTACCTCTTTCTTATCTAAATTGAAAGTGTAACTTCCGGAACCATAAAAAGTCAATACTGCTGTTTTCATATCTGGAGAAAAAGATACTTCCATATCGTTCATGTCAAAAGTGTTCCAAACGATAGGAGCTTCTTGTTCAAATGCTTTTTTATTGAAATCATAAAAAGGACTCAGATTGGAATCTCCAGTTGAATGAGTTATATCAGGGTGCTCAAAAGCTGTGTATGCTTCATAATCTCTTGTCAAAATTGCTTCCTGCATTTTTTTCTGTTTCTGCATAATGTTATCAGAAACTTCAGTTTGATTTGTTTTTGACCAGTACAATTGTGCACTGTTCCAATAGGTAGAACCAAAATCTGCAAAATCAACTGCTTTGAGTTCTAGCTCAAGTGCTTTTTCATATTCTCCTATTGAGGCGAAGTGTTCTGCCATAGAGTCATAGGCATTAGGACCATCGTGCATTGCTTGTGATTTTTTCACATATTCCATTGCCATTTTCTGATTCGGGTCTCCAAAATCCCCTCGAAGATATCCGTAGGACATCATGTTGTAAGATGATGATGCGTTTTTTGGGAATTTTTCTGCAAAGGCTTTATATGATTTAAAATTTGATCCTCTTGTAGTTAGATAATTTATAATCGGACTATTGGGGTGTTTTGAAACCCCTGTTTCAACAACTTTAGGTCTATCTTCTCTTGAAGCACCTAAAAAGGTGTGCCATACATTTTCTTCAGCACTAAGTTTTGATACATCTATGGTATCCAGTTTTGCTTGTCTACTCCCAAAATCTGGGTTATTGCTACTAACTGCAGCTACGATTAACTTTGCACATCCACAGTTTGGATCCAACGTCAAAGCTGCTTTGGCCATACCCAAAGCAATAGAATACTCCAAATTGGTTAAAGATTCAATCGCTTGGTTTGTGATTTTCTCTGCATTTTTGTTACAAGATGTTTTCTCGAACCATTGAGCTGTTGTTATACTGGTACTCAATACCAATAATAAAAAATAATTTTTCATAAAAATAGTTTAAAGTTGAACTAAATTTAAAGAAATAATTTCGTTTTACAAGTAATGTTTTATCGTAATAAAATAGACTAAGGAAACTAAATTTTTAAAAAGTCTTAAATTTAAATTTGATTATCAATTGTATCTGTGAAAAAAATTAAACTCACTCTCGTTAAACTCCCAATTCTTACGATTACTTTATTTTTTTGAGTTGCATATCAGCTGCTTACCTTCATCCCGGTTCAGAAAAAGAAGGTATTGGTTACAAGTCCAACCACTATTCATTTAACCATAATTTTTTGAGTGAATTAGAAGAATTAAAAACCAATACAAATCAATACAATCCTGCAATCATTAGAAAAAATAATACTCCTTCAATGCTTTTATTCAACGGAGGGTTAATTCTTATTGGAGCTACTTTAATGCTTTTTTACATTCAATTCAAGGAAGTCTTTGAGGTATTAAATGATTCCAAGAAAACTCAATTCTATGCTAGATTGAGCAATCAATATTTACTGGGCTATTTGTCCTTTTGTATTCTCCTTTTTATTTATTTAGGGATTTTGTTTTTTGGCCCTGAAATTGGTCCTGGAAAAAATTTTACGGAAGCAGAATTGATGCTTCAAGTAATTGCTCAAAAAGCCACTGTACTGACTTTTATGATTTCTAATCTTCATCAGGTTTATGGTTTTCATAAACTTCTTCGGGAGAGGAATCTTTAGTCTAAACTTCGCTTGTTCTTTTGAAAGTATTTTTAAAATTCCACGTTGAGGAGTTGCCCAGTAAGTTGAAGAAGTTGTAGTTCTGCTAATTTAGCATCATACTTTGCTCTGTTCTTGTTTGTTTGGGCGTTCATAAGATTGATCTGGGCTTGTCTAAATGAAATAGAAGATATGCTCCCTAAACTAAATTGTTCTTTTGATCGATCAAAATTATTTTGGTTGGTTTCTACATTTTTTTCTTGAATGCTAAAAACAGCTTGTCTATTTTGATAAACCTCTAGTGCATTCATCAGATCCCTTTCGATTTGTAGTTCAAGTTTTTGTTTTACGATTTCTTGATTGTTTAGAGCTATTTTAGAGTTTTTAATGCGTACAGAGGATGTTCCACCATCAAAAATATTCCATGTCAGGTTTAGCGATAATCCCAGGTCAAAGTTGGTGTTGTTTATCCCTGGGAAAAATGCACTAGGGGCACTTTGGGCATAGTTCCAACCATAAGATCCTCTCAAGCCTATTTTGGGCAAATATCCCGACTTGGCTACTTTGATGTCGTATTCATTGATCAATAGGTTTGTGTCTTGTTTAAGAAGTGAAACATTTGCACTTTTTGAAGTCTCCATAAAGTTGAGTAAATCTTTTTGGGGAGTAAAAATTACGTCAGTGTCTACTTCAAAGAATGTGTTTAATTCTTGACCTAAAAGAACATTCAAGTCTCGTTTGGAGTTTTTGAGCTGTTGCTCGGTATTGATGATGTTGATGCTATCGTTGGTTGCGTCTACCTGAGCATTGAGTAATTCTAACATTGATCCTTGACCAAATTCAAAAGCATATTGCGTGCGTTTGATTCTTGATTTGGAAACCTTAAATACCTCTTTCAAAACTTCTTTGTTTTCGGTAAGCGTAGCTATGTTGTAGTACACATTGAACAATTGTACGATTGTGTTTTCTATGGTTTCACGTGCCTGAAGTTCAGTCAGATTGTATTGCTCCTTTAATTTTTTATAATTAAATACTCGGCCAAGTCCGTCAAATAAGTTGTAATTCAAATTAAGGGCTGCTCCATAATTTCTGCTTTCTGCACCTAATAGTTCATTGTTTGGCACAGGAACTTTTAGACCCGTAGTCGGATCATCTATGAATTGTCTGGGAAATTCTGTTGTCCTGTCTCCATTGTTGTAATTTGCATTGCTCGCCCCTGAGAGGGTAGGGAGGTACCCTGAATTCAATAGACTTTTGTTATTAGAAGCTACATCAATCGCATTCTTGGCAATTATGATGCCAAAGTTTTGCTCTAAAACTAGTGAAATTGCATCATCTTTTGTTAAGAGTTTTTCTTGAGCAAAAGCACCACTGAAAACTCCTCCCATTAACAGGGAGCATAGAATAATTTTTTTCATTTCTAAAGAGGTTATCTTTTTATACATCGGATCGTTTAGATGAGTTTTGTTCTTCTGAATTGGACATAAATTGATCTTCAGCCTGTTCAATTACTGCCCGTTCAACTTTTTCTTTTTCGATTATATCACCTGTTAAAATCCATTTTAAACCGACTTTAAATTGATTACTAAAGGATAAAAACATCGGCAATACCAATAGAGTAAGTAAAGTTGCAAAACCTATTCCATAAGCAACAGAAATTGCCATTGGAATTAGAAACTGAGCTTGTAAACTCTTTTCAAAAATAAGTGGAGCTAGTCCTGCAATGGTGGTGATTGAAGTTAAAAATATTGCTCTAAAACGAGATTTTCCTGCCTCGTACAAGGCATCATCAAATATCATTCCGTCTCGAAGGTTACTATTGAACCTTCCGATAAAAACAAGGCCATCATTTACCATGATTCCGATCAGAGCTATTATTCCTAATAGGGATAAAACATTAACTGGAAAACCATGGATCCAGTGTCCCCAGAAAACCGCGGTTAAACTCAAGGGAACCAAGAGAATTAAAAGAATAGGTTGGCTGTAACTTCTAAAGGTAAATGCAATGGTAATGTAAATCAAAGCTAGAATAGACAAACCTGCCAAGCGCAATGAATCCAGGAGCTTTTGTGCCTCACGATTTTGTCCTTCAAACGAGGGTCTTACTGAGGGGTATTTAGATAGTATTTTAGGTAAAATCACAGTCTTCAGATCTCTCATTATAGCGGTTGAACTGGTTGTTTTTTGATCTTTTATATCTGCTGAGATTTGAATTTCTCTCATACCTCCCAAACGATTAACCGCAACTTCACCCCTTGCTATGGTGTAATTTGCAATTTCTGATAAAGGAACTCGGTTTCCGGTAGGGGTGAAAATTCGCATTTGATCCAAATCATTTATTGACGATCTGTTTTGACGATCGAATCGAACCCATATCCTTATCTCGTCCTGACTTCTTTGAAATCGTTGTGCTTCAGCTCCAAAAAAACCTGCTCTTACTTGACTCATTACAGACCGATAATCTAAACCTAAGTTGTAAGCATTATCTTTCAATTCCAACTGAATTTCTTTTATTCCAAGTGGATCGTTATCTGTTATGTCTTTTAATGCAGAGTTGTTTTCGAGGATTATTCGGAGCTCTTTTTTTGCTGCTTTTAATTCTTTTATGTTGTTGCCTAACAGAGAAACAGATACTGGGGATCCACCAAAATTTCCTCCTGATCCAAAAACCAAACTTTCTACTCCTATTACATCTCCTACCAGTTCTTGAATTCGGTTAGCTACAATTGTTGAACTCAAATTAGTCGGGCGATTTTCGCCCGGAAGCAGGTTAATTATTAAACTCCCTTTGGAGGAACCTGGGCCAATGTTTTTAACTATGTTTTGAAAAAGTATTTTATCTGTGTTGGAAAGAAATTCACTGGTGAATTCTTGATTTACTTGTTTTGCTTTTCTTTCGATTATGTTGATGATGGAATCGGTTATGCGTTCGCTGGTTCCGTTGGGCATTTCTAATTTTACTGATACACGATCACTGGCGATTTGAGGAAAAAAAGATGTTCTAATAATTCCTCCTCCTACGGATCCAAAAGATAAAATGAGGCAGCCAATGAAAATGGATACCACCAATATTCTATTTTTTAATGAAAAGCTTAAGATGGGTGCGTAAATTTTATCTCGCATCCAGTTCATTAGATTCTCACCGAAAGTATTGATGTATCTTAATTTAAAAAATATTTTAGAAAGTAGTTTTTTTGGATTCTGATCTTGAGGTTTGAGGGCTTTGGAGTGGGCTAAATGAGCAGGTAAAATAATCAGTGCCTCTATCAGAGAAAACAGCAAGGTGATAATTACTACAACCGAGACTTCACCAAAAAAATCTCCTATTGTACTATCTAAAAAGAGAAATAGCGAAAATGCTAAAATAGTGGTTATTATGGCCGATAAAATGGGTGGTATTACCTCGAGAGTTCCGTCTATTGAGGCTTGTACGGGAGATTTTCCTTTTTCGTAATGCTGATAAATGTTCTCGGCAATTACAATTCCGTCATCTACCAGAATACCAATAACTATGATCATCCCGAAGAGTGAAAGAACATTGATGGTTACATTGAAATATCCTGCAAAAATAAACATCCCTAAAAAAGAAATGGGCAACCCAAAAGCAACCCAAAATGCCAGACGTGTATTGAGAAATAAGGATAAAAAAATCAATACTAAAAACACCCCTATGAGGGCATTTTCTGAGAGTAATTTTGTTCTTTGGGTCAGCGTAATTGATTGATCATTTAAAACATTCAGCTTTACGTTTTCTTGTTTTTGATTGAAGGTTTTGATGTAAGCTTTAATTTTCTCTGCTGATGATATGAGGTCTTCGGAATTGGTGCTGTTGATGGTAAAATTAACGGAGATGTTTCCGTTGAAAAAAGATTGATTTGGTGTTTCTGAAAAACGATCCCGAATAACGGCAACGTCTTTCAGTCGAATTGTGGTTCCTTGATTCTCTGCTCGGATAATTAGGTTTGCCAATTCATTTGCAAAGTATTTTTTGTTATTGGCGCGTATTAGAAAATCCTCCGATTGGGTCTTGATTGTTCCTCCTGTTACCAAAAGATTTGAATTCGCTACAGCTTGTGTTATTTGACTAAATGTTAGATTGTATGCCAATAAATTTTCCTCAATTACTGCGATTTCGATTTCTTCTTCGGAATAGCCCGAAATACTAATTTGTGATATTCCGTCAATTGCTCGAATATCATTTTCAACTTGTCTTCCTATTTGCTTGAGTGTAGCTAGCGGAATTCCTTCCCCACTGATAGCAAAACTAATGGTGGGTCTTATCTGTTCTTGTTTTGAAACAACAAGAGGTTCCATTCCAATTGGATAGGATGGGACTCGATCGACCGCATTTTTTACTTGCAGAAGCATAAAATCAACATCACGTCCTTTTTCAATTTCAACATTGATTACTCCACTATTTTCTCGAGAGGTAGAGGTTACCCGATCAACACCCTCTAATCCTTTAAGGTTATCCTCGATTTTAAGAACAACTCCCTCTTCTATTTCTTTTGGGGATGAACCAGGATAAATTACATTGATTTTTATAATCTTAGAGTCTGTCAAAGGAAAAAAGGAAGAATTAAGTAAAGATGCCCCCACAACCCCAAAGATGATTACTGCAATAACTATCACATTTACTGCAACATGATATTTAATGAAATACTGGATTAATTTTCTCATTCCTTATGCTTCTGGGCTTTAATTTTATTCGAAAATTTGAACTAACATTCCTGAATACGCACCAATAATGGGTTTTGCTAGTAGAATTGTTCCTTTGGGTACGCCCTTCAACACAACTTTATTATCTGAATAAAAGACAGGCTTAACGGCTATAAGTTTTAACGTTGAATCTTCTATGGCATAAATTTGATTTCCATTTACCAATAAACTTTGGTCTATTTCTAGAGCGTTGGGTTGATCCATTGCCTTGAGTTGAGCTTCTAGAAATTGACCTTCTTTCAGGTTTAAATCTTGAACTGAGATGAACACCTTAATTGTTTGAGAGTTTTGATCTACTTTTCCATTAATCCGTTCTATCTTCCCGGTAAACGATTTTGTTTTTTCTAAGTTTTTCAAATCTACTTTTTGACCAATACTCATCAAGTCAGCATAAGTTTTACTGACTGCAACCTCTAATTCATATTGAGTAGGGTCGATAAATTCTCCAAGTTTTTGACCTACTCGAACCAAAGTTCCTTCGGTTACTTGGACATCTGTGAGAATCCCTTGGTAAGGTGTTTTGATTTGATATTTTAATAATCTTTCCTCTAAGTTTTTAATTGAATAATAGGATGACGTTATCCCACGACCCGAAATGAAATATGCTTCTTTTTCAGACATTTTGGGTAAATCTGCAATTGGTTTTTCAATTTCAAAAGCCTTTAGATAATCATGCCACTTAGGATACAATTGAGGATAATCTAATCTTAAATCGGGCATTATTGATATAAAAAGGTTGTAAAGATTACTTTTTGCAGCTACAACAGATGACCTAAATTCACGGTCATTAATTTTTATGATTACTTCTCCTTTTTTGTATTCTTGACCTGTTTTAAAAAGTTTTGATCTACCTGTGAAAACCCCCTGGACTTCCGAAAATAAAACAAGACGTCTTTTTGCAACCAATATTCCATTAGCTGGAATTAGAATGGGTATACTCGTATTGGTTACTACCATTGAAAAAACTGTTTTAATTACTTTTTCAGCAATAGGTTTGATTGATTTTTTAGCGTTCACTATGGATTTTGCACCAAAAAAAGAAGCAACAACTATTAAAATTCCAAGAAGGGATAAGACTATTTTTCGCATAATTTACAATTTAAAAAAACATAGCTTAGGACAACAACATTTGTAAATACAAATTTAATATTCTATTTAATAAAATCTAAGAAATATTTTCCAATACTTTTAAACCACATCTTGAGACTCTATAAGTATGAAATAGTTTACTTATAAAATATTATTATCTTTGATTAAACATTAGGAATTATGATGAATTATTAATCTATTATTTTTATGTTGCACAAACAAAAAAAGCTTAGCTTAAGTAGAAAATTAGGCTTTCTGTTTTTATTTATTTCTCATATTAATTTGGCACAATTCTCAAGTATCACTGCATCCAGTATTGATAATAATAATTTGAAAATTGATCTAACTTTTGACCAAGAAATTTATTCCAACTCAACCTGTAGTACCCTAACCTGTATAGAGGTCACAGACTTTATATTGAGTTTGAGTGGTGGTGATGCTACTTTAGCTTCTAACTTACCCCTTACCATTACAAAACTTGGTAATTATGATTTTACTAATCAATGGAACAATCCCCCAGTAGAACCTAATAATTCTGGAGGGAATGAAGATTGGGTTCAACATGTTTCAACAGGACTTCTAAATGATTTACCCAATTCAAATAATTTAAATGGAGTACTAGAAATTATTGAACCTAATCCACGTGCCATCCCAGGTTATACCTATATAACTTCATATCCAATAGGCTTGTCTTGTGCGCACTCATATTATCGATCTACGACTGCAAGTAGTTGGACATCTCAAAAATTAAAAGCACAAAATGCAGGTGGCGACCTTTTGGTTTATAACTCTCCTGAAGAATTCAGCTATATGGTCCCGGGGTTTAATGATAACACAACAGGAGTGGGTAATACTTGGATTGGTCTTTCTCAAGACCGAACCGCTTTAGACTATTTGGAAAGAGGAATTCCTGCACTTCAAGTGTTTCCATATACAAATGGTGGCTGGTACTGGGATGACGGTACCGCTATGGATAATAGTGCTGCTCCCTTAAAATATCAAATTACTATTGCATTAAATGGTATACCCAATGGAGATGAATTGGTAAGTATTAATCCAATAACATCTCCAGTATCAATTTTTAATTGTGCAGGGATATCTGCAAATAGTCAAATTAATGGAACCAATCAGGTGTATTTGATTGATAAACTTGTTCCTTTTATTACTAGTACTACCATTTCGGACGACAATACTTCAATCCGTGTGGTTTTCAACGAAAATATTTTTACCGATGCTGCTTCCAATCCAATTTTAATAACAGACTTTACGTTATCGCTTGTTCAAAACGGAAGTACTGCTAATCTGACTTCAATAAACCCCTCGGTTGTGGCTAATAATGGAAATGTTTTTGATTTATTGCTCCCTATGAATGGATTGCCTATCACGGGAAAAGAAGTTTTAACAGTTGTTCCCAGTTCTTCAACAAGTATTTTCGATGCGGCTAGTAATACAGCCTCATCAGTTCAATCAAATAACGCAGTAACATTTAATCCCCCAAAAACTGGTCCTGTTTATTTAAGCAATATTTATAAAACTTCTGTTGTTTCGGGAACCATCATAGTTGGATCAGAGTCTTTTATATGTGATGAAGTTTTAGTAAATGATTATAACCAAATATATCATGACGGAACAGTCTTGGAGCCTCAAGTTGGAAATAGAGTAATATACAATATGAATTATTCTTATCCCTCTATTTTAGTAGATGGATTTGATTTTGCATATTTCCATCTTCGAGATTACAATAAAATACTTGAAATCAGAAAGTCTGATGGTCTTATTGTATCCAAATATTCATGCCCTTAAAAAAATTTTAATTAACACTGGATGTTCAGTTGAATATATAAAGCCAACCTTCTATTAGCTGGTTGGATCCTCCTCCTCTGTTTATTCTATAATAATACGGCCCTGTTGGTAATGGATTCCCTGTTCTTGTATTGGTTCCTTTCCAATCGTTCTTATAATTTGGACTGTAATACACTTCACTCCCATCTGGACTGTACACCTTTACCGAAGTATATGGATAGTCGTCTATGTTGATAATCATCCATGTTGACTCCAGCCCAGGCTGGTTTGGGGTTAGTGCAGTTGAAACTATCACTCGCTCATCTGGGAATCCATCGTTGTTCTTATCTGGATCTGCATTATCTCCTATTCCATCCCCGTCTGTGTCCTTAGATTCTGATGGGTCTAATGGAAAGGCATCTCTGTCGTTCCAAACTCCGTCGTTGTCTGAATCAAAATCTTGATTATCTCCTATACCATCTCCATCAATATCGGTACATTCATTCTCGTTGAGTGGGAAGAGATCATCACCATCCAAACATCCGTCGTTATCGTCATCGTCGTCTATACAATCTGGTTCAAAATCACCGTCGTAATCTTTGGGAGTGGATCTGGAATCAAGGGGATCTGAATTACATTCATATTCATCACTGTCCAAATATCCGTCTCCATCATCTTCAGTGTCTTGGTTGTTACCTGTACCATCGTTGTCAGTATCAAACCACTCCAGTGAGTTTAATGGAAATGCATCTTCTGTATCCAAGTATTGGTCGTTGTCATCATCTAAATCTTCATTATTCCCTATACCGTCATAATCGGTGTCCAACCATTCTTTAGGATTTAATGGAAACTGATCTTCAGCGTCTAAATAGTTGTCGTTGTCATCATCTGTGTCTGCATTGTTCCCTATGCCATCATTATCTGTATCGAGCCATTCGGTCTGATCTAAAGGGAAGACGTCTGAATCATCTGGATATCCGTCTCCATCACTGTCGCTGCTATATGGATTGTTCCCAAGTATTATTTCCTCCTCGTCGGAAATCCCATCATTATCGGAATCGGAATCACAAACATCGCCTGAGCCGTCTTGATCAGTGTCTTGTTGGTCTGCATTGATAGTTAAAGGACAATTGTCTTGGGTGTCTGGTACGCCATCGTTGTCGTCGTCTAGGTCACATGCATCGCCCTGACCGTCACCATCAGTATCAAGCTGATTAGGATTGTAGGTGTTTGGGCAGTTATCGTTTACTCCTGAAATTCCATCGTTGTCGGGATCTTTTTGACTCTCGGCACAACCCTCTGAATCTGCTTGCTCATCTGAAGGGGTGTTAGGGCATTGATCTAAAGGATCATTAACCCCATCGCCATCACTGTCGCCAAATAAATTAACTGTATTGCTTGATTGTGTCGTACTTGCTGTATTAATCCCTGAGGAATCATAAATTGAATTGGCAACTGGAACTACTGTTAAAAGCTCGTTCCCACTTGGGACACCTGTAAAGGGGATGCCTAGGGTAAATTGCTTTGAATCTGATAATTGGCTAATGGAGGAAGGGGTTGGCGAGGAGAGTCCTGCAGTTCCTCCAGAAAGGGTAAGTTGAAAGTCGT
>CAJWBA010000002.1 GCA_913020155.1 uncultured Flavobacteriales bacterium
AAAATCAACAATGAGCCCTAGTATTTCAATTGACACTAAAATCGCTTAAGATTTTTTAAAACTAATCGAATGACAAAAGAAGAAAAATCGCAAGTTATTGAAAAGCTAACCGCAGAATTATCAGATGCTAAAACGTTTTATCTTACAGATACTGCAGGTTTAAACGCTAAAGATACATCAGCGCTTAGACGTGCTTGTTTTAAGGCTAATATTAGATTATCAGTAGTGAAAAACACCCTTTTAAGTAGGGCTATGGACGCTTCCGGTAAAGAATTTGGTGACTTAAAAGAAGTATTAAAGGGAAATACCTCTCTAATGTTTTCTGAGATTGGAAATGCTCCAGCAAAAGTAATCAAAGATTTTCGTAAAAAATCGGAAAAACCATTACTAAAAGGCGCTTACATTGAAGAAGCCGTTTTTATAGGTGATGATCAAATCGATGCTTTAGTAGCAATAAAATCAAAAGAAGAATTAATTGGAGAGATTGTTACTTTATTACAATCACCTGCTAAAAATGTTATCTCTGGGCTTAAGTCCAGCAGTGGTAATTTAGCGGGTATATTAAAAACCCTATCAGAACGTTAAACTGATAAAAATTTGTGTACGCACTTAACTAAAATAATTATTTAAACTAAATTTAAAAATGGCAGATTTAAAAGAATTCGCAGAACAATTAGTTAATTTAACTGTAAAAGAAGTTAATGAATTAGCTACTATTTTAAAAGAAGAGCATGGTATAGAGCCAGCTGCAGCAGCAGTTGCAGTAGCAGGACCAGCAGCAGATGGTGGAGAACCAGCTGAAGAGCAATCAGAATTTACTGTTGTTCTTAAATCAGCAGGAGCTTCTAAATTAGCAGTTGTAAAACTAGTTAAAGAACTTACTGGACTTGGCCTCAAAGAAGCTAAAGGTTTAGTAGATTCTGCACCAGCTAATGTAAAAGAAGCAGTTTCTAAAGACGAAGCTGAAGGTTTAAAATCTTCTTTGGAAGAAGCTGGAGCTGAGGTTGAACTTAAGTAGTTCTCCCAACTCAATAAAGTAAGGTTATTACCTCTGGAGAAGCTCCAGGGGAAATAACCCTTTTTATAGTTTATAGACCATCCAAGTCTTGTATCGTTGTTGCAAATAAAATAAAACCACTCCTGATGCCAAGTATATTAAAGAATAGAGTAAATTTCGCTTCCGCCAAAAAGACCCCTGAATATCCAGATTTCCTTGATATTCAAATCAAGTCATTTCAAGATTTTTTCCAGCTTGAAACTAAATCTGCTGAACGCGCAGAAGAGGGCCTCTTCAACACCTTTAAAGAGAACTTTCCAATAACTGATACTCGAAATCAGTTTGTTTTAGAATTTATTGATTACTTCGTTGATCCACCACGATACTCAATCCAAGAGTGTATTGAACGTGGATTAACTTATTCAGTTCCTCTAAAAGCCCGTTTAAAATTGTATTGTACAGACCCTGAACACGAAGATTTCGAAACGATTGTTCAAGATGTATTTTTAGGAACAATTCCATACATGACTCCAAGTGGTACATTTGTGATTAACGGAGCTGAGCGTATCGTTGTATCTCAGTTGCACCGTTCGCCTGGTGTATTCTTTGGCCAGTCTTTCCACGCCAACGGCACAAAATTATATTCTGCACGAGTTATTCCTTTTAAAGGATCATGGATCGAATTCGCAACAGACATCAATAATGTGATGTACGCCTACATCGACCGTAAGAAAAAATTACCAGTAACAACTCTTTTTCGTTCTATTGGATACGAAAGTGATAAAGATATTCTTGAAATCTTTGATCTTGCAGAAGAAATCAAAGTTTCAAAAACAGCACTCAAAAAAATACTTGGACGTAAATTAGCGGCTCGTGTACTTAACACATGGCATGAAGATTTTGTTGATGAAGATACAGGAGAGGTTATCTCTATTGAGCGTAACGAAATTATTATCGATCGTGATACAGTAATAGAAAAAGATCACATAGAAGAAATCCTTGAAGCAAGTGTGAAAACAATCTTATTGCACAAAGTAGACGCTCATATGTCTGATTATGCAATCATTCACAATACCCTTCAGAAAGACCCTACAAACTCTGAAAAAGAAGCGGTTGAACACATTTATCGTCAATTGAGAAATGCTGAACCGCCAGATGAGGAAACTGCTCGTGGTATTATTGATAAATTATTTTTTTCGGATCAACGATACAACCTTGGAGAGGTTGGTCGTTACCGTATGAACAAGAAATTAGGAAACGACGAAGGAATGGATAAGCTTGTTTTGACTAAACAAGACATCATTACCATTGTAAAGTACTTAATTGAGTTGATTAACTCCAAAGCAGAGATTGATGACATTGATCACTTATCAAACCGTCGTGTACGTACAGTGGGCGAACAACTTTCTTCCCAATTTGGAGTAGGTTTAGCTCGTATGGCTAGAACGATTCGTGAACGAATGAATGTTCGTGACAATGAGGTATTTACACCCATCGACTTGATTAATGCCAAAACACTATCCTCAGTAATTAATACCTTCTTTGGAACCAACCAATTGTCTCAGTTTATGGATCAAACCAATCCACTTGCTGAAATAACCCATAAGAGACGTTTATCTGCTTTAGGACCTGGAGGACTTTCAAGAGAGCGAGCAGGATTTGAGGTCCGTGATGTACATTACACACACTACGGGCGTTTATGCCCTATTGAAACCCCCGAAGGACCTAACATTGGTTTGATTTCTTCTTTAGGAGTTTTTGCTAAAGTGAACAACCTTGGGTTTATCGAAACCCCTTATCGCAAAGTAACAGATGGTAAAATAAATCTTAAAGAAACAATTTACCTGAGTGCTGAAGAGGAAGAGAGTAAATTAATTGCTCAAGCTAATATTCCTTTTGATGAAGGCGGGCAAATCACTACTGACAAAATTATCGCACGTGAGGAAGCTGACTACCCTGTAGTAGACCCTAAAATGATAGATTACACTGATGTAGCACCCAACCAAATTGCATCAATATCGGCATCTTTAATTCCTTTCTTGGAGCACGACGATGCAAACCGAGCATTGATGGGATCTAACATGATGCGTCAGGCAGTACCTTTATTACGACCTGAATCTCCAATTGTTGGAACTGGACTTGAACGTCAAGTTGCCTCAGATTCGAGAGTTTTGATCAATGCAGAAGGAGATGGAGTTGTAGAATACGTAGATGCGAATAAAATCACAATTAAGTATGATCTAAGTGATGAAGAATACTTGGTACGATTTGAAAGTGATACCAAATCTTATGATCTAATTAAGTTTAGAAAAACCAATCAGGGAACATGTATCAATCTAAAGCCAATTGTTAAAAAAGGAGATCGTGTAAAATCCGGTCAAGTTCTTTCACAAGGATATGCTACTCAAGACGGTGAGCTTGCTCTAGGAAGAAATATGAAAGTGGCTTTTATGCCTTGGAAAGGGTATAACTTTGAAGATGCAATTGTTATTTCTGAACGAGCAGTTCGTGAAGACGTATTTACCTCCATACATATCGATGAATATTCATTAGATGTTCGAGACACCAAGTTAGGTTCAGAAGAACTTACAAATGATATTCCTAATGTGAGTGAGGAAGCAACCAAAGATCTTGACGAATTTGGAATGATTCGTATTGGAGCTGAGGTTCATCCTGGTGATATTTTGATTGGTAAAATTACTCCAAAAGGAGAATCAGATCCAACCCCCGAAGAAAAATTATTACGCGCTATATTTGGAGACAAAGCTGGAGATGTAAAGGATGCTTCATTAAAAGCACCACCATCACTTCACGGAGTTGTTATTGACAAAAAACTCTTTACGCGATCTGTAAAAGACAAGCGAAAAAGAAACCAAGACAAGCAAGAACTCGAAATACTTGAAGCATCATTTGATGTCAAGTTTGAAGAGCTTCGCTCAATTATGGTAGAAAAGCTATTTACTGTAGTAAACGGTAAAACTTGTCAAGGAGTTCAAAATGATTTAGGGGAAGAAATTTTACCAAAAGGTAAAAAGTACACCTTAAAAATGTTAACAGCCGTAGAGGACTACACCCACTTGACAAAAGGAGTTTGGACAACTACTGTGGCAACTAATTCTTTGATAGCGGATTTAATTCACAACTACAAGATTAAAGAAAATGATCTTCAAGGGGCATTGCGTCGTGAGAAATTTACGATCAGTGTAGGAGATGAGCTTCCCGCAGGAATCAAGCGTTTGGCAAAAGTTTACATAGCCAAGAAGCGTAAGCTAAAAGTAGGAGACAAGATGGCTGGACGTCATGGAAACAAAGGGATCGTCGCACGTATTGTTCGTCACGAAGAAATGCCTTTCCTAGAAGACGGAACACCAGTTGATATCGTTCTAAATCCACTTGGAGTACCTTCTCGAA
This sequence comes from uncultured Flavobacteriales bacterium, assembly GCA_913020155.1. Lineage (GTDB taxonomy): Bacteria > Bacteroidota > Bacteroidia > Flavobacteriales > Flavobacteriaceae > Arcticimaribacter. The sequence goes on from CAJWBA010000002.1 coordinate 4,409, forward strand.
TGAACATCGGTCAGATTTATGAAACCGTTCTTGGATGGGCAGGTCAAAAATTAGATCAAAAATATGCTACCCCGATTTTTGATGGAGCAAGTGCAAATGAAATCGATACTCTCACAGATGAAGCTGGAATTCCAAGATATGGGCATACCTATCTTTACGATGGTGGAACAGGAGAACGTTTTGATCAACCAGCAACAGTGGGAGTAATTTACATGTTGAAATTAGGTCACATGGTCGACGACAAGATGCACTCTCGTTCTATTGGTCCTTACTCTTTGATTACGCAACAGCCTCTTGGAGGAAAAGCGCAGTTTGGAGGCCAACGTTTTGGAGAAATGGAAGTATGGGCATTAGAAGCATATGGTGCGTCAAGTACTTTACAAGAAATCTTAACCGTTAAATCGGATGATGTAGCAGGAAGAGCAAAAACATATGAATCTATTGTTAAAGGGGATACCTTACCAGAACCAGGATTACCCGAATCATTTAACGTGTTAATGCATGAATTGAAAGGTTTAGGTCTTGATATTCGTTTGGAAGAATAATTAGAGAGGGTATCTTCTCTTGTAATCATTAAAAACAACAGGTAGTTATGGCAAGGAATAATGGAATTGTTACTCAAAAAAAATTCAACAAAATATCTATTGGATTATCTTCTCCAGAAGTGATTTTAGGAAATTCTCGGGGGGAGGTTTTAAAACCTGAAACGATTAATTATCGTACGCACAAACCAGAACGTGATGGTCTTTTCTGCGAACGTATTTTTGGTCCAGTTAAAGATTTTGAATGTGCCTGTGGTAAATACAAAAGAATTCGATATAAAGGAATCGTTTGTGATCGATGTGGTGTAGAAGTTACCGAAAAGAAAGTCAGAAGAGACCGTGTTGGTCACATCAATTTGGTTGTTCCCGTAGCACACATATGGTATTTCCGCTCGTTACCCAACAAAATTGGATATCTTCTTGGATTACCTTCCAAGAAACTGGATATGATAATTTATTACGAACGATATGTCGTTATCCAAGCAGGTGATGCAAAAAATGAAGAAGGAGAACCACTCCAGAAAATGGATTTCCTTACCGAAGAAGAGTACCTGAATGCACTCGAAAAATTACCGATTGAAAACCAATATCTCGACCAAACAGATCCAACCAAATTCATTGCGAAAATGGGAGCGGAATGTTTAATTGATTTACTTTCAAGAATCAATTTGGAAGAGCTTTCATATGAATTGCGTCATAAAGCCAATAACGAAACATCAAAACAACGTAAAACAGAAGCACTGAAAAGACTTCAAGTTGTTGAGGCATTCCGTGATGCCAACGAACGCAAAGAAAATCTCCCAGAATGGATGATTGTAAAGGCTGTTCCTGTAATTCCACCAGAATTACGACCACTTGTACCTTTGGATGGAGGGCGTTTTGCAACCTCAGATTTAAATGACCTTTACCGTCGAGTAATAATTCGTAACAATCGTTTGAAGCGATTGGTAGAAATCAAAGCTCCAGAGGTAATCCTGAGAAACGAAAAGCGTATGCTTCAGGAATCAGTAGATTCTTTATTCGACAACACAAGAAAATCATCAGCAGTAAAAACAGATTCAAACCGTCCATTGAAATCTCTTTCGGATTCCTTAAAAGGAAAACAAGGGCGTTTTAGACAAAACCTATTAGGAAAACGAGTTGATTATTCTGCTCGTTCTGTTATTGTTGTTGGACCAGAATTGAAATTGTTTGAATGTGGTCTACCTAAGGATATGGCTGCAGAACTTTATAAGCCATTCATTACACGTAAATTAATTGAGCGCGGAATAGTAAAAACTGTGAAGTCTGCTAAGAAAATTATTGACAGTAAAGAACCTGTAGTTTGGGATATTTTAGAAAATGTATTGAAAGGACACCCAGTACTTCTGAATCGTGCCCCTACCTTGCATAGACTTGGTATTCAAGCATTCCAGCCCAAACTAATTGAAGGAAAAGCAATTCAATTGCACCCATTGGTATGTACCGCATTTAATGCTGATTTTGATGGAGATCAAATGGCAGTTCATTTACCACTAGGTCCAGAGGCCATACTAGAAGCACAGCTTTTAATGTTAGCTTCTCATAACATTTTGAATCCAGCCAACGGATCTCCAGTAACAGTTCCATCACAGGATATGGTCCTGGGATTGTACTACATGACAAAAGCTCGTATTTCTACTCCTGAACATAAAGTTGTTGGAGAAGGATTAACATTTTATTCTGTAGAAGAAGTTCACATTGCCTACAACGAAAAATGCGTAAATCTCAATGCTATCATAAAAATTAGAGCAAAAGATTTCAATGAGGAAGGTGAGCTAGAATATCAAATCATTGACTCAACAGTTGGACGTGTACTTTTTAATGAAGTAGTACCAGAAAACGCAGGATACTTTAATGAGGTTCTTACCAAGAAAAACCTTCGGCAAATTATAGGAAAAATTCTTAAATTAACCAGTGTTCCTGAAACTGCTGAGTTCTTAGATAAAATCAAAAGTATGGGATATGGTTTTGCCTTTAAAGGTGGACTATCCTTTAGTCTAGGTGATATTATCATTCCTCCAGAAAAAGAACCTTTAATTGAAGAAGCCAACGATTTGGTTGACGGAATCAAGGGAAACTACAATATGGGACTGATTACAAACAACGAACGTTACAATCAGATCATCGATATTTGGACCAACACCAATTCACGTCTTACCAATCTGGCAATGAAGAGAATTAGTGAAGATCAGCAAGGGTTTAACTCTGTGTTTATGATGTTAGACTCTGGAGCTAGAGGATCTAAAGAACAGATTCGTCAATTAACAGGAATGCGTGGTTTAATGGCCAAACCGAAGAAGTCAACTTCTGGAGGAGGAGAAATTATTGAAAATCCAATTCTTTCTAACTTTAAGGAAGGACTATCTATTTTAGAGTACTTCATTTCTACCCATGGAGCTCGTAAAGGACTTGCAGATACCGCTCTTAAAACGGCAGATGCAGGGTACCTTACTCGACGTTTGGTTGATGTATCTCAAGACGTTATCATCAATACAGTAGATTGTGGTACACTCAGAGGTATTGAGGTTAAACCTTTACGTAAAAATGAAGAAATCGTTGAAACTTTATCTGATCGAATCAGAGGTAGAGTTGCTTTGTTTGATATTATAAATCCACTTGACGCTTCTGTAATCATTGGTTCAGGTGAGCTGATTTCAGACCTGGTAGCGGACAGTATTGATCAACTTCCAATCGAATCAGTTGAAGTGCGATCACCATTGACATGTGAAGCCAAAAAAGGAATATGTTCCTCTTGTTATGGTAGAAACCTTGCAACCGGTAAAATGGTTCAAAAGGGAGAAGCTGTTGGAGTTGTTGCAGCCCAGTCTATTGGTGAGCCAGGAACCCAGTTAACCCTAAGAACCTTTCACGTAGGTGGGGTAGCAGGAGGTAGTTCACAAGAGAACGAACTTCGTGTGAAATTTGATGGTGTTGCCGAAATTGAAGACCTTAAAACAGTAAACGGAACAGATTCTGAAGGTAACGATATCAAAATTGTTATTTCCAGAACCTCTGAAATTAAATTGATCGATAAGAAAACCAAAGTGGTCTTGAGTACCAATAACATTCCTTACGGATCTACCTTGATAATTGAAAACGGGAGAACCGTTAAAAAAGGAGATTTAATTTGTAATTGGGATCCATTTAATGGAGTTATAGTTTCTGAATTTTCAGGTAAAATTGTTTACGAAAACATTGAACAAGGAATAACTTATCAGGTAGAAATTGACGAACAAACTGGTTTCCAAGAAAAAGTAATCTCTGAATCTAGAAATAAGAAAGTCATTCCAACTTTATTGATTCAAGATAAAAAAGGTACCGTATTGCGATCATACAACTTACCAGTTGGGGCTCACATCATGGTTGATGAAAATGAAAAAATAGAGGAAGGAAAAATCTTAGTGAAAATTCCAAGAAAATCTGCTCGTTCTGGAGATATTACAGGAGGTTTACCTCGTGTAACAGAACTTTTCGAAGCTCGTAATCCTTCTAATCCAGCAGTGGTTTCTGAAATGGATGGGGTTGTTTCTTTTGGAAAAATCAAAAGAGGTAATCGCGAAATCATCGTTGAGTCTAAATTTGGTGACATCAAGAAATATCTTGTAAAACTATCGAGTCAAATTTTGGTTCAGGAAAATGACTACGTAAAAGCAGGAATGCCTCTATCCGATGGTTCAATTACTCCAGTAGATATTTTGAAAATTAAAGGCCCATCTGCAGTTCAACAATATCTAGTAAACGAAGTACAAGAAGTTTATCGATTACAAGGGGTGAAAATTAACGACAAGCATTTTGAAGTAGTTGTTCGTCAAATGATGCGTAAAGTTAAAATTAACGATCCAGGAGATACAATTTTCTTAGAAAATCAATTGGTTCACAAATATGATTTTTTAACAGAGAACGATGAATTGTTTGGTAAGAAAGTAGTTGAAGATGCAGGGGATTCTGAAAACTTAAAAGAAGGTCAATTGATAACTTCAAGAGATCTCCGTGATGAGAACTCAATTCTCAAACGTGAAGGGAAAGTATTAGTTGCTGCAAGAGATGCAGCTTCTGCAACTGCAACCCCAGAGCTTCAAGGAATTACAAGAGCTTCTCTTCAAACCAAGTCATTTATCTCAGCAGCATCATTCCAAGAGACTACCAAAGTATTAAATGAAGCAGCCGTAAATGGTAAAGTAGATACCTTAGAAGGTCTTAAAGAAAATGTGATCGTTGGGCATAAAATCCCAGCAGGTACCGGTCTTAGAGAATACAATGATATCATTGTAGGATCAAAAGAAGAATACACAAGTTTGTTGATCAACAAAAACGAAGCCGAATTAGAAGCCTAAGTTATGAGTGATTCAAAGCAAGAAGAACAAAAGATCAATATTGAGTTAGACGAAGCAACAGCCGAGGGAACATACTCCAACCTTGCAATAATCAACCACTCAATATCCGAGTTTATTGTCGATTTTATTTCAATGATGCCTGGGGCTCCAAAAGCCAAGGTCAAGTCAAGGATAATTTTGACACCACAACATGCCAAGAGATTACAAAAGGCATTGAGTGAAAATATTGAGCGTTTTGAGCAAGCTAATGGAGAAATTCAATTTCAAGAACAACCTCCAATTCCCCTAAACTTTGGTCCTACTGGTGAAGCTTAAAAAACGAATCCCCGACAGCAATTTCGGGGATTTTTTATTTTCAACTCATAATCATTTCTTTTTGGTCTATTCAATTCAGCATAAAAATTGCTACATTAGAAAAAAACTATTGCGATGTCTGATCAGAATTTTAAAAGTTTCAAGGAGTTTTATCCATTTTATCTTTCTGAACACAAAAATAAAACCAGTAGAATTCTGCATTTTACAGGCACATTTTTGGTTTTAATACTTTTGATCTTCCTTCTTTTTGCCCAAAAAAAAGCTCATTTTTGGATCATTCTTCCATTAACAGGATATGGTTTTGCTTGGGTTGGTCATGCGTTTTTTGAAAAAAATAAACCGGCAACTTTCAAACATCCACTCTGGAGTTTAAGAGGTGATTTTAAACTCTTCTTTGAAATTTTTTTTAGAAAAAGAAGTTTTGATGCAGTAAAAGACTGAGAGGTTATTCCAATTAACTTCAGCTTTTGTGTAAATTTTATCTATTTTCTTCCATTAACAAGTTTATCAACCAACTTATCCAGGTAGCGCTTTTTTTCAGTTAGTAGAGTAGTAATATTCTCGATTCAGTAGCTACAAATAACTTCTGTAAACAAATGGGATTGGGATTAATTGATTTATTTTTAAAGAATATTTCACAAAGGTTGCTTTTGATCAATCAGTTCTGCTAAAGCGATATCATCATAACTGGTTAACATATGCAGTTCTTCCTTGTTTCTTCCCTATTTTCTGAACTTTATTGAGATAATGAGGATAAATGCACGAAATAGTCATTTGAACAATGTGTTGGTCATTACCAGGGTTTAGTCATTGAAATTTTGTTTTAAAATTCCGAAGTCATATGAAAAGTTATGGAAGGATATTTTTGTTGGGTCATTTGCAGAGAAAAACTAGAGTCTGCCAGAAAGACAATTTGTCCCTGCTTATCTTTAGCTAAGAATTTTTGTTTTACTCTTTTGAAATCTAAAAATTCATCATTTTTATCATCTGTAGTCTTCACCCAACAGGCCTTGAATACATTCAGGTTTTCGTAAGAACACTTTGCTCCATATTCGTGTTCCAAGCGATATTTAATTACCTCAAACTGAAGTGCTCCCACTGTACCAATTATCTTACGATTATTGAGTGATAGCGTAAACAGCTGAGCTACACCTTCGTCCATCAATTGATTGATCCCTTTATTTAACTGTTTAGCTTTCATCGGGTCAACATTGTTGATGTACCTAAAATGTTCGGGAGAAAAACTCGGAATGCCTTTGAAGTGAATTTGTTCTCCAGAAGTTAAAGAATCTCCAATTTTAAAATTCCCAGTGTCATGAAGCCCAACAATATCTCCAGGGTAGGAAATATCAATAATCTCTTTTCGTTCTGCGAAAAAAGCATTGGGACTTGAGAATTTTACTTTTTTGTTATTTCGTACGTGCAGGTAGGGGATGTTTCGTTTAAAAGTTCCAGAAACAATTTTAATGAAAGCTAGGCGATCTCTATGATTGGGATCCATATTGGCATGTATTTTGAAAATAAAGCCACTAAAAGATTTTTCATCAGGTTGAATCATCCGTTCTTCTGCTTCCTTCTCTAGGGGAGCAGGAGCAATGTCAATGAAACAATCCAAAAGCTCTTGAACTCCAAAGTTATTCAAAGCAGATCCAAAAAAAACAGGTTGTTGGTTACCCGCTAGATATTCTTCTTGAGAAAAGGGTGGATAAACTCCAGCAATTAATTCCAATTCATCTTTCAGAGTTTGCAGAGAATCATTACCAATTAATCGTTCCAATTCTGGATCCTCAAGAGAGTTAAAAAAAACGGTATTATCTTTAGTCTGTTTATCTTCCTCTAAAAACAACTTTGTGTTTTTATTCCAAATATTGTAGATTCCTTTAAAATCATAACCCATTCCAATAGGATGTGATAGGGGAGTAACACGAAGTCCCAGTTTAGATTCAACTTCATCTAACAAATCAAATGAATCTTTTCCCTCTCGATCCAGTTTATTGATGAATACAATCATGGGAATATTTCTCATGCGGCAAACTTCAACAAGTTTTTCGGTTTGTTCTTCTACACCTTTTGCAACATCAATTACCACAATTACGCTATCAACAGCTGTTAAGGTTCTAAAAGTATCTTCGGCAAAATCTTTGTGTCCCGGTGTATCAAGGATATTAATTTTTTTATCCTTATAGAGGAAAGCAAGAACTGAAGTTGCAACAGAGATTCCTCTTTGGCGTTCAATTTCCATGAAATCACTAGTAGCTCCTTTTTTTATTTTATTCGATTTAACTGCTCCTGCTTCTTGAATAGCACCTCCGAAAAGGAGTAGTTTTTCTGTAAGGGTTGTTTTTCCTGCATCGGGATGTGATATGATTCCAAAGGTTCTTCTCTTGGCGATTTCTTCTAAAAACATCAAAATAATTTTGCTCAAAAATAACATTATAAATTGGAAGGAGGTTTCTTTTCAAAATAGGTTTTTGACAAATTAATCGGTAATTTTGTAATGAATGAAAGAAGAAAAAGTTATTCTGGTTACTGCGAAAGATGAACCTATTGGATTGATGCCAAAAATTGAAGCCCATGAGAAAGCAGTTTTGCATCGAGCATTTTCAGTGTTTGTAATAAATAGTAAAAATGAGTTGATGCTTCAACAACGAGCATTCAAAAAATATCACTCCCCCGGATTATGGACCAATACCTGTTGTAGTCATCAACGCGATCAAGAGGGAAACATTGAAGCTGGAATAAGAAGATTGAAAGAAGAAATGGGTTTCGAGACTGATTTAGAATATTTATTTAATTTTATTTACAAGGCACCTTTTGATAACGGATTAACCGAGCATGAACTGGATCATGTAATGTTGGGTAGGTACGAAAATGAACCTTCAATCAATCCAGAAGAGGTAGCCTCCTGGAAATGGATGAATATTGATAGGATCCATATAGATTTATTGGATAATCCTGAAAATTACACTGTTTGGTTTACAATCATTTTTGAACGTTTTTACAACCACATAAAAGAGAAAGTATGAATATTACTGTAAGCAGAAAAGCTCATTTTAATGCCGCACATCGTTTGTACAGAAAAGATTGGTCTGACCAAGAAAATAATCTTATTTTCGGAAAATGTTCAAACCCTAATTTTCATGGGCATAATTATGAACTAATTGTTAGTGTTACTGGCCCAATTGATCCAGAGACCGGATATGTTATGGATATGAAAATTTTAAAAGATTATATTAAAACTGAAGTTGAGGATGTTTTTGATCACAAAAACTTAAACCTTGAGGTTCCTGAATTTTCAGATATGATTCCAACAGCTGAAAATATTGTAGTTGTGATTTACAATAAACTCAAAAAAATATTAAAACCCAATCAGAGTATGGAAGTTGTATTGTACGAAACTCCTAGAAACTTTGTAACCTATTCAGAAAGCTTATGAGTCTAAAAGTTGGAGATTTAGTCCCTTCTTTTGAATTACTCGATCAATACGACAATCGCTTCAAGAGCGAAACTGTATTAGGTAAAAAACCAGTTGTCATTTATTTTTACCCAAGAGACGAAACCCCGGGATGTACTGCCGAGGCATGTAGTTTTAGAGATCATTATGAGGAGTTTGTTGAGTTAGGAGCTGAGGTTATTGGTGTCAGTTCAGATGGAGTTAAAAGCCATCAGAAATTTGCTAAAAAATATCGATTACCTTTTATATTACTGTCCGATAAGAAGCAACAAGTCCAGCGTTTGTTTAAATTACCAAAAATATTATTCGGCCTTTACACTAAGCGTATAACATTTGTTGTTAATAAAGAAGGTAAAATTTCTTATGTACATAATAGCCTCAGGCCAGACAGTCATATCAAAAAAGCATTACAAAAATTACAGTAATAAAAAAGAAGTACCTTTGAAAAAATTTAAATTAGATTATGGCTAGTAAAAAGCAACTGAAAAAAGATGTCAATAATAGTGTTGGTGCTCTAATAGAGGAAATCTACCTATGGGAATTATTAAACCCCAGAGGAGATTTTAAGAAAAGTGAAAAATTAATCGACGAAGCAATTGCATTATTTGATGAATTAATTATGAAAATTCATGACCATACAGAAGAAACCCCCGCAAAGAAATATTTTAATGGAATTATAAAAGAGTTGAATACAAAAATCGTTTCAATCTCAGAAAAGATTAGTAAACTGAAATAATTCTGGTTTATTCGACTTCCTCTTTTATAGAAGCAAGATAATTTCCAAACTCAACCCCATAGGTTGAGTTTTTTACATTTTCAGACATCTTGTTGTAAAGATCATCTAAGAATTTTTTGTTGGCATCATTAACCTCAAAGAGACCAATGTATGCTGCAATTTCTTTGTCAGCGTTATTATTAGCATAATTCAATGCATACAGATAACGACGACGCAAGAGACTCCTAGAAGCTTTAGTAAGTTTTTGTTCTCTCTCTTGGGCAGTTAGTCCGTCATCTTTTATGAAGTCTTTGATGAGATCAAGATTCTGTTCATTAAACTTTCTCAGAACAGATTGGTATTCTTCATACAATACTTGATTTTCAGAGCCACTAATTTGAGCACTACTTTCAAAAGTTTTTAAAAGTGAATTGATTGTAATTTCACCTTTTTCAGCAAAAAATAAAATGCGGTCGTTCAGAGTATCTCCATCCTCTTTTGCTAAATATAAATAATAAATTTCAGGGGATTCGATATCAGCCTGTAATTTGAAATCACTGTTTTTTTCGACTGTGAAAGAATCAATATTTATGATTGTACTGTCTTCCAATTTTTGAAGGTAAAGGGTGCCTTTTCTTAAGCCATCGATTTTGCCCATTACTTGCATGGTTTTATTTGGGGGTGAACCACATGAAATCAAAAGGCTTAGGACTAAATTAGTATAAAAAAATCTCATAAAATATATTGTTATTTATTGAACCAGTAGGTTAACTTAAATGTTAAACTTCTGACCTTAGGTGCAAAAGTATCAGTTACAAAGTAATTATCATTGTAAACAAGATAAAAATCTGATAAGGGACTAAATCTCCACTGCAATCTCGAATTAATCCCAAAAATATCAGATTGTGAACTGAATTGAAAAAAAGTCCCCCAAAAAACCTTTTTACTGAAGGTAATATCAACTTTAGGACCGATGAGAATAAGATTTACAGAGGGGAAGGGATCGGGAAGTTTTATTTGATCGTAATTCAAACGCATACTCGCTGTTAAATAAGGTTGCACACGGTAGTTCATTTGAGAAGACAAAGAAAACTTTGTTCCGTTGAAAAAATTTCCATAGGAGCTTTTTAGGTTGTAATTAAAAATATTACTCCTGTCCGATTGAAATGAGAATTCAATATCTTCGTAATCATACCCTGTTCCTGCTTGCAAGGAAACATTAGAGTCACTTCGTGTAGGGTCAAAATCATTAATCAAATAAGTGTAACGACTGCTGTAGCGGAATTCTAACTTAGCCTGATTTAAGAATGAAAACTCAAGACTAGACCATAATCCACGATCGGTAGTGAGGTAATCGTCTTTTGGAAGACCTACATAATAGAAAGTTTGAGATAAATTTATGGATCTCAATATTTTCGACTTTAGCCAGATGCGGTAGGTGTATCGAAAGTAATTTTTTAAAATACCAGTTCTTCTTATGAACCCTAAATCCGACTGATAATTTTTCCCGATTCGAGTTCCTCCATAAGAAATTGAATGAACTTTTGCGTTGTAATTAAAGCGAATTCCAGAGGCATATGCTTCTTGTTTTTGAGCTGGACTGAACGAATTGTGAAAGAAAGTTCTCCCAGTCCAACGATTGCTTTTTGAAGCCAAGTTAAAGTCCAACCCCAAAACACGATTAAATTCATCTTGGGAATGATCAAATTCAGGATTACCGACAGTTTGGCGGTTCACAAAAATAAAACTCAAATTGGATCGATCTAAAACTTGTTGTTGTAGCGTAAAAACAGTGTTGTTGTTTGCAGCAATTTGATTTGAGGGATCTTGATCCGTTTGCATATTTAGAAAACCCAAGCGTAGATTATTGTTAATTTTTCCACTCAACCTCACACCGGCAATAATTTTATTTTCAAAAGTAGTACCTGTAGTATCCTTTGCTACTCCAATTCTTCTTGAGAAAAAGGGTTGTGCCTCCCGTTGATCTCCAAAATTAACAAACAAGTCACTATTCTGAATAAAAAACTGACGCTTTTCAGGTAAAGTAACTTCAAATCGAGATAAGTTAATTATTTGATCGTCAACCTCAACTTGAGAAAAATCTGGATTAAATGTCAAATCCAAATTCATACCACTTCCAATAGAAATTTTAGCATCACCTCCATAATTGAAAATGTTTGTTTGTTGATCTGCATCGAAATCTTTTTGAACTGCTCCACCAACATAAGGAATAAGAGCAATCAATTTTTTTGATTTTTTCAGGGGCTTTTCAAAATTAAGTACACCCATGTAAGCTAAGCCCGCAATGGTTTGATTTTGAGGAACATTAGCCCATGTTGACCACTGTCTGGTATGCGTATCGTGACGATAAATATTAACTCTCCACTGTGTGGCGCCTTCTGGATATTGTATGGACTTCAAAGGGATTTTAATTTCAGAAACTGTAAATCCATTTTGTTGACTGGGTTTGGTTTCCCATTTAACATCCCAACTTTTATTGTAGTCCTTTTCGTAATTATTTCCTCCATTTGAAATCAGAGACTCTCTTTTAACACCAAATGGATTGGTACCAAACATAAATCCGTTGGCCCCATCCATAAAAGTATCTAAAATCAGGGTTATGTTATCGTTTCCAGCACCAGAGTAATCTCTTCTTAAGGAAGGAATAATGTATTCTGAAGCCTCCGTATAAGAGGTAACAAGAACATACAAATTTTCATCATCAACTAAGAATTTTGCAGTTGTTGGCTGGTCTGCTTTAAGGCTATCGGTGGGAAACCACTGCCAAAACCCAGAAATCTGGTCTGCGTTTTCCCATGACTCCTCATTTCCATAGCCATCAATTTCAATGGTTTCACCCGTATGGTTTACAAAGGCATTTCTAACTTCTTGGGCAATAGAAATAGAATTAAAAACAATCAGAAAATATAGAGTAATAAGACTTTTAATGGCAGTAGGTTTAAGAAGTGAATTTTGTTATCCTTTTTACATAATACGTTAAGACTTAAGAATTGGTCTATGGTTTAATTCAATAGATGTAAAACAACATTTTTTGTCTTATTAATCTCCAAAACTAATTATAAATTGTCTTCTAATGTTTATTTTTTGTCCAAACTATATTTTATAAATTATGAAAAAAATATTTTATTTCAGCGGTTATTATTATTGTTTGTGGAAACGATAACGGTCCGGAAAGTCAAATTGATTCGTGGTCCTATTTGCTTTTGAGTTTTTGCAATTTGATGCTTCCAGTGGTGTTGCATTTCACCTCCCATGATTAACAAACTTCCATGAGAAAGTTTAATTTTATATCTTTCTGTTTTGATTTTTTTGTGCCTAAGATGAAAAAATCTTTCAGCACCCAAACTAACAGAAGCAATGATGGGATTACTTCCCAATTCCCTTTCATCGTCTGAATGCCAACTATTACTGTCTTTTCCATCCCTGTATTTATTTAATAAAACACTTGTAAATTCATGTTGCCCTACAGTCTTTATTTTAGAAAGAATATGCACTAATATGGGCGACATTGGTTCGGGATTCATTGTGATTCCCGAATAGCCGTAGGGGATATTATTGATGCTGTGAAGAGAAGTTAATCGAGGTTGGGGATACGTCTTACCAAAAACAGTAATGGGGTCTTGCCTCCAAGGAATTTCGGTATCCAAAGTTATGTAAAGGAGATCTGCCTCTTCTTTTGACCAAAAATTCTCAAAATAATGCAGTTCAGCATTGGGAAGTTTTGGTTTCCAAACCGGAATATTATCTGAGAAGAGTTCTTGCATATCCAAAAATACATTTAATTTTTACTTTTTGGATTTTCAAAGTATTAAATTCTTTACATGAAACTTGTTTATGAATACAATAAACCAGTCGATAATCTTCTGAAATAAATAAGTACAGAATTTTTAATAAACTTTCGAATGATTATCTTTAAGAAAAATACAACTATTATTATTAAAAATAATCTGACATGAATGTACGTACAGGCTTTATTTTTTTAACCTTCCTAACCGTCACTTTAACCACAGCGATTTACTTTATATGGGAACCCATAAAATGGAGTTTGATACTAACTGCTCCCATGATTTTACTAGGTTTTTATGACCTAACGCAAAAAAGACAAACCATCCTTCGGAATTTCCCTGTTTTAGGTCATTTGCGTTATGTACTAGAGGCCATTCGCCCAGAGATTATGCAGTATTTTGTAGAAACTGACACTCAGGGACGTCCCATCAACAGAATGTTCAGAAGCTTAATTTATCAAAGAGCAAAAGATGTAACCGATACCGTTCCTTTTGGAACACAGATGGATGTCTATCGATCAGGTTATGAGTGGATGGATCATTCGATGTATGCTATTGATCAAACTCAAGTAGATCCAACCCCAAGAGTTGAGGTAGGCAGTAAACACTGTACACAGCCTTATTCATCAAGTATGTTAAACGTATCTGCAATGAGTTATGGTTCGTTGAGTAAAAATGCTGTTTTGGCATTGAACAAAGGAGCTAAAATAGGAAGCTTTGCCCAAAACACAGGTGAAGGCTCAATCAGTCCATTTCATCTAGAGTCACAAGGAGATCTAATTTGGCAAATTGGAACGGGTTATTTTGGTTGCAGAACCAAAGAAGGAAACTTTTGCCCCGATTTATTTGTAGAAAAGGCCACTTTAGATTCGGTTAAAATGATTGAAATTAAAGTATCTCAGGGAGCTAAACCTGGTCATGGAGGGATTTTACCTGCTGCCAAAAACACTCCAGAAATAGCAGCAATTAGAGGGGTAGATCCATATATAGACGTTCATTCTCCCTCGAGTCATTCTGCCTTTTCAAATCCAACAGAATTGATCGAGTTTATTTCATTATTACGCGAGCGGTCTAATGGAAAACCTATTGGGTTTAAATTGTGTATCGGTAAAAAATATGAATTTATAGATATTTGTAAAGCAATGCTTTCAACTGGAATCACTCCCGACTTTATTACGGTAGATGGAGGAGAGGGGGGAACAGGGGCAGCTCCTGTTGAATTTTCAAACTCACTTGGAGTTCCCTTGCGTGACGGATTAGCTTTTGCCTATGACACTCTTGTGGGTTATGGGTTAAAAGATGAAATAAAATTGATAGCCTCTGGAAAAATATTTACTGGATTCCATATTGCTCGCGCTCTGGCTTTGGGTGCCGATATGGTGTGTTCTGCGCGTGCAATGATGATGGCCATTGGATGTATTCAGGCATTGGAATGTAATACTAACACTTGCCCAGTTGGAGTAACCACGCAAAATAAATCTTTGATGAGTGGATTGGATGTGAACGACAAATCGACTCGTGTTGCAAATTTTCATAGAAAAACACTCAAGAGTTTCACAGAGTTGATCGCAGCCTCAGGATTGAGTGCTCCTGATCAACTTCGCCGACAACACATCAACAGACGTTTGGGAATGAATCTCATCAAAAGGTATGACGAAATCTTTCCTTATCCTGAGAAAAATTCCTTATTGTAAATAAGAGTGCATTTTTTTGATTTTGAATTAAAAACTCACTTTAAAATCAGTAAAATCATCAAACAGCCTCAATCAAACAAAAGCCCATTTTCTTTCGAGTAGCAAACCCGAGTTGTTCATAGAGCTTTATTGCATGGAAATTATTTTCGTCCACATGCAGAATAGGGGTTTTGTTTTCAGAGAAGATCTTATCGGTAGTTTTTTTTAGTAGCTGCTTTGCATAACCTCTTTTCCGGAAGTCAGGTAGAGTAACCACAGCGCTAACCTCTGTGTAAGAATTCATTTTGATGCGTTCCCCAGAAGCCGCTATCAATTTTTTTCTAGAGTAAATACCAAAATAGGATCCCAGCTCTACCGTTTTCTCTTGGATAAACCCAGGCTGTACAAAATTCACTAAATCATAAAGTTGCTTTTTTTGATCCTCAGAATCAAGACTAATAATCGGTTCGCTAAGTTGTAACTCAAATGGATTGGATAGGACCATTTGATTAGCGGTAAGTTGTTTTTTAATTTGCGTTTGCACACCAGCAGTTGGGGGGTCTCCTACTATATAAAAACAAGAGGTAAGCTTACTGTATTGATCCGATGCTGAGTCTGTTGTTCCTATTGCTCCTTTTCCGCCAAAAGTACTGAACTCGGGTTTGTAAAATTTACAGCCGTCAAATTCAACCGCATATTGCTTGTGCGTTTCTTCTAGGGCGAACCAAACGGGATTGTCCAGTTTGTGGTCTTCATCTTGATTCATTTAATACTGAATCTTTTAGTAAAGCAAGTTAAAAATAGTTCAAAAAAGATCTGTCTTTTAAGACAGATCTTTTTTATTTAATTAGATCAACAGAGCGAATAATAAATTGGGTAAGCTCTTCCCCTTTGAGTAGGTTCTGTGACAAGCGAGCCAAGTCAAGGGTTTGTTGAATCAATCGTTCTCGTTTCTTCCTGGTCTTGGTGTTTAATATTTGACCGACTAGTGGGTGATTAGTATTTACCACCAAGGTATACATTTCAGGGAAATTTCCAAACATCCCTGCGCCACCTCCGGTTTGCTGCATTTCTTTCATACGACGCATAAATTCAGGTTGCGTCAAAACAAAAGGAAGTTGTGAACTGCTCAATGCCTCAAGTTGAATGGTGTATTTCTCTTTGGGTACAACTTTTTCGATAAGGGGAGTAAGCGTCTCTTTTTCCTCATCCGAGAGTTTAGAAACGGTAACTTCATCTTTTTTGATCAAATTATCAATGGCATCACCGTCAACTCGAGCAAAAGAAATTTTTTCGTGAGTGCTTTCTAGTTTTTGAATAAGGTGGGGTACAATAGGAGAATCTAAAAGTAATACTTGATACCCTTTTTCTTTGGCAGCTTCAATGTAAGAATGCTGCTCATCTTTGTTAGAAGCATAAAGAATAATAAGTTTTTCATTTTTATCAGTTTGCAGATTTTTAGTAGCCTCTTTTAATTCTTCAAAAGTAAAGTAAGTCCCGTTAACATTAGGGTAGAGTGCAAATTTGTCAGACTTTTCGAAGAATTTATCTTCAGAAAGCATACCGTATTCAATAACCACTTTAATGTCATTCCACTTTTGTTCGAAAGCAGCGCGGTCTTTCTTGAAAAGGCTAGCCAATTTATCAGCTACTTTACGGGTGATGTAGTTGCTAATTTTCTTAACAGCCCCGTCTGCCTGTAAATAACTTCTGGATACGTTAAGTGGAATGTCTGGAGAATCAATAACTCCGCGAAGCATTGTTAAAAATTCAGGAACAATTCCCTCCACATTATCCGTTACAAAAACTTGGTTTTGGTAGAGCTGAATTCTATCTTTTTGAATACTGAGATCATTACTTAGTTTCGGGAAATACAAAATCCCAGTCAAGTTGAAAGGATAGTCTACATTCAAATGAATGTTAAACAAAGGCTCTTCGAATTGTGATGGATAGAGTTCACGATAAAAAGATTTGTAATCCTCTTCTTTCAAGTCAGCCGGCTGTTGTGTCCAAGCTGGATTCGGGTTATTTACAATATTGTCTACGGTTATTTTTTCAGCTTCAGTTCCTTCCGGTGCCCCATCTGGAATAGGAAGGGTTTCTTCCTTGGTTCCAAACTTTATAGCAACCGGCATGAATTTATTGTACTTATTAAGAAGCTCAGTAATTTTTGCGTTTTCTAAAAACTCAACAGAATCCTCAGCGATATGAAGGATAATTTCTGTTCCTCGTTCTGTTTTGTCATGAGATTCCAAAGTAAATTCTGGAGACCCGTCACAGCTCCAGTGAGCAGCAGGGTCGTCTTTGAAAGATTTGGTAATTAACTCTACTTTTTCGGCAACCATAAAGGCGGAGTAGAATCCTAAACCAAAATGCCCAATAATACCACTATCAGCAGCACTATCTTTATATTTTTCCAAAAACTCCTCTGCACCAGAAAATGCAACTTGGTTAATGTATTTTTCTACTTCTTCAGAGGTCATACCAATTCC
Source organism: uncultured Flavobacteriales bacterium (assembly GCA_913020155.1). GTDB lineage: Bacteria > Bacteroidota > Bacteroidia > Flavobacteriales > Flavobacteriaceae > Arcticimaribacter. The sequence continues at coordinate 21,761 of CAJWBA010000002.1, forward strand.
TTGGTCAATGATGTGAAGGGTTTTGTTTTCTTTATCTAGCTTGATTTCAATTGTGGAGTCGCCAAGCTCTCCAATTGATTCACCTAGATTGCTTAGATGCTTAAATTTAAGTGTTGCATCTGTGGCATTAGAAATGAGTTCACGTAAAAAAATTTCGTGATCACTGTACAAAAATTTCTTAATGAGGGGAAAAATATTCTCAACAGAAACATTGATTTTACCTTTTGACATAATTTTAATTTTTTTTATATCTATTCAAAAAAAATACCATTCTTTATTCGCTGACAAATTGGCATTTTATTTTGTTTAATTTTTTTGACAAAAAGATAAACAATTTGTATTTTTGTATAAATATAAATGGCAATCATGGCAACAGCAAAAAAGAAAAAAACTTTAAGTATTCTTTCACTCTATATGGACAACGCCTTGGAAAACGAAAAATTTCCACTCTCGGTTTACAAATTTTGTAAGGTAAACGGAATAGTGGAATCTGATTTTTACAAAACTTACGCATCTTTAGATTCTGTTAAACTACACATTTGGCAAGTTTTTTTTGAAAACACAATCAATCTCATTTCTAAAAATGAAAATTTTGATGAGTTGAGTAGGAAAGATCGTTTGTTAACGTTTTATTTTACCTTTTTTGAAGTTTTACAAATCAATAGAAGCTATGTTTATTTTGCATTAAACCCAGCAGGATCTTCAATGTCTGCAATTGGACAATTGAAAAAACTTAAAAGTAGATTCAAAAGTTTTACCTCTGATCTTATTGAAGAGGGCAATGATCATAAAAAAATTAGTATTACTAGACACCCAGTCGAATTGTTTTCTGAAGCTGCATGGGCTCAATTGTTATTTTTATTAAAATTTTGGTTGGGTGACACTTCCTTGGGTTTTGAAAGAACTGATGAGGCTATTGAAAAATCAGTCACTGTTGCTTTTGATGTTTTTGACAATACACAGCTCGAAAAATTACTTGATTTCGGAAAGTTTTTATGGAAAGAAAAATTAAATAAAACTTATTGAAAACACTGGATTACATCCCAACAGGAAAAATAGAACGCGCAGGTAAATTGATGACAACAGGTGTTAAAATAGGAGGGAATTACATCAAATACATTAGAGAGAAAATCACAGATCCCAAAAATGCAAAAGTTAACTTCGATGAAAACAACGCAGCAGACATTTACGATGGACTTAAAAGCCTCAAAGGAAGTGCACTAAAAGTTGCTCAAATGTTGAGCATGGAAAAAAACTTATTACCAGGTGCCTATGTTGATAAATTCAGTTTGGCTCAATTTTCTGTGCCTCCATTATCTGGACCATTGGTAAGAAAAACATTTAAAAAATATTTAGGCGAATATCCTGAAGAAATTTTTGACACTTTTGAATCCGAATCCGTAAATGCAGCAAGCATTGGACAAGTTCACAAAGCCACACATAATGGCAAAAAACTTGCCGTAAAAATTCAATATCCAGGAGTGGCAAATAGTATTAGTTCAGATTTGACATTGGTAAAGCCCGTTGCAACAAGGTTATTTAATTTGAAGGGAAAAGACTCAGAAAAATATTTCAAGGAAGTTGAAGGGAAATTGTTAGAGGAAACAAATTACCTTCTAGAATTGGAACAAAGCAAATCAATGACCCAGGCGTGTTCGCACATCCCTAACCTCAAATTTCCGAACTACTACAAAGATTTTTCTTGTGATAAAATCCTGACCATGGACTGGATGTCCGGAAATCATCTGTCGCAATATACCTCCAAACAAAATGATCCTCATGAAAGCAATTTAATAGGACAAACACTTTGGGACTTTTACATGTACCAGATGCACGTTTTAAAACGCGTTCATGCAGATCCTCATCCGGGTAACTTTTTGGTTGATGATTCAGCTAATTTGATAGCAATTGACTTTGGATGCATCAAAGATGTTCCAGATGATTTTTATGTACCTTATTTCAAATTGGCTCAAAAAGATGCTATGGAAGATCGTGATTTTTTTATTGATAAAATTACAGAGCTAGAAATCCTTAGACCTGACGATTCAGCCGCGGATAGCGAATACATAACTGATTTATTTCACGAGTTACTTGGAGTATTGACTTTTCCTTTTCACAATGAAACCTTTGATTTTTCTGATGAGATCTTTTGGGGAAAGGTTGCTCAAATGAGTGAAAAACTCTCTAAGGATGAGCAATTACGTAAGCTAAATGGAAATAGGGGTTCAAGGCATTTTCTTTACATCAACCGTACATTCTTTGGGTTGTACAACTTGTTACATGATTTAAAATCCAATGTTGTTGTAGATAATTACAAAAAGTTCATTTAATTTTTTTGTTATGGTTTCTATTATTATTTACTTTTAATAAAACTACTAATAACAACTTATGTATAATTCAAGAATTATTGGGTTAGGGAAATACCTTCCGGAAAATGTTGTAACTAACTCCGACCTTTCAAAAATCATGGATACATCCGACGAATGGATTACTGAAAGAACAGGAATAAAAGAGCGTCGCCACATAAAAAAAGGAGATGGAAACACTACAGCAACAATGGCTCTCAAAGCAACTAAAATTGCTTTGGAACGTGCAAATTTGAAAGCTGAAGATTTGGATTTAATCCTTTTTGCAACACTAAGTCCTGATTATTACTTCCCGGGTTCTGGTGTTATTCTTCAAGACTTGTTGGGGATTCCAGCCTGCCCTGCGATGGACATTCGCAATCAATGTAGTGGGTTTATTTATGCATTATCCACTGCGGATCAGTTCATCAAAACAGGAATGTACAAAAACATTTTGGTAGTAGGATCAGAGAACCATTCTGGTGGTTTAGACATGACCTCTAGAGGCCGTGGAGTGTCTGTTATTTTTGGAGATGGTGCTGGTGTAGCTGTTTTAACTAGAGAAACAAATACGGATCGAGGCATTATGTCTTCCCATATTTATTCACAAGGGAAGCATGCTGAGGAATTATCTTTAATTGGCCCCAGTACTCAACGTTGGGTTCCCGAAATAATTGATGCAAACGACCCTGAAGATTTAACTTATTATCCATACATGAACGGTCAGGTTGTTTTCAAACACGCAGTAGTTCGTTTCTCAGAAGTAATTAATGAGGGGTTACAAAAAAATAATTGGCAAGTGAATGATATAGATATCTTGGTTCCTCACCAAGCTAACCTTAGAATTTCACAATTCATTCAAAAGAAATTTGGATTGGACGATCATCAAGTTTACAACAATATTATGCGATATGGCAACACAACTGCCGCCTCTATTCCAATTGCTTTGACAGAGGCTTGGGAAGAGGGTAAAATCAAAGAAGGTTCAAAGATAGTTCTTGCTTCTTTTGGAAGTGGGTTTACATGGGGAAGTTCAATGATAGTCTGGTAAGATGCACAATACAAGTAAATCTACTTTAATTCTTGGAGCTTCTTCAAATCCCGATCGCTATTCTTATAAAGCTTTTTACAAATTGCAAGCTGCTTCACATACTGTATTCGTCTTGGGGTTTCGAGCAGGAGTTCTAGGGAATACCACAATACATACAGAACATAAATCGGAATGGGAAAATGTAGATACAGTTACTTTGTATTTGGGTCCAGCTCGTCAAGAAATTTATTACGATTATCTTCTAAAGTTAAAACCCAGAAGAGTGATTTTTAACCCCGGGACAGAAAATGAAAAATTAGAAAGCCTTTTACAAGAAGCTGGGATCGAAACTGAACAGGCCTGCACTTTAGTTTTGCTTGCTACGAATCAGTATTAAACCCAAAAAAGTAAATATTCCATTGAGGGGTAACAACTCATAGCCAATTTGGTATCCTCCCATAACAGAAGCCTCTATTTTCCCGAGAATACTACTGATAATTACAGATGTAAAAACTACAATCCAAACATATTTATCTTTGATGGTGTAGTCAGTGAAAATTCCAAAAGCAAACAATCCTAACAATGGCCCGTAGGTGTACCCTGCAACCGTTAGTAAACTGTCAATAACATTTTCATTTAGGATGTATTTAAAAGAGATAACCACAAGTACTAGCAGAACACTCATACCAATATGAGTTTTTTTACGAATACTTTTTTGGGTCTTCTGATCTTGTTTTTCTAGGGACAGAAAATCAACGCAAAAAGAGGTAGTTAATGAAGTAAGGGCACTATCTGCACTGCTGTAAGCCGCAGCAATCAGCCCTAAAATAAATGTAATACCAACTCCCAAACCAAGATTGCCGTTCAATGCAATTTCTGGGAAAAGTAAATCGGACTTAGCCTTTCCATCAATCATAGGAAGCGAAATTCCTTCCTTTTCTGCATAAATGTAAAGCAGTGCTCCCAAGAGCATAAAAAGCCCGGTTACAACTACCAATACTAAACTAAAAACTATCATATTTTTTTGTGCATCTTTTAAATTTCGACAGCTCAAATTTTTCTGCATCATGTCTTGATCTAAACCCGTCATGCAAATTGTAATGAACACTCCACCGATAAAGGATTTTAAAAAATGATTACGAATAAAAAAAGAATCGGTTACCCAAATACTGTTGTATTCTTTGAATTTTGCTGATTGCAAAAAATCAATCATATTCCATTCAAGTTCTTTGTTGATATACAGAATTGACAAGAAGACAGCCAAAATCATTAAACTGGTTTGAATTGTATCTGTCCATACTATGGTTTTAATTCCTCCTCGCTGTGTGTACAACCATATCAAAAGGATAGAGAGAATAACGGTAACTTCAAAAGGTACATTCCACGAATCAAAAATAAATTGTTGTAACACAATTGCCACTAAAAATAAGCGAAAAGCTGCCCCCAAAACTCTCGAAATAAAGAAGAACAAAGCTCCTGCCAGATGACTGTTTTTTCCAAGCCGTATATTTAAATATTCATAAATAGAAGTTACTTGATTTTTGTAATAAACGGGAAGCAAAACAAAGGCAACAACAAAATAACCAACCATGTAACCCAAGACTACTTGCAGGTAACTAAACTCAGAAGTTTTGATCCAGCCTGGGACTGAAATAAAGGTAACCCCAGAAAGTGAGGCCCCCACCATGCCGAAAGCAACCAAATACCATGGTGAGTTCCTATTGGCTGTAAAAAACTCTTTATTGGAATCTTCCCTACCAGTGTAATATGAAATGGTTATTAAAACAAAGAAATATCCAAGAATCAAACTAAGAATAAAAACAGGTGTTATCATATGGGTTAAAGGTAAAAAAAGAAAAAAATAATCATTGCTTGAGAAACAATATTCTCTGATCTTTTTTATCTAGCGGATTTTCATCCAAGTTAAAATTATTTTTTAATATTGAATACGGGAGTAGTTAATGGTTCATCAAAGAAAAGGACACGGTTTATTTTGTATTTTTGTGATCATGGAATTTTCATCTAAACTATTAGAACAAGCCGTTGATCAAATGTCTCAGTTACCAGGAATTGGAAAAAGAACAGCGTTGCGATTGGTCTTACATTTGCTAAAACAACCCAAAGAACAAACTAAAGAAATCGCATCGGCCCTGAATGTGTTTAGATCTGAGATTACTTTTTGTTCTCAATGCCACAATATTGCAGATACCGAGATTTGTGAAATATGTTCAAATTCAAAACGGTCTGATGAACAGATTTGTGTTGTTGAGGATATAAGAGATGTAATGGCGATTGAAAATACAGGTCAATTTCGAGGAAAGTACCATGTCTTAAATGGAATTATTTCTCCAATTGATGGCGTAGGACCTCAAGATTTGACAATTACTTCTTTGGCAGAAAAAGTAAAATCTGGAAAAGTAAAAGAAGTCATATTTGCTTTGAGTGCTACTATGGAGGGAGATACAACTACTTTTTACATTCACAAGCAATTATCTGGTTTTGAAGTATTAATATCGACAATTGCTCGTGGAATACCTGTTGGAGATGAATTAGAATATGCTGATGAGATAACTCTAGGTAGGAGTATTTTAAAGCGAATTCCTTATGAGGACTCCCTTCAAGGGTAGCCATAATGTACTTTGATTTTAATAAACTCTTTAATAATTTTGATACCTTTGTTATACTTTAAAAAGCTTTAAACTATGGGTAAATACCTACTTAAATTACCAAAAATGGGAGAAAGTGTTGCAGAGGCTACGCTGAGTACATGGCTCAAAGATGTAGGTGACCCAATAGCTATTGACGATTCTGTAGTTGAGGTTGCCACAGACAAGGTAGATTCAGATATTCCATCAGAGGTAGCTGGAGTACTCCTGGAAAAGAAATTTGAAGTAAATGAAATAGCAAAGGTAGGAGACGTAATTGCTGTAATTGAGGTTGAGGGAAATGATGATCCATCTGAAGAATCCTTAGAATCCTCAGAATCCGAAGAATTCATTATTTATGAATCTTCATTAGAGGCAGAAAGTTCTCCCCAAAAAGACCCCGTTACAATTATCGAAGCAGAATTATCTTCAATTCAAGAAACGATACAAACTTCAACGATTTCATCGAACGAATCGAGCCGATTTTATTCTCCCTTAGTAAGAAATATTGCCAAGGCGGAGGGCATTTCAATTGAAGAATTGGATATCATTCAAGGTTCAGGAGATATGGGAAGAGTTACCAAAAATGATATGTTAATTTATCTCAAAAACTTTACTTCAGTTAAAGGAACCAATCAAAAACAACAACCTTACTCTTCAAATCAAACGGATATTCAGCCCACAGTTGTTTCAGGACAAGACCAAATAATTGAAATGACTCGAATGGGTAAAATGATTTCCGATCATATGGTCATGAGTCGAAAAATTTCAGCACATGTACAATCTTTTGTCGAGGTAGATGTTACTGATCTTTGGGAATGGAGAGAACGAGTTAGGAAAAGATTTCAAGAGCGCGAACAACAAAAATTAACATTTACTCCCATATTTATTTCTGCTGTTGTTAAAGCACTTAAAAAATATCCACTGCTCAACAGTTCAGTGGAGGAGAATAGTAAAATCATTCAAAAAAAAGCGATAAACATTGGTATGGCAACTGCCTTGGGAGACGGTAATTTGATTGTTCCCGTAATAAAAAACACCGACCACCTCAATTTGGTAGGTTTGGCTAGGGCGGTAAATGAGCTCTCTGCCCGTGCACGAGAGAATAAACTACAACCCGATGAGATTCAGGATGGAACCTATACAGTCACCAATGTTGGAAATTTCGGATCGATAACAGGGATACCAATTATCAATCAACCACAAGTCGGTATTTTGGCCATTGGTGTTATCCGAAAAATGCCAGCAGTTATTGAAACTATAAATGGAGATTTCATAGGAATAAGAAGAAAGATGATGCTGTGTCACAGTTATGACCATCGCATAATTAACGGAGCTATGGGAGGACAATTTGTAAAAGCGATTTCTGATGCTTTGGAACAATGGGATACTTCAATTGATTTTTAAAAATATTTTATGGGACTTGAACTTAAACGACCACTATGCTTTTTTGACCTCGAAACTACTGGAGTTAATATAGTAAAAGATCGAATTGTTGAGATAGCAGTTATAAAGCTTCTACCCAATGGAAATAAAGAAGGGAAAACTTGGTTGGTAAACCCAGAAATGCGGATCCCTAAAGGAGCTTCTGATATTCATGGAATAACAGATGAAAAGGTAGCAGATTCACCTAATTTTAAAACATTAGCCAGTGAGGTTTATGCCTTCATGAAAGGATGTGATTGGGCTGGATTTAATTCAGATCGTTTTGATATCCCTTTGATAGCAGAGGAATTTATGCGTGCTGAGGTAGATTTTGACCTCAAAAACCACAAGACCATCGATGTACAAACTATTTTCCACAAAATGGAGCAACGAACTCTCAGCGCTGCTTTAAAGTTCTATTGTGATAAAGAATTGACAAACGCTCACTCCGCAATGGCCGACACTGAAGCAACCTATCAAGTTTTATTAGCTCAGATTAGACGTTATGAAGAATTGGAAAATAATCTGGATTTTTTGAGCCAATTTTCAACCCGTAAACGATCTCTAGACGTAGCAGGATTTATTTTTTTGAATAAAGAAAACCAACCCTGCTTTTCTTTTGGGAAACATAAAGGAAAAACAATAGATGAGGTTCTAGAAAAAGAACCAGGATACTTTGGATGGTTGCTTAATGCTGATTTTCCTTTGTATACAAAGAAAGTTTTAACAGCTCTGCGTTTGAATAAATTTAATGAGGGTAATTAATAATTGATTGAATAGATCGTGTTTACAATCTAGAGTATGAAAATAATATGTATTGGTCGGAATTACAGCGATCATATCGAAGAACTAGCAAACGAAAAGCCTATTGATCCCTTGGTTTTTCTTAAACCAGACACTTCGTTGGTTTTAAAAAACCAACCTTTTTTTATTCCCCCGTTTTCAAATGATGTACACCATGAGGTCGAAGTTTTGATACGAATCAATCGAATAGGGAAACACATTCAGCAAAAATTTTCACATAAATACTATGACCAAATTGGTTTGGGGATTGATTTTACTGCACGTGATTTACAAGCAAAGCTCAAATCTAAAGGGTTGCCTTGGGAAAAAGCAAAAGCGTTTGATGGAGCTGCTGTGGTTGGAGATTGGATCAGGAAATGTGAACTTCCCAATGTTGATCAACTTCAATTCGAAATGACTAAAAATGGTGACGTTGTTCAGAGGGCATCAACAGCCTTGATGTTAAGGAAAGTAGATGAATTAATATCCTATGTGTCCCAGTTTTTTACCCTAAAAATCGGAGACATAATTTTCACTGGAACTCCCGCTGGAGTGGGTCCTGTTAGTGTAAATGATGTACTTGAAGGATTTTTAGAAGGGCATCGATTATTCTCAATAAAAATTAAGTAAATATGATTGCAGAAATTGTAAGTATCGGTGATGAAATTCTAATTGGACAAATCGTAAACACTAATGCTGTTTTTATCGCTAAAGAATTGAACAAAATTGGCATCGAAGTTGGGCAAATTACTTCTATTTCTGATCGAAAAGAACACATTGAAAGTTGTTTGAATGATGCTCAGAAAAGAGCTCAAGTAATTATCCTAACAGGGGGTTTAGGGCCTACAAAAGACGATTTGACCAAACACACCCTGTGCGCATACTTTGATGATGTTTTGGTGAAAAATGAACTTGTATTGGAACGCATTGAAGAAATGTTTACAAAATACGTTCCCACACCCATCAATGATGAAAATCGAAAGCAAGCTTTGTTACCCTCAAAGGCAAAAGTTTTGAATAATTTTTATGGAACGGCCTCGGGGATGTGGTTTGAAAACGAAGATCGTGTAATCATTTCCTTACCAGGAGTGCCCTTCGAAATGAAAGCATTGATAAGCAATGAGGTAATTCCTACTTTACAAAAACATTACACCCGACCATTTATCATTCATAAAACTTTACTTACTTATGGACTAGGGGAGAGTGTTATAGCAGAGCGTATTGAAGACTGGGAAAACGACCTCCCCATAGACATAAAACTCGCATATCTCCCAAATTTGGGAAGGGTTCGTTTGCGTTTGTCAAGTAAAGGAAAAGATCGAGATTTGCTCAATCAAAGGATTGATCAGGAGATTGAAAAATTATTCCCGCTTATTGGAGAGATTATTGTTGGTTTCGAAGAAGAGGCATCTATTGAAGAACAGCTTCAAAAACAGTTCATAAAAACAAATAATAGTTTGGCGGTAGCAGAGAGTTGTACGGGTGGAAAAATTGCAAATCAATTTACACAAAACCCGGGTGCATCTGAATTTTTTAAGGGAGGAGTGGTTGCCTATTCAACTGATGTCAAAGTAAATATATTGGGAGTGCCCCAATCTTTGATAAATGAATATTCTGTAGTAAGCTCCCCAGTTGCAGAGGCAATGGCTGTGGCAGTTCGAGAACGATTGGGAGCAACGATCGGTGTTTCAACAACAGGTAATTCGGGGCCTTCCAAAGGAGAATCTGACGCAGATTTAGGAACTGTTTTTATTGCTTTAGCTTCTAGTAAAGGAGTTGTAAGTCATGAACTTCATTTAGGAAAACATAGAGAGCGTGTCGTTGAAAAAACTATAAACAAAGCCATGGAACTTCTACACAAAGAAGTTTTTTAATATCCAATATTTCCGACTGTGTTTTTATGTTGAACAAAAGATCCTTATTACATGATTAAATCATTTTTTCGATACTAGTGTAAGTTTTGATATTTAAAATGGCTAAAAAAAAGGTTTTGTTGTTTAAAACCAAAAAAAGTCTTTTGAAATTTGACTGGAAACTATTTTGATACTCCATAAAAAACACTAAATTTGCACCTCGTTTTAAAGGAACATTTAAAGTCTATAATTATGTCAAGAGTTTGTGAAATAAGTGGAAAAAGAGCAATGTTCGGTAACAGTGTTTCTAAAGCCATTAACAAAACCAAGCGCCGATTTGAGGTTAATCTAATCAAGAAGCGATTTTTTATCCCTGAAGAAGACAAATGGATTACATTAAAAGTTACTGCTTCTGTATTAAAAACAATAAATAGAAAAGGAATTTCTGCGGTTTTGAAAGAAGCCAGAGCAAAAGGAAAATCCATCTAAAATAGTAGATCATGGCAAGAAAAGGAAATCGTGTGCAAGTTATACTTGAGTGTACTGAACACAAAAATTCGGGAAAACCAGGGACTTCTCGTTACATTTCAACGAAAAATAAAAAGAATACACCAGATCGATTGGAGATTAAAAAATTCAATCCAATTTTAAAGAAAATGACTGTTCACAAAGAAATTAAATAACCATGGCAAAGAAATCAGTAGCTACCCTGCAAACGGGATCAAAAAGACTCACCAAAGTAATTAAAATGGTAAAGAAAGATGACGCCATAAGTTATTCTTTCGTAGAAACAATTACTGCACCAGATCTTGTGAACGACTGGTTGAGTAAACACTAATAATTATACAAGTATTCAATCTAAAAAAAAGCTACTTTTACAGTAGCTTTTTTTATTTAACAACTTTATGAGTTTATTAAAATCATTGTTTTCTGGTGATCAAGAAAAAAAATTGAATAAGGGGCTAGAACAAACTCGAAAATCTTTTTTCTTAAAACTTGGAACTGTTATAGCAGGAAAATCATCTGTAGACGTTGATTTGTTGGATGATTTAGAAGAAGTCCTAGTTACATCGGATGTTGGAGTTACAACTACGCTAAAAATTATCGATGCCATTGAAGTGCGCGTAGCCAAAGATCGCTACCTAGGAACAAAGGAATTGAGTTTAATTTTGAAAGAGGAAATTTCGAGAATATTAAATCAACAACAACCCGAAAAACCCTTTTCATTTTCAGATACGTTCTCGCATCAGCCTCATGTTATTATGGCAGTCGGAGTAAATGGTGTTGGGAAAACAACAACTATTGGTAAGCTAGCGCATCATTTGAAAAATGCTGGTAAAAGTGTGGTACTGGGTGCTGCCGATACTTTTAGAGCAGGTGCAATAGATCAATTGCAAGTATGGGCAGATCGATCTGATGTTCCCATTGTAAAACAACAAATGGGAAGTGATCCAGCTGCAGTAGCATTTGACACCCTTGAATCTGCTAAAAAACAAAAAGCAGATGTTGTCTTAATAGACACTGCTGGACGCCTTCACAATAAAGTGAATTTGATGAACGAACTTTCAAAAGTAAAGAAAGTTATGGATCGGGTGATACCCGATGCTCCCCATGAAGTTCTTTTAGTCATAGACGGTTCAACAGGTCAAAATGCTTTTGAGCAAGCGAAACAATTTACGCAAGCAACAGAAGTCACCTCATTGGCAATTACCAAACTCGATGGAACTGCAAAAGGTGGGGTTGTTCTTGGAATTTCAGATGCTTTCAAGATCCCAGTTAAATTTATTGGAGTAGGCGAAGGAATTGATGATCTTCAACTTTTCAATGTAGAATCTTTTTTACACTCTTTTTTTAATTAATATCAAATGATGAAAAAAAAACTTAAAATTATTCTTGGAATTTTCGGAATTGGATTCATCATTTTTTTTAATGGGCCAAAAGTAGCTGAGCCTAATCTAAATCAAGATTCCCCATCTGTTCCCCAGAACCTTTTAGAATTATATGATTGGATCATAGCTCGAGAAGTAAAAGTTGAAGGATTGAAGAAGGGAAATGAATCTCGAATTGAGTTCTACGATTCGATCCCTCAAAAAACAAAATACAGTGTTTTGTATTTGCATGGTTTTTCTGCAAGCTCTGAAGAGGGCGCTCCTTTTCATCAAAATATTGCTAAACACTTTAAAGCAAATTTGTATTTACCTCGTTTATTTGGACATGGAATAGATAATGAAAGTCCCTTGGAAGAGTTTAGTGGAGATCAATACATAGCCAGTGCATTAGAAGCACTACAAGTTGCGAAAACCCTCGGAGAACAAGTAATTCTTTTGGGAACTTCAAATGGTGGAGCACTTAGTCTTATACTAGGAAATGACCCAGAGGTTGTAATTATTGGATTGTATTCTCCCAACATTAAAATCAAAAACTCACTCACAGGAATTGGAACCCTTCCATGGGGATTAGAAATAGCAACCTTTGCTTTAGGAACAGATTATCATATTATGCAAGATGTTGTCTCTCCAAAAGATCAATTTTGGACAACACGATACCATATTAAAGCAATAACCCATGTTCAAAAATTACTTGAAGTAGCCATGATTCCCAAAACCTTTGAGAAAATAAAAAAACCAGTTTTTATGGGGTATTATTACAAGGACGAAGTTAACCAAGATAATGTTGTTTCTGTAGACGCAATGATAGAAATGTTTGATCAGTTGGGGACTTCGACCACACTAAAAGAGAAAATGGCTTTTCCCAAGTCAGGGAATCACGTAATGACATCATACATTACCAGTGATGATGTTGAAGGGGTTACCAAAGAAAGTATCCGTTTTTTTGAAACTCACTTACCTATGAAATAAAAATGCGAACAAAAAATTCTACTAAAAATAAAATCAATGTAATTACCCTTGGGTGTTCCAAAAACATTTATGATTCTGAAGTTTTGATGGGACAACTCAAAGCCAACGATAAAGATGTTGTGCATGAAGAAGATGGAAATATTGTTGTAATTAATACCTGTGGTTTTATTGATAACGCCAAGGAAGAATCTGTAAATACAATCTTGGAAAACATTCACAGAAAAGAAGCTGGAGAAATTGACAAGGTTTTTGTGACAGGTTGTTTGAGTGAACGTTACAAACCAGACCTTATACAGGAAATTCCTGATGTTGACCAGTATTTTGGAACCAGTGAATTACCTCAATTATTGGCTGCATTAGAAGCCGATTACAAGCACGAACTTCTTGGGGAAAGAATAACAACAACCCCAAAAAATTTTGCATATTTCAAGATATCTGAGGGTTGCGATAGGCCTTGTTCATTTTGTGCAATTCCTTTGATGCGAGGAAAACACCGATCAACACCAATTGAATATTTAGTAAAACAGGCAGAGGCTTTAGCAAGTGACGGAGTTAAAGAACTCATCTTAATTGCTCAGGATTTGACTTATTATGGTTTGGATATTTACAAAAAAAGAAATTTAGCAGAGCTGTTACAAGCCTTAGTTAAGGTCGAGGGTATAGAATGGATAAGAATGCACTATGCTTTTCCCACAGGTTTTCCTCTTGATGTGTTGGAGGTTATGAAATCCGAACCCAAAGTATGTAATTATTTAGATATTCCCTTACAACATATTTCAGATGATATTTTGAAATCTATGAGAAGGGGTACTACCAAAGAGAAAACCATAAAACTTCTCAAAGAATTCAGAAAACATGTTCCTGGGATTACCATACGAACCAGTTTGATTGTGGGTTATCCCGGCGAAACTTTAGAACATTTTGAGGAGTTAAGAACTTGGGTAAAAGAAATGCGTTTTGAACGTTTAGGATGTTTTACCTACAGCCATGAAGAAAATACCAACGCACATCAGTTGGTTGACGATGTTCCTGAAGCTGAAAAACAAAGAAGGTACTCTGAAATAATGGATATTCAGTCACAAATTTCCTGGGAATTGAATCAGAAAAAGGTAGGAAAAACATACCGATGCGTAATAGATCGAAAAGAGGGAAACTTTTTTGTAGGTCGTTCTGAGATGGATTCACCAGATGTCGATAATGAAGTTTTAATTGATGCAAGAAAGTTTTACCTCAAACACGGAGAATATGTAAACCTTACCATTATTGAGGCAGCCGATTTTGATCTCTATGCCGAACCAGTATAGTGTTTATTAGTGAAATACTGCGTTTACTATCCAGAGTTTACCGTTTTCCCAAAATCCTCGGTACAAAGGGTTGTCTACGATGTAAACAACACTTCCAATGCCTAAGTACTCGATGCCCAAAATTAACGATTCACTTTGGCGTTTAATGGCTTTATTCCCACTAAAACCAGCCAAGGGTTTAGCTCCCTTCGGAAGTTTTCCTACCGTACCATCATTCAAAAGTTGGTAGGAGGTAGCACTGTTTTTTAGACTATAATAGTTTTTATCATAACCAAAAGCCAAGGGGTGGGTGGTATCAATATCTACGGAATAAATACTTCCATAAATTGCTGAACTAATATCTTTTCTTTCCAGTTCTGCAAAAGGAACAAACTCATCTGTTTGATCATTTGTACTTTTGATTTTTAAATCAAAAGATTTTTGATCAGAAAATGTTCTAACTGCTGATCCCAAAGCGATAAGACGCCCACCTTTTTTTATCCATTTCAAAATCTCAGAATCATCATTAGAAAATAAGTTGTAATATCCTGGTGGAAGAATTAAAACATCAAATTTATCTAGATTGCGATCGTTCAATCGATTTACATCAATTTGTGTCATGGGATATTTTAGTTGTTGTTCGAAAAAATGCCAAATTTCTCCATACCCTTGGGGGTTTGAATTATTACTCTTTATGAGTCCTACTCTTTTTTGTGTAATAAACTCCATCAGGTTTGATCCTAAATCTATGCCGCTATCAGAAAACCCAGAAGCTAGAGCGGTTATATTTTGGTTGTTTTCTAAAGCAATTTTCCGGATTGTTTCATCAAATTCATCAATGTTTTTATTTTCTCCTTTTAATATGAAAAGACTTCCCTCAGCCCAACGTTTTCCTCCATTAACAAGAGGCTTAAGGTTGTAGCGAACTCTAATTTTCTCTTTTAGTAATGCGGCTAAGAATTTACCGTCTTTATGACTTCTCCAGCCTGTTGCATATGCGTAGGCATTAGTTTCTGGAAAAGAAACAACAGCTTCTTCTTTAAATGGATCTGTATTTGATATTTTTTGTTGACTTGCTAAAGCTTTTAGCCCGTATGCATATGGTAAAGACCAAGATGTGATGTCATAGGTAACGGAGTCTGAAAGTTGAGTTTTGGGTTCAAACAAGGCTTGAATCAGTTTACCTTTTTTACCTTCACCATTCAATATTAATGCATTGGTTCCGAAGGAAATTGTATTGTTTTTTTGATTCTCATAATCCCATCCTTTGATACTTATTTTGGCTTTTGGATGCTCATAGGGGATATGATGTGTATCCAGTAATTTTTTGAGTCTAGCTATTTTATCGAATTCCCCTTTTAAGGCGTATGTTACATATTTTACGTTATCATTTTGGAAATATTTTTTGAACTCATCATTGAGTAGTTTAGAGTTTTTTCCAGCAGTTTCGACTGTTGAAAGCCCAGTGGTGTAGTGGTGGGCAATACGGTCTTTTAAGGTTAAATTGACTCCAATTTTATTTTTTATGCTCAAGCCTGCTCTACCACTTCCCCCTTGTTCGTAGGTCATCCCAATTGCTCCATGAAACATTGGGTAAGTATCTCCATACCCTGGGTAAAGAAGATCAAAAATTTCTTTAGTAAAGTAAGACCAACCTTCTTTATCAAAATAAAGTGCATGATTTTTTCCAATTGTATGTTGAAATTCTTTTTGAAAGTCTGTGATGATTTCGTGCAAAGGTTCTACTGCTGGTGCAAAATAATAGGGACTATCTACACCTTGTTCGTGAAAGTCAACATGAATATGTGGATACCATTTGTGGTATTCTTTTAGGCGTTGCCGAGTTTCTTTTTGAGTTGCCCATGCCCAATCTCTGTTGAGGTCAAAATAATAGTGGTTGGATCTACCACCGGGCCAATCTTCATAATGCTCATTGGCAATGGGCGAGTTGTCGAAAGGAGTACTTTTCACTTGGTTGTACCAGTTCACATAGCGGTCACGTCCATCAGGATTAATACAAGGATCCATAATAACTATCGTGTTTTGTAGCCAATCTGATTTTTGGGTTATCAGCGTGTAAATTGTTTTCATTGCAGCTTCCGCACCAACAGCCTCATTTCCGTGGACGTTGTAACTCAACCAAACAATACTTTTTGGATCCAAAGTTGATACATTTCCTTTTTTTAAACCCGATTCAACAAGGTGGTTTTCTTTAATCTCCTCGAGATTAGATAAGTTTTCTGAACTTGAAATTGTTGCTAATTGTAACTCCCTTCCTTCATATGTTGTGCCATAAAACGAAAGATTGACTTGCTCAGAAGCAGAAGCAACTGCTTTGAAGTACGAAACAACTTGGTGATGTCTAGTAAATTGTGTTCCCAAATCATATCCAAGAAACTCACTTGGGGAAGGGATATTTTGAGAAATCATAGGCAGAGATGATAGGGCAACGAGGTAGCTAAAAACTAAATTTTTCATATGTTTAATATTTCGGAAACGTAAAGATAAAATTTATCCGATATTTTTATATTTACTTTATAAGGAATATCTTTACAAATATGAAAATGCTTTATGCGGTCTCAACAAATTTCTTATCGAAATTCAGGTTATGTTTCCAAAATCATTTGTGATCTATTTGAGGGAAATAAACAGTTAAGTCAATTTTATGGAGAGAATCCTGAGATTGATAATTTTAAAAATCAATTTTCAGAAAAAGAGAAAACTTTCACAAAAAAGAAGAGAAAAGTTTTGGTTGATTCACTTATAAGCCAATACGACACTCTTTTGTTGAAGGATAGTTTAGTTTATCAAAACATCAAGAGTATTTCACTGAATAATACTTTCACAGTCACAACAGGGCATCAACTCAATCTGATGACAGGGCCTTTGTATTTTTTATTTAAAATAATAAGCACCATTAACTTGTGTAAAAAGTTAAAAATAGCGTATCCAGAATCTAATTTTGTTCCTGTTTATTGGATGGCTACTGAAGACCATGACTTTGACGAAATTTCTTTTTTTAATTTTAACAGAATGAATTTTAAATGGAATCGAAATAAAGCAGGAGCGGTAGGTAAATTTTCTCTTGAAGGTATCGAGTATTTATTTTCTGTGTTTGAAAAAAACCTCGGCTCCTCTTCAACTGCAGAGGAGATTAAAGAGTTGATTCGAGTAAGTTATTTATCCTCAAAAACTCTGGCAGAGGCGACCAGAAAACTTGTTCATAAGTTATTTGGATCAGAGGGTTTGGTTATTCTAGATGGTGACAATCGTAACTTAAAAACGGAATTTTCCCCCAAAATAAAAGAAGAATTACAGTCCAGTAGCTGTGAGATTCATGTCAACAAAACCATAAGTAAAATACAAACAGACTACGATTCTTCTTATTTACCACAGGTAAATCCCAGACAAATCAACTTGTTTTATTTAACAGCAAAGGATCGATTACGACTTATTCGAACAGCAACAGGCTTTACCGATGCAGATAAAACCATGTCATGGACTGCTGAAGAATTACTGCATGAGGTTGAGAAAACTCCAGAACGCTTTTCACCCAATGTATTGATGCGTCCATTGTATCAAGAAACCATTTTACCCAACCTGTGTTATGTTGGAGGAGGTGGGGAGCTGGCTTATTGGTTAGAACTCAAGTCATATTTTGAATCTCAAAAAGTTTTATTTCCAATTTTGTTGCATAGAAATACAGCAGTTTTAGTCCCCAAAAAAATTGCCAAAAAAATCGATAATATGCAGTTATCACCGTTGGATTTTTTTTTAAAGCGTCCTTCATTAATCAATAAAAAAGTCCGTCAAATCAGTAACATCGATTTGGATCTTCAATCTTTAAAGAAAACTTTAGAAGCTCAATTTAATTCACTAGAAAAGTTAGTAACTGAGGTCGATGCTTCTTTTGAAGGAGCCGTAAAAGCACAGAAAGCGAGACAGTTCAAGGGTATTGATCATTTAGAAAAACGCTTGTTAAAAGCTCAGAAGCAAAAGCTAACAGGTCAAGTACAAAGGCTGATATTACTTCATGACTTCCTTTTTCCAAATGAAACATTGCAAGAACGAACCGTTAATTTTTCAGAGTTTTATCTTCAATACGGAAACGAATTATTATCGATTCTATCCAAAAAGATTGATCCTTTATCTTTAAAATTTGATTGGATTATTTTAGACTAATTCTTTTGCTAAAAAATCATTAGAGCTTTTATTGAACGAAGATTAAATTGTATTTTTGTATATGGAAGAAAAAGTGCTCATACTAGACTTCGGTTCGCAATACACACAATTAATCGCAAGGCGTGTCCGAGAGTTATTTATTTACTGTGAAATATATCCTTATAATAATCCTCCTGAAGATCTAAAACCGTTCAAAGCAGTAATCTTATCGGGATCTCCTTATTCTGTTCGTTCGGAAGATGCTCCTCATCCTGATTTATCAGAAATTAGAGGGAATACTCCTTTGTTGGCCGTGTGCTATGGAGCACAGTATTTGGCCCATTTTTCTGGTGGAAAAGTCAGTCCATCCAACATTAGGGAGTACGGACGTGCAAATTTATCTTACGTTGCTCCTTATGAAACTTTTTTTAAGTCTATTGAAGTAGGAAGCCAAGTTTGGATGAGTCACAGCGATACAATCAAAGAACTCCCCAAAGAAGGAATGCGTTTAGCAAGTACTGCAGATATTGAAAACGCCGCTTACCGAATAGAAGGAGAAGAAACTTATGCAATACAGTTTCATCCAGAAGTTTATCATACCACCGATGGAAAACAATTGCTTTCTAATTTTTTGGTAGATGTTGCTCAAGTAAAGCAAGACTGGACACCAGATTCTTTTGTTTCAATGACTCTAGAGTCGCTCAGAAAACAAGTTGGAGAAGAAAAAGTAATACTCGGTTTGTCTGGAGGTGTTGATTCTACTGTTGCAGCTGTTTTGTTACACCAAGCGATTGGAAATCAATTGACCTGTATTTTTGTAAATAACGGTCTTCTTAGAAAAGATGAATTTTCTAGTGTTTTGGAGCAATACAAAGGAATGGGTCTCAATGTTAAAGGGGTAGACGCATCGAAACGTTTTCTTAATAAACTCGAGGGGATTTCTGATCCCGAAGCAAAACGCAAGGCTATTGGAAATACGTTTATTGATGTTTTTGATGATGAATCTAAATTAATAGATGGAGCAACCTGGCTTTCTCAAGGAACAATTTACCCCGATGTAATAGAGTCCATTTCAGTAAATGGACCCTCTGCTACAATTAAATCACACCATAATGTAGGAGGTTTACCGGATTACATGAAATTGAAAATTGTTGAACCTTTACGTATGCTATTCAAAGATGAGGTAAGACGTGTAGGTACAAGTTTGGGTATTGACTCGGAATTGATTGGGAGGCATCCTTTCCCTGGACCTGGGCTAGCAATCCGTATCTTGGGCGAGATTACTCAAGAAAAGGTTAGTATGTTACAAGAAGTTGATGCGATTTTTATTGATGGACTCAAAAGCAATGGCCTGTACGATCAAGTTTGGCAAGCGGGTGCTATTTTGCTTCCCGTAAATAGTGTAGGGGTAATGGGAGATGAACGCACTTATGAAAAATGTGTAGCGCTTCGTGCAGTAACTTCAACAGATGGAATGACTGCTGATTGGGTAAATTTACCTTATGAGTTTTTACAAAAAACATCAAATGAAATAATTAATCGAGTTAAGGGAGTGAATCGAGTTGTTTATGACATTAGTTCAAAACCTCCAGCAACCATTGAATGGGAATAACAAACACCGTCTTTATGAGTATCAAACAATTTTTATTTTCTTTACTTTTTTTCTTCATTTCGAGTTTATCTGCTCAGGTTGAACCCAATTCTTTCACAAGCCATAGAGTAAAAAAGAAAGAAACGCTGTATGGATTAGCAAGAAAGTATGATATTCAAATTGAGGAAATTTATCAATACAACCCCCTCATAAAAAAAATCGGATTGAAGAAAAGAATGCTTCTTCAAATCCCTGTTTATATAAAGCTAAAATCTGTTACCAAGGCAAGTTTACCCGATACATTGTCGATGTACTTGGTTCAGCCTAAAGAGACAAAGTGGCGCTTAGCTTATCGTTATGGGATTACAGTTCAAGAGTTAGAACAATACAATCCTGAAATTGTATCTGGTCTCAAAATAGGACAACAAATTATTGTTCCCAAACAAAGCGAGGCCGAAACCTTAGCTTTAGAAAAAGAATTTAATTATTACAAGGTAAAACCTAAAGAAGGTTTTTATCGTTTAGAGGAAAAATTAGGAGTTGTTGCTTCCGATCTAATTGCATTAAACCCTCTTCTCAAAACAAATGGACTCCAGGTTGGAATGATTTTGAAAATTCCTTTGGAGCTAACAGGAGATTTTAAAATAGAGAACGATCTTTTGGTTGAAAAAAATAATTTACGTGACTCTATTCCTCT
Organism: uncultured Flavobacteriales bacterium; assembly: GCA_913020155.1. Taxonomy (GTDB): domain Bacteria; phylum Bacteroidota; class Bacteroidia; order Flavobacteriales; family Flavobacteriaceae; genus Arcticimaribacter. The sequence goes on from CAJWBA010000002.1 coordinate 42,432, forward strand.
GGACTCCAAAGTCACCCTAGGCCTTTTGTTACCTTTTAAATTAAACCAAATTGAGTTTGATTCAATTCAGGATACCGAAACCAAACTAAAGACTCGTAACCTTCATACCATTGCATTAGATTTTTATTCTGGAGTAGTAATAGCGGTTGAAGAAGCTGCACGTTTGGGCGTGGAAGTTGTACTTAATGTTCTGGATACTCAAAACGATAAACAATATCTAAAATCAAAGTTAGATAGCCTGAATTGGTCAGATAATGATGTGGTAATCGGTCCATTGATTCCCTCCAACTTCGATTTTTTATCCCTTCAGGACAGTTTAAAACTGATTCCAATGATTGCTCCTCTTTCTTCTAACCCTGTCATCAGTCGTCCCAATGTGTATCAATCCATTACCGCTCCTATGTTGTTAAGAGAAAAAATGTTTGATTATTTAGACACTGCAATTGATTCCACACAAAATGTTTTGGTAATTGCCGATTCATTGAACTATGAAATAGAAGAAAAGCTTTTGAACCGTTATCCTTTTGCTCAAATGTTACGTCCAGAGCCTGGAGGATATATTGTTCCTGATCTCATAGATTCTTTACTAGTAGATTCCTTAACAAATAAAGTAGTTTTTGAATCGCAAAATTTAGGACTCATAGCGAGTGTGACCTCACTTCTCAATTCTCAGGTTTCAAAAGATCGAGTTGTCCAACTTTACACAACTTACAGATCCAATGCTTACGATGATTCTAATATTTCAAAAAAACAATTGGGTAATTTAAGATTTACTTTCACAGCTGGAACTTTTTCTGATGAGAATAAGCGCACCAAAGCATTTGATTCTCTTTATCTAAGTTCTTTTGGAGACCTACCCAAACGAGAAGCTATACGAGGCTATGATTTAACCTTAGATGTGATTTTACGCTGGGCACATCAGAAGCAATTGAGTTCAGATACTTTAGGAGAAACCGACTACATTGAAAGCCGATTTGATTATGTTCCCCACAAGGGTCAAGGGTATCAAAATCGAGCATATTTTTTATTGGAACACCAAGGTTATGAACTTTTAGAAATCAAGAAATAAGGCTAAGAAATCTATTTATCTCAATAGTTTTTGTAATTTTAAGCCCGGTAAATAATTAAAACGTACTTTATAAAAACCGGATGTCAAACACCAAATATATTTTTGTTACTGGAGGAGTTACTTCTTCCCTTGGAAAAGGAATTATTGCAGCTTCTTTAGCCAAGCTTTTACAAGCTCAAACGTATCGCGTAACAATTCAAAAGTTTGACCCCTACATCAATGTTGATCCAGGTACTCTAAACCCTTATGAACACGGAGAATGTTTTGTGACTGATGATGGTGCCGAAACAGATTTAGATCTAGGACATTACGAGCGTTTTTTGAATGTTTCCACTTCTCAAGCCAATAATGTAACTACAGGTCGGGTTTATCAGAGTGTGATAGAGAAAGAACGAAAAGGTATTTTTCTAGGAAAAACCGTACAAGTTGTCCCCCACATAACCAACGAAATAAAGGAGCGAATGTGCCTACTTGGTGAATCGGGAGATTATGATATCATAATTACTGAAATCGGTGGAACCGTAGGAGATATCGAGTCTTTACCTTATATTGAAGCAGTACGTCAATTGATTTGGGAGTTGGGTGATGAAAATGCCATGGTAATTCACTTGACCCTTGTGCCGTTCTTGTCGGCTGCTGGGGAGTTAAAAACCAAACCTACTCAACATTCTGTAAAAACCCTTATGGAAAGCGGGGTAAAAGCCAATGTTTTGGTCTGTAGAACAGAACATCAAATTTCAGATGATATCCGAAGAAAGCTCGCTTTGTTTTGTAACGTAAAGCAAGAAGCAGTTATTCAATCAATAGATGCAGAAACAATCTATGATGTTCCTTTATTGATGCTGAACGAGGGATTGGATAAAGTTGTTTTAAATTCATTAAAACTAGAGAGTAGGTCCATTGATCTAGTTCATTGGGAAGAATTTTTACAAAAATATAAAAATCCAAAGCAACAAATACGAATAGGATTGATTGGAAAATACGTTGAGTTACAAGACTCTTACAAATCAATTCTCGAATCTTTGATACATGCTGGTGCCTCTAATGAGGTAAAGATTATTGTTGAATCCATACATTCTGAATTTTTATCAGATTCGGATGTTTCAGAAAAACTAAAAGACATTGATGGAGTAATTGTAGCTCCTGGTTTTGGAGGTCGTGGAACTGAAGGAAAAATTGATACTGTTCGATATGTGAGAGAAAATAAGATTCCGTTTTTTGGAATTTGTTTGGGAATGCAGATGGCAGTTATTGAGCATGCAAGAAATGTGATGGGGATAAAGGATGCAAATTCTACTGAAATAGATGAGCAATGTTCTGAGCCAGTCATTTCAATTATGGAAAACCAAAAAGCCATAACCGAAATGGGGGGTACAATGCGATTAGGCTCATGGGATTGTGATTTAGACACAGCCTATTTAGCATATAAAGCATATGGGAAAAATTCCATTTCTGAACGTCATCGTCACCGCTATGAATACAATGATCACTACAGAAAAGAAATTGAAGCTTCCGGATTAAAAGCAACGGGTATTAATCCCAAGACAGGATTAGTTGAAGTGGTTGAAAACCCTAGCCACCCATGGTTTATTGGTGTTCAATATCATCCTGAGTACAAAAGCACGGTACTTAATCCACATCCTTTATTTGTTGATTTTGTTAAAGCAAGTTTGAAATACAATCACTCTAAATAAAATCAATAGATTGAATTAATTAATTATGGAAAATAAAAAATTTGATCCCTGGCAATTTGTAGGATTTTTTTTAATAGCACTAATCCTAACATGGATGCTGAACAATCAACAGCCCACTGAAGAAGTTGTCACAGAAAATGAAAAACAAACGGAAGTCTCAACTAATACAGCCTCTGAAAGTTCTTCGGAAGTTGTTTTAAGTAATTCTCTTAAAGATCAACAAATGACAGTTGCTTATGGTGCGTTTTCAAATTTATTTCAAGTAAATACAACCGAAGAACTTGCTTTAGAGAATGAAAAACTATCCATTGTTTTTTCTTCAAAAGGAGCTCAAATATCAAGCTTGTTTTTAAAAGAATTTAACAATTATAAAGAGAAACCTTTGTATCTGATAAAAGAAAATCAAAATTTTAATTACAGCTTTTCAACTTCTGATGGTAGAGTTTTAAATACGGCTGATTTTTATTTTACTCCAAAAATTAAAGAAAGAGGTGGAAAACAAACTCTAACTTTTACAGCTGCAGTCAGCTCATCTCAGTTTATTGTTTTTGAATATCAAATCAATGCTGATAGTTACATGATTGATTTCTCTGTTCGTTCGGAAGGTATGGTTCGTCTTATGAATACTCGCAAGCAACAAAACATTACTTGGGACTTAAAAGCTTTTAGAAACTCCAAAAGCATTGAATATGAAAATCGTTATCATGAATTGACTTATTCTTTTGAAGACGATAAAATTGATTATTTATCGGTGTCTTCTTCAGATGAGGAAGAAGATAATAATGTCCATTGGATTGCTTTTAAACAGCATTTTTTTAATTCCATTTTAATTCCTGCAAAATCTTTCGAAAGCGTTTGGTTTACTTCTGAGAGTTTGTTAGATTCCGATATTGTAGATCAGCAGTTTACCAAAAAATATCATGCTGAAATCCCAGTAAATGTCTCTGGAGAAATCCTTCAAAACTTTCAGTGGTATTTTGGTCCTACAGAATACAAGACTTTAGCGAAATACGACTTAGGGATTGAAGAATCTATTGATTTTGGTTGGGGAATTTTTGGTTGGATCAATAAATATGTTTTTGTTCCCACCTTTAATTTCTTGAGTTCTTTTTTGCCTTACGGTATTGCAATTATTATCATGACTGTGCTTGTTCGCTTGGTTATGTCACCAGTAACTTACAAATCCTATGTTTCTCAGATTAAAATGAAAGTACTGAAACCTGAGGTAGATGTAATTACAGAAAAATTCAAGGACGATTCTGTAAAACGACAGCAAGAAACGATGGCGTTATACAGTAAAGCTGGTGCAAACCCAATGTCGGGTTGCTTGCCTGCCTTAATTCAGCTACCAGTTTTCTATGCTTTATTTAGTTTTTTCCCTGTTGCTTTTGCCTTGCGTCAGAAAAGCTTTTTATGGGCAGATGATTTATCGTCTTATGATTCTGTTCTAGAACTAGGTTTTAACATTCCTTTTTATGGAGATCACATCAGTTTATTTCCAATTTTAGCCTCGGTAGCCATATTCTTTTACACCATGATGACTACAGCACAACAATCAGTTCCACAACAGCCAGGAATGCCTAATATGAAGGTTATCATGTACATCATGCCATTTATGATGCTTGTCTTCTTCAATAATTATGCAAGTGGATTGAGTTTGTATTATTTCGTTTCTAACCTGCTTACAATAATTTTAATGCTTGTTATTAAAAACTTTATTGTTGATGATGAAAAGATCTTGGCAAAAATAGAGGAAAACAAAAAGAAGCCACAGAAAAAAGGAGGTTTCTCTGCTCGTTTACAACAAGCAATGGAACAGGCTGAACAACAAAATAAGGCTAGAGGGAAACGCTAGTTAAAAGGGCTGAGCATTTAGATCAGATGTATCGATTCAATTCTCTAACTTTGTTTTATGAAAAAGAAAGTTGTTGTTGGTCTTTCTGGAGGTGTTGATTCAAGTGTTGCCGCATACTTATTGAAAAAACAAGGGTATGAGGTAATTGCACTTTTCATGAAAAATTGGCACGATGAAAGTGTGACATTATCCGATGAGTGTCCTTGGCTAGAAGATAGTAATGATGCGATGATCGTTGCTGATAAACTGGGTATTCCTTTTCAAACTGTCGATTTAAGTGTTGCGTATAAAGAACGTATTGTTGACTATATGTTTGATGAGTACAAAAAGGGAAGGACACCAAATCCAGATGTTTTATGTAATCGTGAAATCAAGTTTACACTTTTTATGGATATTGCTTTTTCTTTAGGTGCTGATTTTGTAGCCACAGGTCATTATTGTCGAAGAGATGTTAAGGTCGATTCTGAGGGTAAGTCTATTTATCGTTTACTGAGCGGTTGCGATTTGAATAAAGATCAATCCTATTTTTTATGCCAATTAACTCCGGAACAACTTTCAAAGGCTTTATTCCCTTTAGGTGAGTTACAAAAATCAGAAGTTAGACTAATCGCTTCTGATCAGGATCTTGTTACAGCCGACAAAAAAGACTCTCAAGGACTCTGCTTTATAGGTAAAGTTAGTTTACCTGATTTTTTACAACAAAAACTTCAAGCTAAATCTGGAGAGATTATCGAGATAGATGTAAGTTACCAGGGATATCAAAACCAGCAAATCAATTTTTCTTCTCAAAAAGAACGACTAATCTTTCACACTACAAAAAAGAATTATAGCCCAACCGACGGTAATTTAGTAGGTCAGCATCAAGGCGCTCATTTTTTTACCAAAGGGCAACGAAAGGGATTAGGCGTAGGAGGAACCCCAGAACCCTTATTTGTTATCGATACAGATGTAGAAGAGAATATTATTTATACCGGGCAAGGAAAACATCATCCCGGTCTACTTCGCCGAGGTTTGATTATTGCACCGGATGAGATTCATTGGGTCAGAGAAGACCTTCAATTGATCATTGGAGATACGCTAAAGGTCGATGCACGGATTCGTTATCGTCAACCCCTGGAACCAGCAACTCTATACAATGAAGCCACCGGACTTTATATTCTTTTTGATAAGCCTCAAACTGCTATTAGTGAAGGGCAATTTGTGGCTTGGTATGTTGATGATGAGCTATTGGGATCCGGAGTTATTTCTTAAGTTTACACCGTTTTTCTCTCGTTTACTTTATCAAAATTTAAAAGCACTTGATTGTGAAGAATATCTTGAAATGTTTCCTCTTTTCGGATCAAATGAGCTTCATTGTTTATCCATAAAACTTCCGCAGGGCGGTACCTTGAATTATAGTTACTTGCCATGGTTTGACAATAAGCTCCCGCATTTTTCAATACTAAGAAATCTCCTTCGTTAATTTCAGAAATCTTACGGTTACTTCCAAAGGTGTCCGTTTCACAAATATAGCCTACAACAGAATAAAAACGTTCTCTTCCTTTAGGGTTTGAAATGTTCTCTATTTCATGATGGGATCCATAAAACATTGGACGTATTAGATGATTAAAACCACTGTCGATTTGGGCAAAAACCGTTGAAGTAGTTTGCTTTATCACATTTACTTTTGAAATAAAATACCCAGCTTCGCTTACAAGAAATTTTCCAGGTTCAAATGCTAAGGTTAATTCTTTTCCGTAATCTGCACAAAATTGATTAAATCTCTCAGTTAATCTTTCCCCTAGTTCTTCAATATTGGTTTCTATATCTCCTTTTTTATAAGGAACTTTAAATCCAGATCCAAAATCAATAAAACTTAGATTTTTGAATTTTTTTGCGGTTTCAAATAAAATCTCAGAAGCGTGAAGAAATACATCAATATCTAAAATGTCACTCCCAGTATGCATGTGAATTCCGTTTATGTTCATTTTAGTGTTTTCGGTTATCCTAAGTAAATGCGGAATTTGATGAATAGAAACTCCAAATTTAGAATCTATGTGCCCCACCGATATGTTGCTGTTTCCTCCTGCCATTACATGGGGATTGATTCTTATACAAACAGGTGTATTTGGATATTTACTTCCAAACTGTTCAAGTATTGATAAGTTGTCAATATTTATTTGAACTCCATAATCAGCTACTTCCTCAATTTCAGCTAAAGAAACACCATTGGGAGTGTAAATAATTGAACTCGGCTTAAAACCCGCCTGAAGCCCTAGACGTACTTCTTGAATGGAGACTGTATCCAATCCGGCTCCCAACTTTTGAATATAACTCAAAATCGATACATTAGAAAGTGCTTTTGTGGCATAGTTCAGTCTTAGATTCTTTACTCCAATGAAAGCATTGCTAAGACGCCTGTATTGAAACTCTATTTTCTCAGCATCGTAAACATATAGTGGTCCTCCAAATTCATTTGCTATCGATTGTAAATTTGCTTGGTTCATGTATTACAGATTTTTCCAAAAATAAGAACTATTTACATTCTTTTTTGTGCTTTAGAAAAATTGATTAAAAATATAAAATAATGTTACATATATAACAAAATACTTTTTAACTGGATTCAATTTATTTGATTTAACTTCAATACTTTTGTGCTCATAAATTATCAGAATAATGAATTTACACGAATATCAAGGGAAAGAGATTTTAGCCAGCTATGGTGTAGCAATACAAAGAGGTGTTGTTGCTCAAACCCCAGAAGAAGCTGTAGCCGCCGCCAAAAAAATTACTGATGAAACGGGTTCAGGATGGCATGTTATTAAAGCTCAAATTCACGCTGGTGGTCGTGGTAAAGGTGGCGGTGTAAAAATTGCTAAAAATCTAGAGGAGGTTTCTTCAATAGCCAATCAAATTATAGGAATGCAATTAATCACTCCACAAACACCCCCGGAAGGGAAACCTGTTCATCAAGTATTAATAGCTGAAGATGTTTATTATCCCGGTGCAAGCGAAATCAGTGAATTTTATGTTTCAGTATTATTAAATCGTTCAACTGGAAAAAACATGATCATGTATTCAACAGAGGGAGGAATGGATATTGAAACTGTAGCTGAAGAAACTCCACATTTGATTTTTACAGAGGAAATTGATCCGGCCACTGGAATGATGCCTTTTCAAGCTCGTAAAATTGCATTTAATTTAGGGTTAAGTGGTCAAGCTTTTAAAGGAATGATCAAATTTATTTCAGCTTTATATACAGCATATGATAAATCTGATTCTTCTTTATTTGAAATAAACCCTGTTTTAAAAACTTCAGATGATAAAATTTTAGCCGTTGATGCTAAAGTTTCTATTGATGATAATGCATTATTTCGTCACAAAGATTACATAGCTCTACGAGATATCAGAGAAGAAAACCCGATTGAGGTTGAAGCTGGAGAAGTAGGATTGAATTATGTTGACTTAGATGGGAACGTCGGTTGTATGGTTAATGGAGCAGGTTTAGCTATGGCAACTATGGATTTGATTAAACAAACTGGTGGAGATCCTGCAAACTTTCTTGATGTAGGAGGGACTGCAGATGCTGCTCGAGTTGAAACTGCGTTTCGTCTAATTTTAAAAGATCCGAACGTAAAGGCTATTTTGGTTAATATTTTTGGAGGTATTGTTCGATGCGATCGAGTAGCTCAAGGGATTGTTGATGCCTACAAGAATCTTGGTGATGCTATTAATGTCCCAATTATTGTTCGTCTTCAAGGTACTAATGCAGATATAGCAAAAGAACTAATCGATAGCTCTGGGCTTAATGTTCTTTCAGCAACCGCCTTCCAAGAAGCAGCCGATAAGATACAACAAGCTATAAAATAAGACAATTTGTCATATTTTTATCTAATTTTAACGACACAATGTCATTTATATTGAATTGGTATTTTATTTGAACAGTACAGTTCGAGTACTAACTTTAAAAATAATATGATATGAACTTAGTTAAAAGAAAACACCAAATTACCCCATCTTTTTTTGATCAGTTAATTTATAATGAATTGGGACGTCAAAAAGATTCAATGGAGAAACAGCCCGCTACTAATATTTCAGAAAGCGACACCCAATTTTTGTTGGAAATAGCTGTGCCTGGGAAAACCAAAAGTGATTTTAAAATTGAAGTAAATCAAGAAATACTTACAATAAGTTTAGAAACTGAAAATGAGATTTCTGAAAACGAATATCTTTACCATAAAAAGGAATTCGGTTATTCTTCATTTCAAAGATCATTTACCCTTCCTGATAGTGTAGCTGTTGACAAAATTGATGCTCTATGCAATGATGGTGTTTTGAAATTAGTTCTCCCCAAAAAGAAAGAAACTTTACCGCAACCAAAAAAATGGATTAAAGTAAAATAATTCAAACATTTTTTCAATAAAAAAACAGCTCTTTTTGGAGCTGTTTTTTGTGTAGTAAATTATTGGAAGTCTATTCTTTTGACGGAGTAGATGCTTGTTTATATTGACTGAGTGTTACAATCTTCTGGTTGATGATGTAGTAACTCTCATGAATATAATATTTTTCAAAAGATCCATCTTTTTTTGGTGAACTGATGCTAAAACCTGCTTGCACATGTTCTCCTCCCCTTGATGGATCGATGTCCACAGAGTAAGCATAGTCAAAAGTCCAGCTTACATCTAAATCGTCAGCTTCCATAGAAGCTTTAAACTCATCGAAATTTGAAGATACTTTCCCATTCCAATCAGTTACTTTTACTGTATCAACGAAATGACTTCTCATTGATTCGTAGTCTTTTGCAGCCCATAGTTTATCTAAAGTGATAACGTGATCGATAGCCTCTTGAGTTCCTAAATGCCACTTTAAGTCTTGTATTTCTGCGTTTGGATGAAATCCAATCATACGTTCTTTAATTTCAGTTGTTGACATTGTTGTGCAAGAACTCAATGCGAGAGCAACTGCAAATAGTTTAATTAAATTTTTCATTAGACACAATTATAGTTGATTTGAAAGATATAATTTAAGTTACTATTCACAATCAATATATGCAATTTCTTTTAGTTTTTATACTCAAAAGGTTTAGGCATAAATTTTCTTCCAGAAATTTTTCTTTTCTATGGTAGTTGCTGTAATGAATCCTGAAAAAAGTGCACCTCCAATCCCAGCGGTAACAATATCCTGTCCTGTCAAATATAAACCCTTAATAGGCGTCCTTGGGCTTAAAAAACTTTGTTGATATCGTTCTGGACTGTGATCTAAACCATAAAGTTCTCCTTTTTCATAGTTTACAAAATGTTTTGTTGTCAGGGGAGTGGATAATTCATAACAGTCTACTTGATTCCTGAGGTGCGGAAATAATTCAAACAAATGTTGAATTAATCGTTGAGCAAATTTTTCTTTAAAGGCTTCATAGCTCTCTCCTCTTTTCATCCATTTGCTATCCTCCCATTGATGAAAACTTTCGAATGGAAGTAATGTGATGATGTCTATGGTACTTTTGTGTGGGTACCTTTCAGACCAACTTGGATCTTTAGAAGACGGAAAAGAAATATAAACAACGGGAAAAGGTTCATTGTGGTCTTTTAAAAATCGATCCACACACTCATCGTGATCGAGATCATCAGGATAAATCCATAAATTCTTTTTGGGTAACTTTAATTCCTCTGGTGTTCCATTTAAACCAATATATAAACAACCGTGGGCTACCGATGGTTTTACTTTTGTGAGTTGTTCAGAAAAGATTTTGCTAAACCTATTTTCTTTGGAAATTAAATTTTTAAAGGTATTAATTACTCCTACACCACTGATAACAATCGGAGCATAAAAACATTTATCATCACTCATTTTCACTCCTATTGCTCTTTCTTTTTTAGTAATAATTTCTTTCACTTCAGCATTAATCAGGATAGTTCCTTTTGCCGATTCAATAACTGGATCGATTGTTTTTATAATTTGTGATGATCCTCCAATAGGGAAGCTTCCCCCACCAAAATAATGTTTTACAACAGAAGCGTGCATTGCAAAGCTGCTTTGTTTGGGTGGAAGCCCATAATCGCCATATTGACCACATAATACTTTAATGAGTTCTTCATTTTCAGTTAGAGACCGTAATACATCATAAGTTGTTTTGTTAGAAAATTCTTGATAGGGTTTCTTAAGTATTCCTCCAATAATATTCCCTAGGAATTTAGGAAGAGCTTTGTTGATGTAGAATTTTCCCATAGCCTTATTGGCCTTGAAAACTAATTCAATGTAATCTTCTATTCCTTTTTCTTCCTCAGGGAAGTACTCGGTTAACTGGTCTTTAAAGGCGTCAACTCCTTTTACAAAATTGTATTTCTTATCCCCAATAATAATTTGATCGTAAACTTCGCCCATATCTGCCCACAGTAATTTGCTGTCAGTTATGTAATCAAACATTTTTCGAAGGGCACTATTCTCTTTTTGAACTTCACCTATGTAATGAATACCAACATCCCATTCATAACCTTTTCTTTTAAAAGCATGCGTGTAACCCCCAGCGGTGTAATGCCGCTCCAATAAAAGTATTTTTTTACCTTCTTTGGCTAAAAATGCAGCAGTAGTCAAACTTCCCATTCCCGTTCCGATAATTATCGCATCATATTGATCTTCGAGTTTATGAGGTTTTTTATAGGATTGAATCATTAAATATTTTTTTAATTTTTTTAAAACTACGATTTTTATTATTTAATTTTACTTTCAATAAATTAAAATCAAATGCTTAGTTTATAAATGTTTCATAGGATTAATTGATTTATTTTTAACTTACAGTATTAATCTAAAATTAAATTAAATGAAGATCTTCGGATTTTAACAGAAAACTAGGGTGAAAACGGAAAAGCTGCGGTATGTTCAGTAGTCTAAACAACCTTTTGTTTCCAAGTTTTTAAGCCATAAAATGATAGGGTAAAGTAAAGTAGGGTAAGCGTAAAATAAAGATAAAGTTCCTTGTTAATGTACAAACCTAGAGTAATCCCGTTGACTATGATCCAATAGTACCATCCACTTAATATTTTTTTTGCCTCCAAATAACTTGCAATAAAACTGAATATGGTCGTAAATGCATCCAGATAAGGATTGCTCGCATCGGTGAATGTATTTAAAATGTAGCCTAAGCAAAGGGTACAAAAAATTCCAATTATCAGGAAAGTAAGGTGCTTATTTTTGGGAATATCAATTACAGGAAGTTCTGATTTGTTATTAGTACCCCATAGTTGGTAGCCGTAAATTCCTATGATGACATAATAGAAATATAAAATAGATTCGGCGTAAAGTCCTATTCTGTAGAATAAAAAAATACTGATTAGCGACCCTGAAATTCCAAAAATCCAACAATTAATATTTTCTTTAATTAATAGAATTAAAAAAGTAAGACTCAGTGCTACAGAAAGTATTTCAAGCAATAAATTCATTCAATAAAAATAAAAATTTTACAATTACTCAAGAAGAATCTCAGCAGTTTTGTTTCCGACTATCGAACCTATGGCAACCCCCATTCCGCCTAATCGTACGCCAACAGCAATTTTCGAAGAATAGCGTTTGATTAAAGGAAGTTTATTTGGGCCAAAAGCCATTATCCCAGACCATTCTTTCTCAATTTCAAAAGGGGTGTTGGGTAAAATGTAGGTTTTTAAATCATCAATAAGGACTCTTTTTATGTTATCATTGATACCAAAAACAGATGTATTTTCTTTTTCTATATCCAATTGTCTACCTCCACCAATAAGGATACGTTTGTCGATATTTCGAAAATAATGATACCCTTGGTGGTAATGAAAACAACCTTTGATATTTAAATTGGATATTGGCTTTGTAATCAAAACCATTCCTCTTCCTGGATTAATTTCTTCTTTTGGAAACCACTTAGCACTATATGCATTGGTGCAAATAGCAAGCTTTTGCGTTTTAATTTCGATTGAGTTCCCTTCACTTTGGGCCTCAAGCACTACGCCATCGCTCTGCTCTTTGAAGTTTTGAATATTTGTAGAAGTAAATAGAGCAATACCTTTTTTGCGAACTTTCTCATGTAAAGACCACATCATTTTACCCGTGTCAATGTTACCCTCTAATTTGTTTTTTAATAAAGTACTCACCCTGTTTTTGGCAAAACCATTACTTTCAATAAGATTATTTTCTTGTGAAAATATGTTCTCTCTAAAGATAGTATACAGTAAGGTATTTATTTCCTTAATTCGAGTTTCAATTTCATAGGGAGGTTTCAAAAATAATTCAAATCCCCCATTTTCTCGATAGGAAATTTCCTCATCTCCCAAAGTATTTCGTAAAAGATGTAGCCCATCATATCTTAATTTCACCAATGCTTTTACATCATCATCACTCAGGTGTTTACGATCATTTTCCAATTCAGTTAGTGAACCAAAGCAAGCAAAACCTGCATTTTTTGTACTGGCACCCGAAGGGAATAGCCCCCGTTCAAAAATTGCAATACGGGCATTTGGTTTTTCTTGAATCAATTTCAAAGCAGTAAAACAACCAACAATTCCAGCACCAATAACCGTAAAGTCATAGTTTTTAAACCATTTGTCTTCCCAATAACTTATTGTTGGCATGTTTTTTTTAAGCTAATTGTTCTTTTAGATTTTTAATTTCATCACGAAAACGTGCTGCCTCAATAAAATCTAAATCTTTAGCAGCTTTTTCCATCAGCTTTCGGGTATCTCTAATTTTTTGATCAATCTGTGGTTTAGTCAAATACCTTGTAGCTTCTTCTGCAGCTTTTTTCAATTCTTTTTCTGAGGCATAAGTTGCTACAGAATTTTTAGATAATGCACTGTCCAAAGATTTATTTAAGGGCGTAGGGACTTTATTATGGAGCTTGTTGTAAGCTACTTGTTTTTCACGCCTGTACAGGGTTTGATTCATAGTGAACTGCATGCTTTTGGTAACTTTATCTGCATAGAAAATGGCTAGTCCATTGACGTTCCTCGCTGCGCGACCTACTGTTTGAGTCAGTGATCTGTTAGAACGCAAGAAACCTTCTTTATCGGCATCCAAAATTGCAACCAAAGAAACTTCGGGTAAATCCAGACCTTCTCGTAAAAGGTTTACTCCGATTAAAACATCAAACACCCCTTTTCTAAGATCTTGTATTATTTCCACTCGTTCCAAGGTATCAACATCGCTGTGGATGTAGCGGCATCGTATTTGAATCCGACTCATGTATTTTGTCAATTCCTCAGCCATTCGTTTGGTAAGCGTAGTAACCAAAGTGCGTTCGTCTTTTTCATTTCGTTTTTGAATTTCCTCAATCAAATTGTCAATTTGATTTTCACTGGGACGAACTTCAATAATTGGATCAAGTAAGCCAGTTGGTCTAATTATTTGTTCCACAAAAACTCCCTCGGTTTTTTCCAATTCATAATCTGCAGGAGTAGCACTCACGAAGAGAACTTGATTTTGAAGCTGTTCGAATTCTTCAAATTTAAGAGGACGATTGTCCATAGCAGCTGGGAGTCTAAAACCGTACTCTACTAAATTTTCCTTTCGGCTTCGATCTCCTCCATACATTGCATGAACTTGCGAAACGGTAACGTGACTTTCGTCAATGATCATCAAAAAATCATCGGGAAAATAATCCAACAAACAGAAGGGGCGGGATCCCGGATTTCTTCCATCCAGATAACGAGAATAATTTTCAATCCCCGAACAATAACCGAGTTCTCGAATCATTTCAAGGTCAAAATTTGTACGCTCTTCTAAGCGTTTTGCCTCTAGGTGTTTTCCTACTTCTTTAAAAAAATCTAGCTGTTTGACCAAGTCATCCTGAATGTGATGAATCGCATTTTGTAAAACATCGGGTGAAGTAACAAACATGTTTGCTGGATAAATGTTCAATTGTTCATGTTGTTCGATTCGTTCGTTTGTTATTGGGTCGAAAGCTTCAATTTCCTCGATTTCATCACCAAAAAAATGAACTCGAAAAGCAGTATCGGCATAACTGGGATAGATATCAACCACATCTCCCTTTACTCTGAAGTTGCCGTGCTGAAATTCAGCCATGGTTCTAGAGTACAAACTTTGAACCAACTGGTGTAAAAATTTTGTTCTGGAGAGTACCTGGTCTCTTTTAATAGAGATTACATTTTTTTCAAATTCAGCGGGGTTTCCAATTCCGTACAAGCAAGAAACCGATGCAATTACAATAACGTCTCTCCTTCCAGAAAGTAGAGAAGAAGTGGTACTCAAGCGGAGTTTTTCTATTTCCTCGTTGATCGATAAATCTTTTTCAATGTAAGTACCCGTAACTGGAATGTAGGCCTCCGGTTGATAATAATCGTAATAAGAAACAAAATATTCTACGGCATTGTCTGGGAAAAATTGTTTAAATTCAGAATACAACTGAGCAGCCAAAGTTTTGTTATGGGCCAACACAAGAGTAGGACGATTCAATTCTTGAACAACGTTTGCAACAGTAAATGTTTTTCCAGACCCAGTCACCCCCTGTAGGGTCATATACTTTTCCAACTGTGAAAATCCGTCTAAAATTTCCTTGATCGCATTGGGTTGATCACCAGTAGGTGAAAATTCAGATACTATTTTAAAAGCCATGGTTTATTTTTCAAACATTAAATTTAAGCATTTACAACATAAGAAAACTAACCTTTGTCACTTCATTTACAAAATGAAATCAATGAAATAAAGTTAGTACCTTTGAATAAATCCTGTTTTATGGAAGAAAAATTAATTTCACAGAAAAAACCTTTTTATCCAATAATTAAAGAGTTAAACGATTACCTAAAACACTACAGTCGTTGGGTTTACACGCCTGTGTATTACGAAGATTTACTTCGTTTTGCTGGTTCTGTAGTCGTTTATGATGAAAACGAGAACGACACCTTGTGGATTCGGGTGTATTATTCGGATAGCGAGCGAGTAGAAATTGATTACAGTCTCAAAAAAGTTTATGCTCTTTTGCATTCAGATGGAAACGAAACTTCCATGCCGTTTTTAAATATTGATGCCATTGATTATTGCACATTTGGAAATTCAAAACCATTCAGAATTAAGGTTCGAAATGTTTTAAATGATAATTTCACTTACTTCTACATCAAGAAAACAGATGCATCAAGAGTTTATGGTTTGGAATTTGAACACATGCTCTCTCCTCACAATCTGAATTTTTTAATAAATGATTCTACTTTGATAGAAGAGCACATAGCAGGTATTCCAGGGGATGTGTTTATTGAAAAATACTTAGATAAATGTTCCCCTTCCGAACAAGCTCAAATAGCAAAAGAGTATGTAAAGTTCAATGAAAGATCCATGATTCGACTCTTGGGTGATATGCGGGCATACAACTACGTAGTTATTCCTACGCATGATTTTGATCAAGTAATTTATAAGATTCGGGCAATCGATTTTGATCAACAAAGTTTTGAAGGGAAGCTGATGGTTTATCGTCCACAGTTTTTCAAAGAAAATTTCCCTATGATTTCTGTAGTAAAAGAAAAACTCTCACCAGAATCAATCATTCAATACAAAATAGAGGAACGCTCCATTCTTGCCAAACGTATTTTGAGTTCTGGAGACCGATTGGGTAGCTTGTTGGACATCATGACCTTGGATACTTTAACAACTCCAGAAAATCTAAAGAAATTGTCTTCTGAGATTTTTAAATTCACCAAAGACGCAGCCTTTAAGAAAAGTAAAAATATGGGAGAAGTTATGAAAGCATCCTTTACTTATGTGCGAAGAAATTATGAAAATTTAAACATGTCAAATTTGATCAACTCTTGATCTAATAAAAGTCGGCATCGTCATATTCTCCCTCTCCTAAATCATCCTTGATCATATCATCGGAGGTATCGGAATTATTTTTTTCCAATAGAAAATCTTTTTGAGGTGCTTCCTCTGGTACTTCCCCTTGAGCAAAAATCAGATTGGGGTAAAGTTTAGTAGGTTCTTGTTCTCCAATTTCCATCAACTCAACAAAAAAAGTCCATAAAGCTAGAAAGTCGTAAACATAAATTAAATGATGATTTTCAGTATTAAAAATACTATCAACAGAAGCTTGACCCATGGGTTCAATACCTTCATCCATATCCAATAACGGAATTTCTTCACCCTGTTCCCATTGTTCATTTGTTTTGTAAAAAGAAGCCATTTCTCTTCCACCAAACCCGAACGATTGAGCAATTGCATAATGAAAATCTTCTAATGTAGCTGATCCTTCGATTTCGATATCTCTTAAGATATCTTCTTTAGCATCGAGAATAATTCTAAATCTGTAAATCATGACTATTGGTATTTAAGTTTTGATTGAAAAGTTGTAATAAAAAATAAAGTTGTCCACCAAACAAAAGGGAGGCTAATAATAAATGTAGCGGTTGTGTAGCGATTGGAAAATCAAAATAATACATCAAAATTCCTGTTAAAATTTCTGTTCCTAAAATCAGTAAAACCCAGTTGTAAATTGGAAATCTAAGATTTATTTTTTGAATATTGTAAAAAAGATAAGCGTTAATCAAAATTACTATCAAAGAAAAACTTCGATGCACATAAAATTTGATTGGAGCAGGATTTAACCATTTTACAACTTGTTCCATACCGTGAAAGTCAATCTGAATGTCAACGAATTGCCGAACTTGTGTACCAATACTGATTTGAATTAAAGTCAATACAAATGCTATGATTCCTAAGTTTTTAATTTTTAATGTGCTTGTATTTTTTGATTCATCTGAAGACGTCAGTGCATACAGGTAAACCAAAAAAGCAACAATGAATAAAGCCATGATCATATGGAGACTAATTTTTGTGGGAAGCAAGTTAGAATCTACAACCGTCTTACCCAACCAAGCCTGAAATCCCATTCCTAAGTTTACAAACACAGAAAAAAATACAATTCTTTTTTTCTGCTTCCAATAACTCAAAGACAAGATACCCACAATTAAGGTTGCTATTCCTGCAAGTGCCCCTGCCAATCTGTTAATGAACTCAACCCATGTATGAAAAGCATTGAAATGTGCATAATCGTGTTTTACGTAAGGCTCCCAATTGGATTCAGAATATTCATTTGCACTGGTAAAGTTCTTTTTGGCAACACGTAAATTTTCATTCACAATGATTACTTCACCGGTTTTGTAGTTATGTTCAGAAATCCAATCCAATTGTCCTCTTTCAGTGGGTGGAATAAGGTAACCAAAACACTTTGGCCAGTCGGGGCACCCCATTCCACTTCCAGTAACTCTAACTATTGCTCCAGCAGCAATAACTATGTAAACCAACACCAATGAAATCCCAATCCAAAAATGAAATCTTTTTTTCATTAGCGTTAATTTTCAATAAATTTCAATCCTATTTTTTTTCCTTCTTTTTTCATCAACTCAAATGCAGCATCGAATTCATTGGTAATTTCTCCTTCCAAAATTGCTTCTTTTATTGCCTCTTTGATTTGTCCAATGGCTTTAGAGGGCTTTAGATTAAATGACTTCATAATGATTTCTCCCGAAACAGGAGGCTGAAAATTTCTGATATTATCCCGTTCTTCTACTTCTTCAATTTTTTTACGGACAATTTTAAAGTTGTCGTGATATTGGTTGAATCGCTTTGGATTTTTGGTTGTAATGTCTGCTTCACAAAGCGTAATCAAGTCATTGATGTGGTCTCCAGCATCAAAAATAAGCCTCCTAACGGCAGAGTCTGTAACCAGATCTTCGGCAATTACAATAGGTCTTGAACTCATAAGCACCATTTTTTGAACGAATTTCATTTTGTCGTTCAAAGGCATTTTTAAACGTTTAAATAGTTTGTAAACCATTCTAGCCCCTACAAATTCGTGACCATGAAATGTCCAACCAATTTTCTTGTGGAAGCGTTTTGTTGGTGCTTTTCCGATGTCATGAAGCAATGCTGCCCAGCGAAGCCATAAATTATTAGTGTTTGGACAAATATTATCTACAACCTCAAAGGTGTGAAAAAAATTATCTTTATGAGATTGCCCCTCTACCTCTTCAATCCCTTTTAAATCAATTAATTCTGGAAGTAGAAGAGGGAGAATTTTTACTTTGTTTAGCAAAAGAATTCCATGCGACGGGGTGTCGCACATCATTATTTTGTGAAGCTCATCTACACATCTTTCTTTGGTGATTATGGAGATTCGTTCAGCGTGTTCTTGAATGGCATCCAGTGATTTTTTTTCAATAATAAAATTCAATTGAGAAGCAAAACGGACAGCACGCAGCATTCTCAAAGGATCATCGGAATAGGTGATTCTGGGCTCCAAGGGTGTTCTAAGGATTCCATTTTCTAAATCAGTAATTCCATTGAAGGGATCCAGTAACTTCCCATAAGTTTTCTTATTCAAGCATACTGCCAAAGCATTTATGGTAAAGTCTCTTCTTTTTTGATCATCCTCTAAACTCCCTTGAGTTATTTTGGGCTTGCGACTTTCTGGAACATATGATTCTTTTCTAGCCCCAACAAATTCCATAGTAGTGCCCTCCCATTTGAGCATTGCAGTTCCATAGGTTTTAAAAACCTTAACTTTTGAGGACTTTTTTAGCTTTTTTTGAAGTGCCTGAGCAAGCTTAATTCCCGATCCAATAACGACAATGTCAATATCGGTCTGATTTCTTTTGCGACTGAGCAAATGATCTCGAACAAATCCACCAATCACATAGGTTTCCAATTGGAGTTTATCCGCAGTTTCTTGAACAGTTTTGAAAAGCACTGTGTTTAAGATGACGTTAAAGTTTTTTTTCAACATACTCAGGCTCTTAGTGTTTTTAGATTCCCGTCAGTATCAATCAATATTAAAGTCGATGGACTGGTTCTGGTTTCTTTTGTTTTCAAAGTTACAATATGGTCGACTCCCTCCAAAATGGCTTGATCAATTTCTTTAAATTCTTTTGGACTTTGTGAGCCGCTCATGTTTGCAGAAGTTGAAACAATGGGTTTCCCAAACCTTTCAATGAGTTTTCTACAAAATTCATCTTGAACAATCCGAATACCAACACTTCCATTTTCAGCTTTTAAATCTGCTGCAACTCCTCTCACATTGGGGTAAATTACAGTGGTTGGTTTGCTTGCTAAAGCAATTTTTTTGATGTCATCCTCTAGTTTTCCTGTAAGTAGTTCAAGCATTTCAAAATCCGAAACTAGGCAGATTAAAGCTTTAACATCTTTTCTTTTTTTTAAGCTATACACTTTTTTGATTGACTCAGAATTTGTGGCATCGCATCCAATTCCCCATATGGTATCAGTAGGGAAGAGGAGTGTACTTCCTTGGGCTAGTGCTTCGCAACCTTCATTTACAAAAGTTTTCATTTATTTTGAATAAACTAAACAGCAACGTTGTGTTCTCTTAAAGCAACGTTTAAAGAGGTTTTCTTATTGGTACTTTCTTTGCGTTTTCCAATGATCAAAGCACAAGGGACTTGGTATTCACCAGCATTAAATTGCTTTGGATAAGTACCCGGAATTACAACAGACCGAGCAGGTACTCTACCCTTGTATTCCACAGCTTCATCTAAACTTACATCAATTATTTTTGTAGAGGCAGTGAGTACAACATTTGCACCCAGAACAGCTTCACGTTCAATGTGAACCCCCTCTACTACAATACAACGAGAACCGATAAAAGCATCGTCTTCAATGATAACGGGAGCAGCTTGAAGTGGCTCTAAAACTCCCCCAATTCCAACACCACCGCTCAGATGAACATTTTCTCCAATTTGTGCACAACTTCCCACGGTTGCCCAAGTATCTATCATAGAACCCGAGTCAACATAAGCACCAATATTTACATAACTGGGCATCATAATAACTCCAGATGCTATGTAGGCTCCTTGTCTTGCAACAGCATGAGGCACTACTCGTATTCCTTTGGCTGCATAATCTTTCTTGAGTGGCATTTTATCATGGAACTCCATAGGGCCAGCATGCAATGTTTCCATTTTTTGAATTGGAAAGTAAAGCACAACCGCTTTTTTTATCCACTCATTTACCTGCCAACCCTCCGAAGTAGGTTCGGCAACACGAAGACTACCCTCATCCAATTGGGTAATGATTGAACGGATTGCGTTTTGTGTTTCTTCTTGTTCCAGTAAGCTTCGGTCTTCCCAAGCCGCTTCTATAATTGCTCTCATGAAATTGATCTTAAATTTTTGCACAAATTTACGCCTTTTGCTCGACTTTATTTTGGTTTTTTTACACGAAGCCAACAAGGAGACGTATATTTACGCATGGCAGAAATTATTGCAATTGATTTTGGAACCAAACGTACCGGAATTGCCGCAACTGATCCTTTACAGATCATTGCATCAGGTCTGGTAATCCTTCCAAGTCAGGACGTAATCCCCTTCTTAGTCAACTACCTCAAGAGTCATGAGGTAGAAAGCTGTGTGGTTGGTCAGCCCAAAAGACACAACGGTACTTTCTCGGAAGTAGAAACTGAAATAAAGAAGTTTATACAAAATTTGAAAACCAAAATACCTTCACTAGAAGTGAAGCGGTTTGACGAGCGTTTCACTTCAAAAATGGCTTTTCAAACCCTTATTGATTCTGGAGTGAAAAAGAAAACTAGAAAAGAGAAAGGTTTGATTGATAAAATTAGTGCAACTATTATCTTGCAGTCCTATTTAGAAGCACAAAACAATAATTGTTTATGATATTACCCATAGAAGCATACGGTACTCCCGTATTGAAAAAAGAAGGCAAAAACATAACACAAGATTATCCAGAACTCGATCAGTTCATAGCCAATATGTGGGAAACCATGTACGAAGCGAATGGGGTAGGATTGGCAGCCCCTCAAGTTGGAGTTGGAATTCGTCTTTTTGTGGTTGATGCATCACCCTTTGCCGAGGGCGAAGAATTGAGAGATGAAGAAAGAGAACAACTGATTGAGTTTAAAAAAGTATTCATAAACCCTAAGCTTGAAGAATCGGGAGAAGAATGGGCGTTCAACGAAGGCTGTTTAAGTATTCCAGAAGTTCGCGAGGATATTTATCGTCAAGAAGAAATACACATCACCTATTTTGATGAAAACTTTAAAGAACATAAAGAATTTTTTACAGGATTACCTGCCCGAGTGATTCAACATGAATACGACCATATTGAGGGCATATTGTTTACAGATAAACTATCCCCACTCAAAAAAAAATTAATCAAAGGAAAATTAAATAATATTGCAAAAGGAAACATTCAAGTAGATTACAAAATGCGTTTTCCTTTAGCGTCCAAAAAAAGATAAATACCCCTATGGAATTAGATAAAATAATAGCAATTTCAGGTCGGCCAGGCCTCTATGAAGTTCAGGTTCAAACCCGAAGTGGGTTTATTGCACATTCATTGACCGATGGAAAAAAAGTCACGTCATCTCTTCGAGATAAAGTAAGTATGTTATCTGAAATTAACATCTATGGATTGCAAGCAGAAGTTCCTTTAGCAGAGGTTTTTCAAAAAATGATCACTCATGAAAATGGGGCAAAATGTACTATAAAGCCCAAAGATCCTGCATCGGATTTAGAAGCTTATTTTTTTGAATTATTTCAAGATTATGATGAGGAACGTGTGTACCCAAGCGATATCAAAAAAATCATTCAATGGTACAATATTTTGATTGATAAAGGACTTCTTACCGCAGAAGCATATGAGGTTCAAGAAGAGTATAACTCCACAACAAAAGAACAATGAATACTAGAAGTCAACAGCTCGATTCCATAGACCGTTTGCTAACCATCATGGACGAATTGCGTGAGCAATGCATGTGGGATAAGAAGCAAACTTTTGAATCCTTACGCCATTTGACAATTGAAGAAACCTATGAGCTGAGTGATGCGATCTTGGATCATAACTTGGAGGAGATCAAAAATGAATTGGGAGATTTATTGCTCCACATTGCATTTTACTCCAAATTGGGAAGCGAAGAAAAATCTTTTGACATTGCCGATGTAGCGAATAGCATATCCGAGAAATTGATTAACAGACATCCCCATATTTATAGAGACGTGCAAGTACAAGACGAAGAAGAAATAAAAAAAAACTGGGAAGCCCTAAAACTCAAGGAAGGAAAAAAATCTGTATTGGAAGGAGTACCCAAAGGACTCCCAGCCCTAGTAAAAGCCGAACGCATTCAGGATAAAGCAGCCGGGATAGGTTTTGACTGGGAACAAGCCGAACATGTATGGGAGAAGGTGCAAGAAGAGCTGTCTGAGTTCAATACAGAAGTTAAAAACGGTTCTTCAAAAGATCGAGAAGCTGAATTTGGAGATCTGTTATTTTCTATGATCAATTACGCTCGTTTCCTAAAGATAAACCCTGATACTGCCCTTGAACGAACCAACCAAAAATTCACCAAACGCTTTCAATATCTCGAAGCCAAAGCAAAAGAATTGGGAAAAAAATTACAGCAAATGACCTTGGCTGAAATGGATGTTTATTGGGAAGAAGCAAAGAAAGAAAATTAGGATTTTAATAAAACAATCTGTTTTTTAATAACCCTTAAACCTTAGTATTAAAAAACAGATTTTCCCAGAGGAGCTTCTAGAAAATACTTACGAAGTTCATCAGTTCAGGCTCAGCAAAAAGAGTAAGCGGATTTATGTAGGTATCCTTCTTTTGATTTTTGGTATCCTTTGCAGTCCCCCTTTATCTAGGTTGACCTCATTACTTCTGTTCGCGGTATAATTAAAAACTTAACAAGAGCCTATTCCTATACTTATCACCTAATCTGGACAGGTAGTATTTACACAATAAGATTCGCACAGAACCGTTGCAAAAGGCGATACATTACTCAAAATTACCTATCATGTATTGGATGAAAAGAAAAAATTCATGCTGGAAAAATTAAAAGAATACCTTTTTTTAATTGAAAATTTAAAGTAACGGATTCAAACCACCAACTCCAAAATACAAGGTCTAAAAACAGTGGGCATTTTTTTGCAAGGTCAAGAGGAGTTACAAACCCTACTGCATCAGGCAACAACTGCCAGAAAATTTGAGCAATTAATCTTTGATTTCTTCTGTCTATTCTTCCGAAAAAACCTCAGGATCAGGAGCTTGATTTTGCTTTTTTAAAGTTCTAGAAAGACTTTTGATTTGGTTGAGTTTGGTTTTCCATTGCTCAATTTTATTATTTAACTTTTCAATCTTAGAGTTGACTTCCTGGACCAGTGGATTTTCACTTGATGTAGAACTGAAAAAGGCTAAATTATTTTGAAGTTGAATCAATTCTGTATTGGATTCTTCAATTTTTTTGTTAAGCAAAATTTGTTCTTTATTCAACCCATCTTGGTTGTTTTTGAGTAAAATTAGATCAATTTTAAAACGAGCTGCTTGTTTTTCTTCATCAATTAGTTTGGTTTGATCCCAAAGACCACTCAAGAAATTCTTGTACTCATTGTCTAATATATAGTTTACTCCTTGCGATGGATTCCCTATTTCTTCCCATTGAATAAATGCGTGATTAATGTATTCAGTTAAAGCTTCTGTCTCTGTAGGAGCGACTTGTGTTTTGAAAGCTTCAAAATAGTTTCGCTTTGCTTTTATGATTGCCTGGTCTTCTGGAGTAAAAGCTTCTTCTTTGTTTTTTAAGCGATCAAAATAAAGATCCGTAGATTTTTTGAATTCCTCCCATAGTTGGTTAGAAAGTTTTCGGGATATTCTCCCTGTCTTTTTCCAATCAGCCTGTATGGCTTTCATTCTATTAATGTACGATCGCCAATCTGAACTTACAAGTATGGACTTCACTTCTTCAATTAAAGCACTTTTTTGTTCGATATGAACTTTTTCTTCCTTCTTCTTTTCTTTGTAAAACTGATTCTTTTGATGGTTAAAATTTTTTAATACCAAGCGGAATTGATTCCAATTGTCTTTATTTTGAGCTCTGGGAATCCTTCCTATGCTGTAGAACTCTTTTTTAAGTGTGTTTACTTTTTTTAAGGCATTTTGCCATGCATTATGATTATTGAGATTGTTGGCGTAGAGCTCTTGAATATTGACCAGTATTACTCTTTTTTTATCCAGATTTTCTTGAAGAATGGCATCAATATTCTTGTTATACTCGTTTTTAAGCTCGTGAATTTTTGAAGTCGCTTTTTGAAAGCGTTTCCAAAGTTCTTCGCGGTGCTCTCGGGGAACAGGGCCTAAATCATTTTTCCAGTTACGGTGTAAGATATTTAATTTTCGAATGGCTACAATGATATCTGGATGATCGACCAGTGTTTCTGCGTGTTCTATTAATTTCAACTTTTCTTGGTAATTGTATTTGAAATCTTTGTCTCTAAGGGCACGATCTAAATGCAGGAAGTCATAGAAACGCTCTACATGATGCTTGTAGGTTTCCCAAATATTATTGCTTTCTTCTCTGGGAACAGGACCTGTATTATGCCAACTTTCTTGAAGGACTCTAAATTCCTTATAATTATTGGAGTTGTTTTCACTTATTCCAATCAATGCTTTGATGTGTTCTATAATTTCAAGACGCTTTTCTAGGTTTTCTTTTTGACTTTTTTTTTGAGCTTTGAAATGAATACTTTTATTTTTTTTGTAATCTCGGTGGAGTGCGTAAAATTCTTTTTTGTAGTTCGGGCTAAATTCAAAATTAAGATCATTCCCTTCTCGATCGATGTATTCCTTTCTTTTCTTCCCTAAAATTTTTCCAAAACGAGTGTCAAACTGGGAAATAATTTCTTGAATTTCTTTTCCTTTTTTTGTCCACTGGTCGGAATTAATAAATTTCTTTAAAACTTCTGGATAGGCTTCAAGTTCGAGTACTTCAAAATTGATTTCTTTTTTGACCGTTTTTGGAACAGCTTCAGATTTACTAGCTTGTTTTTTTTCACTGGAGTTCGTGTTGTTATCAGAAGACTTATTGAGCCCCTCTTCTAAATTAGATTTATTAGGTTCAGTAGGTTTTTCCATCATCAGTTTTTTTTTTGTACGATTTAAAGTAAGCGACTGTTCTGATTACAGGTAGAATTTACAAAAAAAAATATTAAACTTAGATTTCTGTCCAGATATTCCAGGATTTTTCGGCCTGCTGTTCAAGCATATGTAAACCATTTTGAGTTGTACATCCAATTTCGATACCTTTCCTCAAAAACTGTGTTTTTTCTGGATTGTAAATTAAATCAAACAAAAAATGATCCTTTTTTAGAAGGTCATATGGAATGCTTGGTGCTTTGTTTAGATCAGGATGCGTTCCAATAGGGGTACAGTTTATGATCAATAGATGGGATGTCATAATGCGGTTATCAATTTCATCGTAGCTTATTTGACCTTCTGAGGGTTTTCTGGACACGAACAGGGGTTTAATATCCATTTTCTTAATTACATACTCAATTGCTTTTGATGACCCACCTGTCCCTAATATTAGGGCTTTTTTACTGTGATTATTCCATTTTTTGAGTAATGCAGCCTTAAATCCAAAGGCATCTGTATTGTGGCCTTCAGTAGTTCCGTCTTCTAAAAACCGGATGGTATTTACTGCCCCAATAATTTGGGCATCTTCTGAGAGCCTGTCCAAATAATTGATAATTGATTCTTTGTAAGGAATTGTTACGTTCAGACCTTTTACATTTTCTTTTTCTAAAATTGTTTTAATTTTTTCAATGGATTCCAAATCAAAATTTTCATAGGAACAGTTTTCAATTTTATCCTTATTAAATTTTTCAGCAAAATAGGATTGAGAAAAAGAATATTCTATGTTTTTCCCAACAAGTCCATAACGGTTAATTTTCTGTTCTTCTTTTCCCATAAATTTCTAGTAATGTAACAATTCCATAGCCTAAAAACATGAAAAGGATTACATAGATGTTTTCTGATTGATCGAACTTAGGCCAAAACAGTTCATGACGATCGAGATTCAACTCATTATTACTCTTTTTAACGACTCTTTTCCAAGGCCATAATGCATTTAATGACCCCAAAATAAAACCTACCAGAGTTGAAATAATTTTTTCTTTGTGGTTCAATAATAACCACCTCAATACTTTTGATAAAACAAGAAGTCCTGTGAGTGATCCTAGAGCAAATACAAGCATTACTCCCAAAAGCTCCATGCGATTGGAGTCATCAGTAAAGCTGAAGTCAAAGGAAGCTAAATCGACTAATGTGAAGTAAAGTGCGTTAACAGAATCAACCAAAAGCAGGGTGTAATTTCCTAATATCAGAATCAAGAGGGAACCCGACAATCCTGGTAAAATCATTCCAGAAATACTGATCATTCCACAGAAGAAAACGAAAAATAGATTATCATTTTCTTGACCTGGAGTCAAAAAGGAAACCATCAATCCAGCGATTGTCCCCAAAAGGGTAAGGATGTATTCTTGAAATGTGTGTCGTTTTGATTGCATCCAAATAAAGAAAACCGAAGCAAGAACAAACCCAAAAAAAATCCCCCATACATATCTGGGGTAGTTTTGAATCAATTGATCTAAAATTAGTGAAACACTGAAAAAACTAATAATTACACCAAAAAAAAGTAAGCTTAAAAAGGATCCGTTTACGTGATGATAAAAAATTCTAAATTCACGTTTCAGTAGAAGGGAAAATGCTGTTTTATTGAATTTTGAAAAAGAAAAAATAAGTTCTTCATAAAATCCTGCAACAAGAGCAACAATTCCTCCCGATACTCCTGGAATTTTGTTTGCAACTCCCATTCCAATTCCCTTACAAATCAACAGTAATTTTTGAGATATATTTCTTTTTTTAAGCAGCATTTTTTTTATTTTAATTTCGTTTTAGGAAATATAAAAAAAGAAATCCGGAAACCATCAATACCAAAGCTGTAAGAAGTTGGGGTTCTCCCTCAAAATTCCAAGGGGCGATGTATTCTGTTTTGAGGGCTACTATCTTATTTTTAGCAACAACTTCAAAAGATACTACCTTTTTCCAGGGCCATATCTTGGGTAGAGCGCCTATCATAAATCCTGTCAAGACCGTCATGGTAGCAGGTTTTTGATTGTGAAATAGCCATTTGAGTATTTTTGAAAAAAGTTTCAGACCAATTACAATTCCAAGACCTATTACCAAAAGACGAGAATACACAAGCGTAAAATTTTCCCATTCAAAATTTAACAAAGCAGGAATACTGTTTTTTGAAGTGTGTATCACAACTTCATACGCCCCCAAAAGGATGTAGATTAATGAGCCAGAAATACCTGGAAGTATCATTGCGATAATTGCAATCATTGAACAAAAAAAGAGATACCCTAAACTGATTTCTCCACCATTTGTGGTTATTTGAGTAATGCCAAAGGCCACAATAAATCCTAGAATTAGAAAAAGTATTGATTTGAAATCTACGAGTTTAGTATCTTTCAGTAGTACTAGAATACTACAGCTGATTAATCCAAAGAAAAAGGACCACAACGGTATTGGGTATTCTTGGAGAAGGAAATGTATGATTCCCGAAAAAAGTATGATGCTGACCCCAATTCCGAGTATTAGAGGAAAAAGAAAGTTACCGTTAATACTTTTCCACAAGGATGTAAATCCTTCTTTTTTGAGTATCAAAAGCGAATGGATTCCTAGTTGATCTACCGTTGTAATTAATTCTTCATAAACACCTGTAATCAAGGCTATTGTTCCTCCAGAAACTCCTGGAATAACATCCGCTATTCCCATGGCTAAACCTTTGAAAAAGAGGCTTAATTTTGTATTTGAGTTTCTTTTCAAAAAATGATTTTCAGTAATATGAAATTAGTGGTTATTGAATATTCTTCTAAAGTCTGGAAAAAACTCTAGGAAGGATTCTGAAGGTTCTTTCTTCTTTTTACAGAGGTCTTGAATAAAAAAATCAGCTTCATTTAAACGACTTAATTTTTGATAACTGGCAGCAATCCGAAAATCTAATTCTTCCTCATTGGGATAAAATTCTTTCGCTTGAAGACCAACGGTAATCAATTTTTCCCATTCGTTTAAGAAGATGAGTGTATTCATCCACTCAATCCAAATTTTAAGTTCATAATTACCCAGTTCGATAGTATTTTGATATGCAATTTCTGCCTCAATGTATTTTCCGACAGTTTGAAGTAAAAGAGCATTTCTTTTGTTGTATTCTAAGCTATTTTCGTTTAGCAGAAGTGCTTTATCTGTATAGTGTAAGGCTTTTTTTACATCCTCTTTATTAATGTAAAAATCGATTAATGCGATCCAGCTTTTTTCATTTGAGGGATCTTCTTGCACCGATTTTTTATAGTATTGAATTGCCAACATATCGTTTCCAAGTCTTTGATGACATTTTCCTATTCTCAAATAGGCATAAGCACTGGGATCGTCGATTTGAATTGAGATTTGATAATTTTCAATGGCCTCATTTGTTCTACCCATTTTTTCCAAAACTTTGCCTTTTTCAATATAGGCTCCTGTAAACTGATCCTCAGAAATGATTGCAAAATCAAAGGCATTCAGAGCATCTTTATCACGATCTAAGTTGAGATACTGCTTTCCGATTTCATGCCAAGCAATTTCGTTGTATGGGTTTTTTTCTAAAATTTTATTGAGTACCTCAATTGCCTGTTCGTACTCTCTGAGAAATTCGAAACAAAATAAAAGGTTGTAGAGTACTTGGTAATCTTCAGGATCTTGTTCTATGCAAAGTTTAAAGTATTCTATTGCCTCACTGTACTTTTCTATGACCATGAACTCCATACCCAGAAGACACCATATCTCGATCAATTCTTCGGAGTGTTTTAGAGACTCCAGTAACAAATCAATTGCAGCTTGGTGATTTTTATTTTTTGAAAAAATCGTGGCCCTTTGCACAAAAGTTTCTTGATTTTTAGGGTCAATTTCTTCAATTGATTCTAGTAGAAGTTTGGCATCCTCATATGCTCCATCAAAAATCAAAAGTTCAGATTTTAAAAGCAGTAGTTCGCTGTGGATGGGATGTTGTTTAGTTGCTAATTGTATCGCTTTTTTTGCTAAATTAATTTCGCCTGAATCAATGTAATATTGAACAATAGATTCGAAATCTTCAGCATCAAAGAAGTATATTTCATTGGTTTTGAGCATTTGCTCAAACCGCGGTATCGGTGAATCGGAATTATTCGAAAAAGGGTCCTGCATATGAAAATGTTACTATAATAAAGTTAAATAGAAGTCTGTCATTTTTTAGAGTTGTTCTGGATTGTTTTTAACAAAGTAATTAACAGGATTCCCTTAGGATTTCATCAAATATCTCATTTAGTATTGCACAACCTTTTTTAATTTCTACTATTGAAATATTTAAGGGTGGTGAAATTCGAATGGCTTTTTTTTCCCAAAGTAACCAAAATAGGAGTAAGCCTTTTTCCTTAGATTTTAGTACAACCTTATTGGCTATTTCTAAGGTTTCAAAGAGTGGAGCTAGCATCAGTCCTTTTCCGTTTATTTGCTTTACCAAAGGGTGTTTTAATAGTTTTCTAAATAGCTTTTCTTTTTCTGGGATGGTTTCAATTATTTTTTCTTTTTTTAGAACAACTAGATTTTCAAGTGCGGCAGCTGAAACAACAGGATTGCCACCAAAAGTAGTAATATGACCCAGCTTAGGGTTTTCACTCAATAAATTCATAAACTTTTCGGAACTGCTAAATGCTCCAATGGGCAGACCTCCTCCCATTCCTTTTCCCATTACTAAAATATCTGGAATAACTCCGTAATGTTCAAATCCAAATAGTTTTCCTGTTCTCCCGAATCCGGACTGAATCTCATCTAATATGAGAAGAGCTCCAACAGAGTCACATCGTTTTTTCACTTTTTTTAAATAGCTGTTTTTTGGGGTTACAAAACCTGCACCTCCTTGTATGGTCTCTAATACTACAGCTGCAGTTTTAGTTGTTATTTTCTCAAGATCGTTTAGATCATTAAATTGTATGAATTGTACTCCAGTCAGTAAAGGGCGATATGCTTTTTTTTGTTGTTCTGCTCCTAGTAGGCTCAAAGCCCCGTGTGTGCTTCCGTGATAAGCATTATGAGCTGCAATTAATTCTGCTCTTCCAGTTACTCTTTTTGCTAATTTTATTGCTCCTTCTATCGCTTCAGTTCCAGAGTTTACTAAATAGGTGACTTCTAATTTTTTTGGCAGTACGCCAGCAAGTTCTTTAGCAAGATTTACGCTTGGTTCTTGAGCAAATTCTCCATAGACCATAACATGTAAATAGCGGTTAGTTTGTTTTTTTATGGCGGCTACAATTTTAGGGTGACAATGTCCTAGTGTACAAGCCGAAACACCAGCAATAAAATCTAAATAGGATTTCCCATCGCTATCATAGACATAACTTCCTTTGGCGTAATCAATTGTAATTCCAAGAGGATAGGGGGTAGTTTTTGCCTGATATTTCAAAAAATCCTCTCTTAAACTTTTCATTCCTTAACATTAGGATTTACAGGAGTCATAGATTGTTCTACTTCATCAACTTTGAATAAGTCTCCAAAGGTTTTTGGTTTTTCATTTTCTCTCCATAAAAATCCTTTCAATTTTCTTAGATTTTTATCGATTTGTTTTTCAGGAAATACTTCTCCATCTGGACTTACATAAAAGGAGATTTCATTAATTTCATTGTTTAAGAACACGATATCCAAAGCACTACAAATGGTTTTGTTGATTCCAATAAGCTCACCTTCTTCGGAGTACAAATAATAAATTACCATAGTATTCTTAATGACATCTAAATTTTTTAGGGCTCCCTCTTCAAAATTTCCATAAAGCTCACTTCCAACTATTTGGTTGTAACCATCATTACTCAGAGTGTCTTTTTCAATGATGAAGGCATTTCCGAAAATCTGAAGGGAATCTAATTTTTTTTCAGCATTCTTTGTTAACAAATGAATTACCTCTCCACTCATTTGACTGGCACCAAACCATAGGACAGGATTTCTTATGTTTTTTTCATCATCGCTGAGAATTTGAGCTTGTTTTTTGGTCAGAGGTCTTTTGTGTAATTCTATTTTTCCAATCTGATCGTCCAAATACAAAGAGTCTGATTTACCTCGAATGTCGGATTTAAAAATTTTGACTCCATAATAACCTCTTAATACTCGGTGTTCTGGAGGTCCAGTTCCAATCAACGTATCTGCTTTTATGAAGAGGGAGTCGTTTTGTAAAATGTTTATAGCGTATGCTTTTCTTGTGATTATTGCAGAATCTTTTGCCTTAAAAATTTCAGCAAAATTCCCGTAAATAATAGATTTGTTGATGGTATCGGTTATCGATACATCATAATTTGCCGATGCATATTCCCTATCATTTTCAAAATACAGGCTATCTCCTTCAATTATTTTTTGGTTGTAATTGATCAATGCGTTTTGTTTGAAATTCCCTCGCTGCGCATCTAAGTTGTAAAATCCCCGTTCGCAATAAATATCATAATCAGCTCCTACGATTTTTGTTGGTCCGTACAAAAAGGCTTTGTTTGTCTCAGTAAAATAATCTAATTGAGTGGAGGTTACGCAGTACTCTGGATTATTGATTCGTACATTAGAAATAAATTGATATTTTTTTTCATTCATAAAATACTTTCCGCGATTACTTTTCAAAATACTGGCACTGTCAACTATTGTACCAGGGGTCTCATAATAGGCTACGTTTTTATTCCGATCGAGGTAAAGGGTGTCCGTTTCAAGGGTCATGTCAGGTTGTTTGAGAAAAACATTACCCCATGCTTTCGCTTTTCCATTTGCACCATCATATTCTAAGTATTCACTGGTCATGCGTAAGGTATCTCCTTGAGTAAAAACGACTTTACCTTCAGCTTCAAAAAAGTTTTTTTTGGAATAAAAGAAGGATTTATCCGAAACAACCAACGCACCTTTGTGAAAAAGATGTACCCTCGTGTCTCCTATTTTTAGTAAAATATTCGCCTCAGGATATAAGGCTTCATCTTTTTCGAAAGAACCTGCTTGCCGAATTTCTACAATCTTAGGTTCTTGCGCAGTTGCATATTGGCTCATACAACCCAGTAAAAACAAAAAAACAAGTTTTTTCATGAAATCTAAGTTGTTGTAATTAATTATGGTCTAGCGGAAAATTGTTTGTTTACGATCGGGCCCTACAGAAACTATTTTGATGGGTGTTTCCAATTCTTTTTCAAGATAAACGATGTAGTTATTAAATTCTTCTGGAAACTGATCTTCAGAAGCTAATTTGGTAAGATCTTCTTCCCACCCAGGAAGTTCTAGGTACTCAGGTGTTACATGTTCCGGTTCTATACTAAAAGGCAAGTGTTTTATTGATCCTTCCTTTGTTTTGTATGATGTACATATTTTAATGGTTTTGAATCCAGAAAGTACATCTCCTTTCATCATCATCAACTGCGTAACACCATTAATACGTATTGCATATTTGAGTGCAACTAGATCAATCCAGCCACATCTTCTGGCACGTCCTGTAGTAGCTCCAAATTCCATTCCTACTTTTCCCATTCGTTCCCCATCTGCATCAAAGAGTTCAGTTGGAAAAGGACCGCTTCCTACTCGGGTAGCATAGGCTTTAAAAATCCCAAAAACATCTCCAATTGAATTTGGAGCAATGCCCAATCCTGTACAAGCTCCTGCAGCTGTTGTTGAGGACGAGGTTACAAACGGATAAGTTCCAAAATCAATATCTAGGAGGGAACCCTGTGCACCTTCTGCCAAAACTTTTTTTCCTTGTTTGATGGCATTGTGTAGTAAGTTTTCACTGTCAACAATAGGTAATTTTTTCAACTCTTCTATGGCGCTGAAAAAGACTTTTTCCAGTACGGGTAGGTCAAATTCTAATTTCCCTTCGTAGTATTCAAGCATTTTCAAATGCTTGGTTTTAAGGTTTTTATATCGTTCTTTCCAATCGGGAAGTAAGATGTCTCCAACACGTATTCCGTTTCGTCCAGTTTTATCCATGTAGGTTGGACCTATACCCTTGAGGGTTGATCCAATCTTGGCTTTCCCTTTTGAAGCTTCGGATGCTGCGTCTAACATGCGGTGCGTCGGAAGAATCAAATGTGCCTTTTTGGAGATAAAAAGCTTTTTTGGAAAGTCAATTTTAAATGGAATTAGTTTTTCAATCTCTGATTGGAAAATCACAGGATCAATAACAACTCCATTTCCAATTAAATTTAGTGCGGTAGGATGAAAAATCCCTGAGGGAATGGTGTGTAATACGTGAGAAAGACCATCGAATTTCAGGGTATGGCCTGCATTAGGTCCTCCCTGGAAACGAGCAATTATATTATAATTTTTGGTAAGGACATCTACAATTTTACCTTTTCCTTCATCTCCCCATTGGAGTCCTAGTAATAAGTCAACAGACATGTATGCGTATGTTATTTAAGATTCTTTTTTTGTGCCGTAAAAGTATAAAGAATGATGATGAATGTCAAGATTAAATACTTCTTCTATTGTTTTTTTAATACTTTGAATTCTGGGATCACAAAATTCTTTTACTTCTCCAGTATCTGTAAGTATTACGTGGTCATGTTGTCTGTCAAAAAAGGACTTTTCATACTGAGCTTGATTGTTTCCAAATTGGTGTTTTCTTACCAATCTAGAATCAAGTAGTAATTCAATTGTATTGTACAGGGTAGCTCTACTAACGCGATAATTTTTATTTTTCATCATTATGTAAAGCGACTCGATATCAAAATGATCTTTGCTCTCATATATTTCGTGGAGAATAGCAAAACGTTCAGGAGTTTTACGATGTTTATTTTGATCTAAAAATTTAATAAACACATTCTTTACAATTTCTTGAGGATTCTGTGTTTCTATCATATTCATGGTTTAAAATACAAAGGTACCTTTTCTTTGGCTATTCTCGGGTAACTTTTTCAATTCCATTTATTTTTAACAGATTATTAACCAGTTTGTTTAGGGTTGTTTTGTTTTTCACATGAACATTTATACTTCCTTTGAAGAGACCTTCGTCAGTATCAAAGTTAATTTTGTATATATCAACATTCATGTTGTTTGATATTACTCTGGTTACTTGATTGACTAGTCCAATATTATCAATACCACTAAGTTTTAGCTTGGCGCTAAAGCGTTGTTCAGAGGAATCGATCCACCATGCTGGTAATACCCGATAAGCGAAGTTTGATTGCAGAGAAAGTGCATTTGGACAATCATGACGATGAACTTTAACTCCATCGTTGATTGTTAGAAAACCAAAAACTTTATCCCCAGCAATTGGTGTACAACATTTTGATAAGGAATAGGGTAGTTCTTCTTTGTTTTTACCAAAAACTAATTTATCGTAATTGGAGGTAAATTCATCTCTATCATTGATTTTGGTTCGAGTACTCGAACCAATTCTTTTTTTAATGAAATTGATGAAGGTATTGCTATAACTAGCCGCAAACTCTTTAATTTTCTTGTTATCTACGGTACCAATTCCAACTCTGTAAAACAAATCCAAACTTGTGTTGACCTTAAAATAGCTAACAAGTCTTCTGGTGGTTTTATCGTTGAGGGTGATGCGGAGTTGTTTGAGTTTTCTTCTTAATAGTTCTTTTCCATCTTCAGCAATGCGTTTTTTTTCTTCGTTTATTGCTGATTTTATTCTGGAGCGCGCCCTTGAGGTAATAACGTGATCCAACCAGTTGGCGGTGGGTTTAGAATTAACTGAGGTGATGATTTCTATATTTTCACCACTCTTGAGGGTTCTACTAAGGGGGACTAATTTTCCATTAATTCTTGCTCCTCTAGCTCTGTAACCAACTTCTGTATGAATACTAAATGCGAAATCTAGAACCGAAGAACCATTTGGCAGTGACTTTAGTTCCCCTTGAGGTGTAAACACAAAAATTTCCTCTGAATACAAATTAAGTTTGAAGTCTTCAACAAAGTCTACTGCATTACCTTCTTTATTTTCTAGGACTTCTTGTATACGATTCAACCAAGATTCAATACCATTTTCTTTTTGTTCTCCATGTTTGTATCGGAAGTGTGCGGCATAGCCCTTTTCTGCAATTTCATGCATTCGCTCCGATCGAATTTGTACTTCAATCCATTTGCTGTTTGGCCCCATTACCGTAATATGAAGAGACTCATATCCGTTTGATTTTGGTGATGAAATCCAATCCCGGAGTCGAGTAGGGTTCGGTGTAAAGTGATCGGTTATGATGGAATAAATTTTCCAAGCCAAAAACTTTTCGTTTTTAGGAGTCGATTTGTAAACTATTCGGATTGCAAATTTATCAAATACTCCTTTGTAAGGAATATTTTGTTTTTGCATTTTTTTATGAATTGAAAATATAGATTTGCTTCGTCCTTTGATAAAATATTTAAGACGTTCTCCTTGGAGTGATTTTTCAACAAAGGCTGAAAAATCTTTGATGTATTTTTTTTGTTCCTCTTGGCTTTCTTCAATTTTATCTTTAATTGCTTTAAAACGAAGAGGTTCTGTATATTTTAAACTTAGGTCTTCAAGCTCTGTTTTTATGTTGTACATTCCAATTCTATGAGCAATTGGAGCGTAGATGTAAAGGGTTTCGGAGGCAATTTTGACTTGTTTGTATTCCGGCATGGAATCCATGGTTTGCATGTTGTGTAAACGGTCTGCAATTTTGATGATGATAACTCGAATATCATCATTGAGTGTCAAAAGCATTTTACGAAAATTCTCTGCTTGAAGAGAAATATCGGTATCTTTTTTGAGTCTTGAAATTTTAGTCAATCCATGAACAATCTTAGCTACGGTGTTTCCAAAAATACGTTCAATGTCATTTAAGGAATATTCGGTATCCTCTATGGTGTCATGAAGTAAAGCTGCGGCAATTGACGTTGCGTCTAACCCAATTTCTGAGGCTACTATTTTGGCTACTGAAATAGGATGGAAAATGTAAGCTTCACCCGATTTACGCCTTTGCTCTTTATGGGCATCAACGGCGGTGTCAAAAGCTAAACGAATTAGTTTTTTGTCTTCCTTAGTGAGTTGGAGGTAACTGATACGAAGAAGCTCCTTGTATTGCTTGGCAATTTCTTTATTTTCTAGTTGTTCATCAACAATCATTCAGTAGTAAATTACGGAAACTAATTAAGCTTCCACAAATTTCTCATAAATTTCTTTGACGAATTGCTTCAAAAAGTATTATTCCGGCTGCTACAGATACATTTAACGAGTCATTTAATCCTTTCATTGGGATTATGATATGATGCTCACTTTGGTTACACCAACTCTCTGAAAGACCAGTATCTTCAGTTCCAACTGCTATTGCAGTGGCCGTTGTAAAATCTTCTTTGGTGTAGAGTTTTGCTTCTTGTGATAGCGCTGCACTGTAAAGTTTTATTTTGTTGGATTCTAAAAATTGAAAAACTTCTTCATTACTTGTTATAGCAATTGGTATTGAAAAGAGACAACCTACACTGGATCGTATTACATTGGGATTGTACAAGTCAGTTTTGGGATTGGTAATGATCAATGCATCAAATTTACCAGCATCTATAGTCCTTGCCAAGGCACCAATATTCCCTGGTTTTTCTGGGGATTCAGCAATTAAAATTAGAGGGTTTTCTTTAAGTTGAAGCTCGCATAGACGATGTTCTTTTTTTTGTGCGATCGCCAGTGCCTCACTGGTATTGGTTCGGTAACACAAAGATTTAAACAAAGGTTTAGCTAGTTGATGAAGCTCAACCTTTAGACCCATCAGTTTTTGTGTTAAAAGTTTTATCTTTTGGGATTGATATTCTTCAGGCACATAAAGTTCTTCTATTTTGTAGCCGGCACGAAGTGCATATTTGATTTCTTTTACACCTTCAATTACAAATTGATTGTTTTCTTTTCTTTTTTTAAGTTTTTCTTGTAAGGCTTTGAGGATTTTTATTTTAGGGTTTTGAGCACTCGAAATATATCCCATCTTTTTATTTCCTTGAATACTTTTCCATGTAGCGTTTCCACAGTTCAGTTTGGTGTGTCTCTAGAGAAATATTTTTACCATTGATAAACGCATGGGTTAATTGGTTTGTTCTCATGTCTAGCGCGTCTCCTAATGACAGGAATAAGGTTGCATCTTTACCAACAGTAAGGCTCCCCAAACGGTCTGCTACTCCAAGAATTTTAGCTGCATTCAGTGTGATTAATTGAACTGCTTTTTCTTTGGGTACACCATAGGCTGCAAAAGTTCCTGCATAAAATGGGAGATTCCGTGTATTCATTCGCTCCATTCGTCCACTTACATCTATGGTGATTGTAAGCCCAGCGTCCATTAGGATTTTAGCCATTTTGAAAGGAAGTTTAATGTCTTGATCTTCCAGCGTGGGTAAACGATGGGGCCTTGAGACAATAACAGGGATGTCGTGTTCCGTAAGAAAATCAGTTGTTAAATATGCTTCTTTTCCACCTACCAACACGATTTTTTTGACCTGATGTTCTTTTAAAAACTGAATTCCATCTACTATTTCCCTATGACCATCTGCATGAAGGTAAACGGTTTGGTTTCCTGTAAAAGCATTTTTCATTGCCGCAAAAGGGAGGTGTTTTGTTTTTGATTGGGTTTGGTTGTAGGCAAATGCCTCACTGATAAATTGATCTAAAGATTTAATTTTTTCTTCATAACTCTTTTGATTGTATTTCAATTCAGCTGTACTACTTCTTCTGCTAGAAGTGTATGCTCTTGGCCAATTGATATGCAATCCTTCATCGGTTATTATTGCAGCATCTTCCCAATTCCAAGCATCAAATTGAACAATTGAAGAGCTTCCAGAAATTACCCCTCGTGTTGGAACTATCTGTGCTGATAAAATTCCATTGGGTCTGAGACTTTCCACTACTTTTGACTCTGCATTGTAGGCTATGATTGTTCGGATATGAGGTAAATACTCACCAATTTCATTTAGATCATTTGTTGCACGAACAGCACCAATTTCGACCATCCCAACAGTAGCATTTGCAGCAATAAATCCAGGGTAAAGATGCTGCCCCTCAGCATTTATGGTTTTATCGTATTGATTTTTAACAAGATCAGAAGTTGTTATTTCTACAATTTTTCCTTCCCGAATACCCAGGGCGCTATTTTCTATCAGGCTACCGTCTCCTATATGTGCCGTTGCTCCGATAATGAGTATGGCTTTATTTTGATCAACTGCAGGGGTTTGTTGAGCAAATCCTTTATTGCAGCTTAGTAAAACAATTAATGTACAAATGTAATTTTTCATAAGTAATATTTTAATCGAGGGTTTCACAATGAAATTCTAGGCTCTTTTTTTGTTTTGGTTTTTGAGTGGGTACTCCATCACTTTTGGCTAAAAGCATGTCTTGAATCAGTTTATTTTTTTCTTTGGTAATTTGATCTACTTGAGCAGTTGCCCGATCAAGATCATAGTAAAAAGCACCATCAATCATGGTTTTTTCAACTATACTGTAAATAGACATGGGATGATCAGACCACAGAACAAGGTCTGCAGATTTTCCAACTTTAATACTTCCCACCTCATCATCAATATGAAGTAATTTTGCAGGGTTTAGTGTCACAAATTTCCATGCATCTTCCTCAGATACCCCTCCGTATTTCACTGCTTTTGCAGCTTCTTGATTCAGCCTCCTGGACATTTCAGAATCATCGGAGTTAAATGCAACTGTTACCCCTTGACTATGCATGATAGCACCGTTGTATGGTATTGCGTCATTAACTTCAAATTTGTAAGCCCACCAATCAGAGAATGTTGATCCTCCTACACCGTGGTCTTTCATTTTGTCGGCTACTTTGTACCCCTCTAAAATATGGGTAAAGGTGTTGATTCGAACTCCAAAACGATCAGCTACTTTCATGAGCATATTAATTTCACTTTGAACAT
The DNA here is from genome assembly GCA_913020155.1 of uncultured Flavobacteriales bacterium. Lineage (GTDB taxonomy): Bacteria > Bacteroidota > Bacteroidia > Flavobacteriales > Flavobacteriaceae > Arcticimaribacter. The sequence goes on from CAJWBA010000002.1 coordinate 81,763, forward strand.
AAGAATGACATGAGATAAATCGTTTTCCGTCTAAAATTTCAACTAGAGTTTCCATTTCAATATCATAACGAGGTGCATTTATTTTCGCTTTTATTTTTTTAGGCGAATTATTATATTTTCTCCAAGTTTCCTTATATTCTTTAGCTCTTTGAAAATAATCTGTAAACACTTGTTCAACTCCCATTCGAGTTTGGGGAAAACGTCCATAACTTTGCCAGTTGGATTGTTTTACATTTTCACCTAGTGCAAATTTGATGTAGAGATCTGCATTAGGGTAAAGCAGTTTATCAGCACTTTCTCCCCACTTTGGTTTGATAATTGCAGAACATCCCCCTATTGGGTTAGCAGATCCATGTAAGATTTGTAAAGTGGTAACTCCTCCCGAAAGGTTTCGATAAAGGTTTATGTCATCTGGATTGATTACATCCTCGATAGCAACTTCTGCGGAAGAATTTTGTCCTCCCTCATTAATACTTGATGCAGCAATATGCGAATGTTCATCGATAATTCCAGAGGTTAAGTGCTTTCCTGTTCCATCAATAATTTTTGCACCCTCGGCAGTATCAATTTTCCCTACTGCGTTTATTTTACCATTGACAACCCAAACGCTTGCATTTTCAAGAATACCTTCTTCTTCGTTAGTCCAAACAGTTACATTGGTAAAAAGAATGTTTTCTGAGGTGGGAAGGGTTTTAAATCCAAAACCATTGTTTGGATAGGTAATGGGAAGTATTTTTTGTAAAACCTCTTTTTTCTTTTTACTATCTTTTTTTTTGGTTTGCTCAACTTTATCAGCACTCCAGTTAACATAGGTTCCATCAAAGAAAATACCGTCACCTTTTAGATTATCTGCGTTGTTTATTTTAGTTTTAAGTTGCGCAAACTTTGCATTAGTGCTGTCAGAAAATCTAAGGGTTAACCATCCGTTTATGTATTTTGCTGTTGTTTTTAATTTGGTAGAGTCTTGGGTGATTTTTGCATTTATTTTGGATTTACTTTTTGAAAGGACAAGTTTGTATGAAGTTTCTTTTATATTTAGAGCATATTCTCCGTCAATTGATGTTTTAGGTTTTGATTTTGTAATGTGTTGATGTCCCTGAACCCAATTTTGTTCGATTTCAGTTTCTTTGTCAAATAGAGGGCCGTTGGTTATTATTAAGTTTGCCAAAGCTCCTTTTTTTAATTCACCTATTTTTCCTTCTTGGTTGATTAATTGTGCCGGGATTGTTGTTAGCGAAGCCAAAGCCCTTTCAGGAGATAATCCGTATTGAACAGCTTTTCGGATGTTTGGCAAAAAGTCTTTTACATTTTTTAAGTCACTGGATGTAAATGCAAATTTAATGCCTGCATTTGCAATTTGTTTGGGATTTGTTGGAGCTTGATTCCAATAGCGCATTTGATTTAAAGATAATTTTTGTGCTAAAAAGGGATCTTCAACATCATAGGCATCAGGGAAATTGACAGGAATCAACAGCTGTGGTTTTAATTTTTTAAGAGTATTGAGTTGTTCATACTCATTTCCATAGGCTTTGATAATGTATTTTTCTCCAAATTCATAACCGATTTTAGCAGCCCTAGCCACATCAAGTTTGTTAGAAGTTTCAAAAATTGAGGGAAGTGATTGGTTCTTTATTATGGCCTCTAAAGCCATATCCTTGTTTTTTGCACCCCCGTTTGCATACCATTTGGTATCGTGATAAACTTGGCGAATAAGCGCCATAGCTCCCATGATTGAACCAGGATAATATTGCCCTGAGGTATTACTTTTTTTAAAGGATAGATGTTGTGCTGCTCGATCTTCTAACATTCGGTGTCCATTGTTTTGATCGTCGTTTAGGGCAACCAATAGACTTGTTCCTCGATGAATCCCTTCTTTCCGGTGACTGTTTACCACTCCAAACCCAGATGCTCGTAATTCTTTTGCTTTCTTTGGGTCGTATTTAAAATCCTGATGACTGTTGTAGTCAGCAAGGATATGATCGTTCCAATAAAACCCTTTTCTGTTTGAATGGTATTGGATACTCCTGCGCCCACTTGGACTTCCTTTGAGGGCAGGAACTCCAAAATTCGAATGTAGCTCTATGAAAGAAGGATAAATGTGCTTTCCTTCAAAATTGTAAACTACAGCATTACGAGGAATAGCAATTGAGTTTCCAACATTCGTTATTTTCCCGTTTTCAATTAGAATCATTCCCTTTTCTAATTGCCTCAGTGGATTGATGTGTAGGACTGCTCCAGTAATTAAAATTTGTTTTGAATTTAAAGTTTTAACTCCCGTGTTGGTAGGAAAGTATTCTTGTGCTACCAGAGAACTAAAAGAAATAAAAAAAGTGAAAATCAAGTGAATTGGTTTCATTGAGTTTAAATTTAGTTATTCAATTTACGCTTTTTTTAATTTAAAAACTCAAATTCATTTTCATTGTAAAACGCCACTAATAAAGCTACTATTTGATTGTAGCTCTTAATTCCAGATTCCTGACCATTTAATTTTAAATAGTTGTCATAGGAACTTTTGAATAAAGGTTCAAAAGGATTTTTGTATTTCTCCCAAAAAATTTGGTTTTCCCTTAAATTTTTAAAAATCCCAGCATTCAATTCTTGAAGTAATTGTTTAGCTTGATCTGGTTTTCTTTTGTTGAGGTCGCTGAAACAATGTCTTAGCGCAAAGAGTGCGGCGGTATATTTTAGAAAAAGATCCTTATTTTTCAGTGTGTTTACTAGAGCGATAAAATTGGCTTCGTTTTCTGCAGCATAACCCAGTTGATGTGCCATTTCATGTGCAATTGTAACGGGTAAATTGACTTTGGGTATCAGCATATTAACTTGGGCTTCTAATGTAAAAGGATTGAGATAACCTGCATATCCCATATAACTTAAAGGTAAACTGAAAATTGAACCTTTTACTTTTGGAATTTTTATGGAACTGTCCCACAAATCTGAATAGTTGTTGTGTACTTTATCAACTATTTTTTTTTTGGAATAGGGAATAATAATTGCCAGGGTATCAGATTCACTCAGCTGATTGTGAAGATTGTTGCTCAAAAGTACGAAACGACACGTTAAATCAATTAGTAAAGAATCTGAGTATTGTTTTTGAACATTTAGTTTTTTTGCCAAAGGAACTCTATAATAATTTAGGCCCCAATTTAACTGAAAGATGAAAAAAATTAAGCTCGTGGTTATTCCAAGATTGATTAAACTTTTGAAACTGAGATTTCTGTGTTTAAAAATGAAATAAACTATTGAGTAACTAAGGTAAATGCCTAGAGTCAAATACAAGCAGTCTCCCAAAGAGAGGGGGATGTGTTTGAATAAAAATTGATTAACATTGAAAAGAATTGGGAATATTTTTTGTGAAAAATAAAACTCAACTTTTTCAGGATAATGACTTAATATTCTTACCACAAGTATTTGAGGAAGGAAGCTAAGTGCCAAAAGTACTTTCAATGTTTTCATTTTACCAATGCAAAGTGAAGAAGGCTTAACAATTCTTATTTTCTTCTCGCTTTACACTTATGGAAGAAGAAATGACAAGAAGTAAAGATGTTTTATCAGGATTTTTTTAGGGGTTGTGCTTGTTTTTTTTGGGAACAATTTCACCAATATTGTTTTTTTACTTAATAATCTCAACTATTTCAAGTTCAAAAATTAAGTTAGATTTTGGAGGAATTCCTTGTACTCCTTCCTCTCCGTATGCAAGGTTGTAGGGTACAAAAATAGTTGCTTTATCACCCAGCCTTAAAAGTCTTAGACCTTCTTTGAAACCTTCAATCATTTTTGCTTCTGGGCTACAATCAGCCTCAATGGGGCGATAAGCATTGGCAATTTTACGTTGCTCGTTTACTGCTTCCAAAGCTTCTGCAATTTCGAGTTTACTGGTTTCGAGTAAATTTCCGTCTTCAAAGTAAACAGCGTAATGTGCTCTTACTTTGTTAGTGGTAGTAGCTTTTGGTCCCGATCCATTTTCTGTAATAATATATTGAAGTCCTGAAGCTGTAGTTGTTGCTTTTGCTTTTTGCTCCTCAAACTTGTCTGATGTGTTTAACCCAATGACTTGTCGTCTTTCTTCCTTTTCTACTTTTTCAGTTTCAATTTCTTGAAAGTGTTCTTTGAAAATCTTGGGAGCATCAAAGTTTTTTGCATCAGAACCTTTACGGATGATTGTTACTTTTTTGATAGTGTCGTTTTGTGCAATACTATCAACAACATTCTGACCGATTACAACTTTCCCAAAAACGGTGTGTTTTCCATCCAACCAAGGGGTTGCTTTGTGAGTAATAAAAAATTGACTTCCGTTGGTACCTGGCCCTGCATTTGCCATCGATAAAATTCCAGGTCCACTATGACTCAGGTCTTCATTAACTTCATCGTCGAATTTGTATCCAGGCCCACCAGATCCCGTTGCAGTTGGGTCACCTCCTTGAATCATAAAGTCTGTAATAACTCTATGAAATAGGATACCATCGTAGTATTTTTTATTTAAAAAATTCTGACTTACCATTTCGTTTTCTCCTTCACTGAGTGAAACAAAATTAGCAACTGTTACAGGTGTTTTTTCGAGTTCCAAAGAAACAACTATGGATCCTTTATTGGTTTCAATGTTAGCATAAAGTCCTGAATCTAATTCTGGGTATTGAGATGCACAGCCAACAAGAATGAGTAATGATAGGATTAAATGGGTGATTTTATTCATGGAATTAATTTAAGATATTGATGCAAAGATGCACATTTTAATTTTTAATTGAATGTGAGACTAATTTTATTGTAAAACGCAGGGGTTGATTAATGTCAACTTTTTCGTCATCTCCCTTGTATCCGTAGCAAAGGTGTGATGGAAAAAGAAATGTGGCGACTTCATTAACACTTAAAACCTTAACAGCTTCTCGTAATGCAGGTAACAATTCTTCTTTATCTACCAAATAACTAACTGTTCCGAGTTCCATTTCATCGTACAGAACTTTTCCATCTAGAGCTTCTATTTTGTAATCAAAACCAACCATGTCTCCTCTTTTGGGTCTTACTTTTAATGAATCTGTTTCAACTAAATAGGCATACCAAAAACCTGTAGAAGAAGCAATGTAATTGCGTGTTGAATCTCGAAATATGATTTTTTTAAATTGTAGCTGCTGTTGGTTGATTATATTTTTATTTCGCTCGACCGATCCTTTTAAAAAAGATTCTTTTTTTATGTTAATGGGTTTACGTGGTTGGTGTTGTGTACAACCGATGGCTAAAAAAAGTAGAATAAAATTAAATTGTAATTTGTGCAAACTCATTTCAATTGGTCTTTGTATTGTAAGATGGTTTCATGAACTTTTTGAGTTGTCATCTCCAAGTTTTCGTATGAAACCCCACCAGCTGCATTGTGGTGCCCACCTCCATTAAAATGTTTTCTAGCAAACTGATTTACATTAAATTCTCCTTTTGAACGGAATGACATTTTAATGATTTTTTCTTGCGTATTTTCTATTAAGATGACAGCAAATTTTATGCCATCTAAACTGAGACCATAGTTTACAAAACCTTCTGTATCTCCTTTTTTAAAATCAAATTGGGTAAGCTCTTTTTGGCTTAGGGTAATGTAAACTGCATTGAGTGGTTCAACTTTCACCAAGTTGGTTAGTGCTTTACCTAAAAGTTGTAGCCGACCAAAACTGTAGGTATCGTAAATGTTAATATGGATCTGAGTATGATTGATACCCATATCCAAGAGGTTCGATACAATACTATGGGTAACACCGGTGGTTGATTTAAAGCGGAATGAACCTGAATCCGTCATGATACCCGTATAAATACAGGTTGCGATGGTTTTATTGATTAGAGAAACGTCTAGTGCTTCAATAAGGTTGTAAACCATTTCACAAGTAGAACCAAGACTGGGATCAGAATACATCAAGTCGGCATAATCATCGGGTTGCTCATGATGATCAATCATAACTTTTATTGCCCTACAATTGTCAATGACTTCATCCATAGGTTTAATTCTACTCAAACTATTAAAGTCCAAAGTAAAAATGAGATCAGCTTCTAGGAGTAATTTTTCACTCTCTTCTTCTGATTTGTTGTATTTTATTATTTGTTCTTGACCTGGAATCCATTCTAAAAATTCAGGATATTCGTTTGGCGAAATAACCGAGCACGAATGACCCATTAAATCAAAAAAATGCTTCAATCCTAAACAACTCCCAAGGGCATCTCCATCGGGGTTTTTATGTGGAATAATCACGATTTCCTTTCGGTTTGAAAGCTGTTCTTTCAGAGTGAGGATAAAGTTGTTTTTCATACCCTGCTAAGATACCAATCCTTTCTCAAAAAATTCTATTGTTTCTACAATTAAAGTATTCACTATTTATAAACAAACCAAAGGATCAAGCTTATTTTCCTTGATGTAATTAAAAAAAGGTCTTTCTAACTAAAGTTTCGACTCCTTTTGATAAATTTGCATCACAAAAAAAATTCTATGACAACGAATCGTACATTCACGATGATTAAACCTGATGCTGTTGAAAACGGTCATATCGGATCTATCCTTGAAAAAATAACTTCTGCGGGTTTTAAAATTTTAGCACTAAAGAAAACCCAATTGACCCTTAACGAAGCCCAAGCATTTTACAGCGTTCATTGCGAACGTCCTTTTTTTGGAGAGTTGGTAAAGTTCATGACTAGAGGCCCGATAGTTGCTGCTATTCTTGAAAAAGATAATGCTGTAAATGATTTTCGAGTATTGATAGGAGTAACAAATCCAGCGGAGGCTGCCGAAGGAACAATCCGAAATTTGTATGCTATCTCAATGGGGGAAAATGCTGTTCATGGATCTGATAGTGATGAAAATGCTGCCACAGAAGGTGCTTTTCATTTTTCGCAAAGAGAGATCTTTTAACGAAGTACCAGTTTGGTAATAAGATTTGCGCCGAGTGTTTCGTTTAAGTGGAGCAAAATCTTTTCATATCCATAAGAAAGTTCCTCTCTCAGTGCCGCAGAGTTTAAATTTACAAATAGGGTAGTACCTCTGTAAGTAACCTTTTGAGTGTATTGAGCAACACTTTTTCCCATTGTGGTGTTCCACGCTTTTTCAACGCGAATTTTTGTAATTCCACTTTTTATATTTTTTTGATCGATCAACTCGCCAAGCACTTCTGAGATGGATTGTGGTTCAAAAGATCTTTTTTTCTTTGTCATGGTTTACAAACTTATCTTTTTATGGCGAATGTATCGGTAGGTTTTTCCGCTGTGCTCCAATTCTAAATTATTCTCAGAAATTTTTACAATTTTTTCTTTCCATGGTTTCAAGGCGTTGTCGTAGGATAGATAAAAATTCCCTTCAATTTGTTCAATAATAAAATCAAATCGATCTTCTGAGCTAAAATAATTTTTTCTAAAACTAGGGGTTAATTTTTTTCGATACCCAAGATTAGCATCTATTTTATAAAAATCAACTAAAATAGCTCCTTTTTTTGGATTAAATATTTCTCCGTGAGATTGAACTTCTTCAATTTCCCAAGTTCCATTCAAAAGGGTTAAGTCTTTCTGTGAAACACTAGAACAGCTGGTTAATACTTCGGTAAATATTAAAAAAAGTAAAGAAACTATTTTCTTTTTCATGCTCAATACGAATAAAATTAATATGTTTCTAAAGATAAGAATCTTAACTGAGATTAAAAATCTTGTACGATGATTGCGTTGTTTCTAAAGCTTGTAAGGTTCTTTCTTCATGGGTATCCGAAAGAAAGAGTTGTCCAAAGTGTTTGTTTTCTATCAATTGCATAATAAGACTGACACGTTGTTGATCGAGTTTATCAAAAACATCATCTAAAAGAACAATAGGAGCAACTCCTGCTTGTTTTTTTATGAAATCAAATTGAGCAAGTTTTAGTGCGATCAAAAAAGATTTTTGCTGTCCTTGACTTCCAAACTTTTTTATGGATTCTCCGCTAATTGAGAAAAATAAATCTTCTTTATGAATACCCGTACTGCTAAATTGTAACATGCGGTCTTTAGCTAGTTGGCTTTTTAGAAGTTCATCAAAAGATTTTTTTAGTAAGGTACTTTCATATGAAAGGGTGACTTCTTCTTGCGATTTACTTATGCTTTGATAATGTTGTTCAAAAATTGATGTAAACGTTTCTAGAAAGGTTTTGCGTTTTTCATGAATTGGAGTTCCCAAAGCAATCATTTGTTGATCGTAAATTTCTAATGTTTCTGAATCAAAAGTTTGATTCACAGCAAAATATTTTAAAAGGGCATTACGTTGACTTACAATTTTTGTGTAATCAAGTAAATTATTTAGATAAACGGGATCGGTCTGACCAATAACCCCGTCCATGAATTTTCGTCTGATGCTACTTCCTTCATTAATTAGGTTCCGATCTGAGGGTGAAATGATCACAAGTGGCAATAGACCAATGTGGTCTGATATTTTTTCGTAAACCTTACCGTTTCGCTTAAGGGTTTTTTTATGCCCACGCTTGAGGCTACATAAGATTTTTTCGGTTCGTTCATTTTTTTCAAAAACAGCATCTAAAACAAAATAGTCTTTGTTGAATTGTATGTTCTGTACAGCAGTTGGATTAAAATATCCTTTAGCAAAACACAAATGGTAGATTGCATCTAAAATATTAGATTTTCCAACTCCATTATTTCCGATAAAACAATTGATACGCGTGTCGAATTCAAAGTTTTTGGAGGTAATATTTTTGTATTGGGTTAGCGAAAGGCTTTTTAGTTTCATGAACACAAAGATAAAAACTTAGAGCTTCCCGATTAGAGTTTTTTAACAAAGATATAAATATGTGTTTAGAAGATAATTTCAATTTTCAGCTTATCTAGAATTACTAGATTAATAAAAGTATTAATAGCTTTAGAGTTGTGAATTCTTCTTAATTTTGAAAAAAAAGCATTTGAAAAATTTCTTGTATATCTTCCTTTTTTCTTTGGGAAGTCAGTTTCCTATTTTTGCCCAAATTGATTCTTTACAGACCGTTAAATTAGAAGTCGTTGAGGTTTCTGTAGCCAGATATGATCACCCGATTAATTCATCAACTTGGTCTGTCTCTAAATTGGATTTTAAAGATTCTCAAAAACAAATTCAACAGTTGTATTTCAGTGATTACCTCAATGGTGTTCCGGGTTTATTTACTTTGAATAGTAATAATTTTTCTCAAGATTTAAGAATTTCAATTAGAGGGTTTGGTTCTCGAGCTGCTTTTGGAATTCGGGGGATAAAAATTTTGGTGGATGGTATTCCCGAAACTACTCCTGATGGTCAGGGACAAATTGACAATTTGTCTTTGGGAAGTATCGAGTCTGTTGAAGTTATTCGGGGGCCTGCATCCATACTTTATGGGAATGCTTCAGGGGGAGTAATCAGCATACAAACTCAGAGTGAATTGGATCGTAATTATTTGAAAACAGGAATAACGATGGGTGCCTATGGGATGCAGGACATTCAAATAGGAGCTGGAGTTAAGAAAGAAAAAACGTCACTCATTTTACTAGCCAATAGAATGAAGACCAATGGATATCGAGTACACAGCGGTTTTAAAAGTAGTGGACTAAATGCCCGAATAAAACATCGATTCAATCAAAAGGCTGAATTGAATGTGTTGTTGAATTTTACAGATAGCCCAATAGCCGAAGACGCTGGGGGTCTGAATTTTGAAGCAACACAAACGCAACGTTTCCAGGCTCGAGACCGCAATATTCAGTTTATGACTCAAGAGGCTGTTCAGCAATTTAAATCGGGTATTTCTTTTAGCCAGCAATGGAATTCTAGGTTTTCTTTTTCTACTTATGGTTTTTATGCTACCCGAGCTTTTAATACATCATTGCCTTTTGAGTTTGGAGGACAAGTTGAATTGGATCGAGTGTATTTTGGGCAAGGGTCTCAACTCAGTTTTCAAGGGGGAACATCATTTCGACATCAAGTTCAATTGGGTTACAGTTGGGCAAGCCAATCGGATCACCGAAAACGCTTCATGAACATGCAAGGGGTTCGAGGGGATCTTACCTTAGATCAATACGAAAAATTTGATGCATTGGGCTTCTATCTGTTGGATGAACTTTCTTTTGGAAATTTAAAAATTGTTGCAGGATTTCGATATGACACCAACAAACTAGAAGCTTCAGATCGGTACTTGGCTAATGGGAATGATAGTGGATCACTTTCTTTGAATGCTTGGAGTTCTTCTCTAGGAGTCAATTATCAGTTGAATGAGAAGCAATATTTGTTTGCATCTTCTGGAACAAGTTTTGAAACCCCTGTTTTGAGTGAATTATCGGCAAATCCGATAGGGATGGGAGGTTTTAACACCGATTTGTCTCCCCAAAAAGCAAGAAATACAGAGCTTGGATTTCGTTCAATTGGACAAAAATCACAATTTGAAGTTGTCTTGTTTAACACCCAAACCAAAAATGACCTTGTTCCCTATGAATTAGAAGCATTTCCCGATCGAAATTTTTATAGGAATGCTGGGAAGACCAATCGCAAGGGCTTGGAGGTTTCTTATTCATTGAAAAGATCCGTCTATTTGGAAACAAAAATTTCTTACACTTATTCAGATTTTACTTACGAATCTTTTGAAAAACCCAATGGCGATTTTAGTGGAAACCAACTCCCTGGAATACCAAAACACATGTTTTTTGTTCAATCAAATTTCACTAAAGGAAATTGGAAAGTTGTTTTTAATAGTCGTTTCCAAAGCAGTCTATTTGCCGATGATTCAAATGAAACGAAAGAAGATTCTTATTTACTTTCTAACTTAAACATGAGTTATGTTATTAAGAGGGGAAATTTGGTTTGGACTCCTTTTTTTGGTATCAATAATATATGGAATTCTATCTACAACGATAATATTCGAATAAATGCTTTTGGAGGGCGTTATTATGAACCTGCTCCAACACGACATATTTATTCTGGGTTACGTTTAACTTTGTAGACGTTTATTCCTCAGTAAAATGACTTGTTCGTTTTAGTTTTGAAAGTCGTTCTTTGTTGTAGGCTTCTGATTTTCAAAAAGGAATGGATAGGGATTTCCAATTTTCTCTTATAATCATTTTTCCAATAAAAACTATTTGACCCACATGATAGCTATAATGGCACAATAGTCGGTTCAATAGCTGCCCGAACGCTCTGTCCCACATTCCTTATGAATAACTCTTTTTCTAAATCTTTTTGACTTAACCCTTCTAAGGCATGAAACAAACAAGAACAGCCCGACTCCAAGAGTTTAAGAAGTTCATTTTTGGTTTTTTGAGGCTCAATAAATTCCTGATCTCGATTTCTCCATTTTTTTCTCCATCAGAATTTAGGAAATCGGTCCAACGAGATTGCATATTTCCATTAAGATGTTTTATAATTAAAACAATACTAGTTGAATTTGAGTTCGGTTTCCAAAGGATTTATTTTTCATTCAGTTGTTTAAAAGTAATGTCTCCAACTGATTTGTAATAAAAAAATTCCTTTTGTATATTTTTGATTTTTTTTAACATTTTAAAGGCCTTGTTTTGATTAAAAAAACCTAAAAAAACCTAAAAAAATCTATGAATAAGCACTTTTTTAGTAGCGGATTTTCCTTAAAAATGTTAAGTATAAAGATAAGAAAAAATTAAAATTATTGTTTTCTTTTAAAATATAAAAAATGAGCTTTATGAATTAGAATAAAAAGGTTATTTTTGGGGACTTTAAAAAACTACGATGGCCACATACAAAAAACGCGGAGCAAAAAAATCAGTAACTAAGGCTGAAGTTAGCGAAAATCAAACGGATAGTACAACAGCTGAGGTATTTGAAACACTCGATACATCAGCATCTAAGGCAGAAGAGTTTGTTGCAAAGTATCAAAACGTAATTTTGATTGTAATTGGTGTTGTGACAGTTGGAGTTTTGGGTTCTTTGGGATATCAATCTTTTATAGTTGAACCGACTTCTAAAGAAGCTATTGGGGAATTGAACCAAGCACAATATTATTTTAATCTAGCGGTTAATGGACAAGATAGCGATTCACTTTATGCTCGCTCGATTCGAGGTGGAGAAGGAAAGTATGGTTTTAAGGATATTATTGAAAACTACAGTGGTACTCCTGCTTCAGATCTTGCATCATTTAGTGCAGGAATGGCCTACCTCAACATGAAAGATTACAATATGGCCATAGAGTATTTGAAGGACTTTAGTTCAGATGATATTTTGTTGAGTGCTATTGCCAACGGTTCTATTGGAGATGCACATGCACAACTCGAACAAGAGGATGATGCACTGGATTATTACATCAAAGCGATCAAGGCTAGTGAAAACGACTACACAACTCCTAAATATTTATTTAAAGCTGGATTGCTAAGCAGTAATTTAGAAAAAAACAGTCAAGCACTATCTTACTTTAAGCGTATTAAAGACGAATATCCAAATTCTACTGAGGCTGTTCAAGTGGACATTCAGATCGGACGTTTAGAAAACCTTAAATAGTATTTATGGCAACGGTTAATTCTAACTTATCCGTTTATGACCCCGGACAACTGCCTTCGGGTGAAGATTTATTGGTAGCTCTTGTTGTTTCTGAATGGAATACTCAAATTACTGAATCACTTTTTGAGGGAGCTTATGATACCTTGCGAAACCATAAAGTTGAGGAGAAGAATATTTCCCGAATTAATGTCCCGGGAAGTTTCGAGTTGATTTACGGAGCAAAACATGCCCAATCTAAAGGCTTTGATGTTGTTATTGTAATTGGAAGTATGATTCAAGGCGAAACCAAGCATTTTGATTTTGTTTGCCAAGGAGTATCTCAAGGAATAAAAGATTTAAATATTCAATCTAAGATTCCTGTGATTTTTTGTGTTTTAACAGACAACACGCTTCAACAAGCTATTGATCGATCTGGTGGTCAGTTTGGTAACAAAGGTATTGAGGCTGCTGTTGCTGCACTTAAAATGGCTTTTCTTTCCAAACAATAAGTTTTCAACATTTCACTTAGTTCTGAGGAATCAAATTTGGATTTTAGTAAAATCAATGTATTTTTATGTTTTAAGGGAAATGCTAATGTTCAAAACAAATCTTTTTAAAGTTAATCGAAATAAACGTTACAATTACACACCTCGATATTATCAAGGCAAAACGATTGAAAACCTTTATGATTTTGATTCTAAGTTTGTAAAATACCGTGAGACATACAATTCCAATGATTTAGGGAAGAAATGGGAAGAGGCGCGTTTGGATAGTCGAAACCGTTCCAATCGGTCAGTTAATCCTACATTATTGGTTGTTATAGCGGTTTTATGCCTTATTTTTTTGTGTATTATTGATTTTGATTTATCAATCTTTTCTACCTAACCCATGGGAGATGTCATAACATTATTACCGGATCATGTGGCTAATCAGATTGCGGCTGGAGAGGTTGTTCAACGGCCAGCCTCTGTTGTCAAAGAGTTGTTGGAAAATGCCATTGATGCAGATTCTAGTTATGTTCATTTGATTATCAAGGAGGGAGGAAAAACACTCATTCAAGTTATTGATGACGGAAAAGGGATGAGTATTACAGATGCTCGAATGGCATTTGAGCGTCATGCAACCTCTAAAATAAAATCAGCTTCTGATCTTTTTGAATTACACACCAAGGGATTTAGGGGTGAAGCTTTGGCATCTATTTCTGCCGTTGCCCATGTTGAAATGTTGACCCGTACCTCAGAAGACGAAGTAGCTACCCAAATAAAAATTGTTGGAAATGATATTCAAGAACAAGAACCCGTTGTTGCTTCCAAAGGAACTTCTATTGCGGTTAAGAATTTGTTTTTTAACATTCCTGCGCGAAGAAATTTTTTAAAATCCAATGCTGTTGAATTACGACACATTATTGATGAATTTCATAGGGTCTCCCTAGCTCATCCACAAATTGCATTTACTTTTTTTCAAGGAGGGAACGAGATATTTGACTTACCGGCAACCAACCTGCGAAGAAGAATCAGTCATATTTTTGGTTCTAAGATGGATGAAAAGCTAGTTCCAGTTGAAGAATCAACATCGGTCTCATCTGTTTCTGGATTTGTTTTAAAACCAGCTGCTGCTAAGAGAACACGTGGGCATCAATTTTTCTTTGTAAATAACAGATTCATTAAAAGCCCATTTATGCATCACGCCATTATGAACGCTTATGAAGGTTTACTGGCTGAGGGAACTGTTCCTGGTTATTTTATCTTTTTTAATCTAGATCCCAAGACTATTGATATTAATATTCACCCAACTAAAACAGAGGTTAAGTTTGAAGATGAACAAAGTTTGTATGCCATTTTACGGTCTTGTGTAAAACACAGTCTGGGTATGTTTAGTGTTGCACCAACGCTAGATTTTGATCGCGATCCCAATTTGGATATGCCCTACAATCAAATCACAAAACAAGCTGAAACCCCAAATTTAGAAGTAGATTCCAACTTCAATCCGTTCAAAAATCCAGATGCACCTCGTTTTTCAAAACCCAAAGAAGCCAGTTGGGAAAGTTTGTATGTACAAGTTGAATCTCAACCAGTCCCCAAACTTTTAGAGCATGAAAGCATTGAAGGTAAAAGCTTCGATGCTGTAAAACTTTTTCAATTGATGAATCGTTTCATCGTAAGTTCTATTGGGTCAGGACTTTTAATAATTGATCAACAACGAGCACATGAGCGAATTTTGTATGAGCAATTTTTAAAAACGATTACTCAAAAACAAACTGCAAGTCAGCAATTATTATTTCCATATTCATTAGAATTGAACCCTAGTCAACAAGTATTTTTGTATGATTTAGAGGATGTTCTTTCGGAAGCAGGTTTTGTTTTTGAACGGAATTCAAAAACGGATATCATCATAAAAGGGATTCCAGTTTCTAGTTCTGAGAATGAAATTCCATATATTTTTGAAAATCTATTTGCTTCATTAGAAAGCGATTTACCTGCCGATAGTTTTAGTCAATCTGATGTGTTGTCTAAATCTTTAGCCAAAACCTTATCAATCAAAAGGGGTGTACCTATGAAACCCGAGGAACAACGGGGACTTTTAGATGATTTATTTGCATGTAAAGAAACTCAAGTATCTCCATTTAATCAACAGATTTTTGTTACTTTAACTCAAGAAGAACTAGAAAAAAAATTGAATTGATGGGAAGAATTACCGATACCATAAAACACTTACTGATCATCAACGGAATTTTTTTCCTAGCGGTCAATCTTTTAGGCGATGAAGCTTACAATTGGTTTGCATTACACTATTTTAAAAACCCTCGCTTTGAATTTTGGCAGCCTCTTACTCATATGTTTATGCATGGAAGTTTTAACCATATTTTATTCAATATGTTTGGATTGTACATGTTTGGTTCTCCTCTAGAGCAGTTGTGGGGCAAAAATAAATTCATCTTTTTTTACTTATCTGCTGGTTTTGGTGCTGCAATAATTCAATTATTTGTCTATCACTTTCAATTTAGTTCGGTTTACTCAGAGTTGACAAGTTTAGGTTATGGTCGAGACGCAATTGAAACAATTCTCAACAGCGGACAATATCGTAGTTCAATATTAGATAGTATTGGTGAAGATCAATTGTCTGGATTTTACCAATCTTATTATGCCTCAATGGTTGGTGCCTCTGGTGCCTTGTATGGTATTTTAGTTGCTTTTGCAATGTTGTTTCCTAATGCCGAGTTGTTTTTGATGTTCATTCCTGTTCCCGTTAAAGCTAAGTATTTGATTCCTTTTATGATATTGGGCGACCTTTTCTTTGGATTTAGTTCTTTCTCAATTGGACCTATTGCTCACTTTGCTCACTTGGGAGGAGCAATAACGGGTTTTATTATGATGCGTTATTGGAAAAGGGGTCAGTTCAATAAAAACAGATGGGACTTATGAATACTTTTAATAACTTTAAATATAAATTTAAAAGATTTTCAATTGCTGAAAAACTGATTGTAGTTAATGTCTTTTTTTTCGTTGTTCCTTTCTTTCTTCAAACTCTTTTTTATCTTTTTAAAATCCCAAGTGCATCTTTTTTTTCATGGTTTGAATTGCTTCCAAATCTCGATTTGATTTTCTATCGTCCATGGACGCTAATAACTTATGGTTTTTTGCATGGAGGTTTTAGTCATATTCTTTGGAATATGTTACTTCTATTTTTTGCATCTCGCTTGTACTTGAATTTATTTTCGGAGAGGCAGTTTCTTAAAAATTTTTTTCTTGGAATTATTACAGGAGGTTTAGTTTTTTTAATAAGCTACAATGTGTTCCCGGTTTTTAATGGAATATTTCCGCCATTGGTAGGGTCTTCGGCTGGGGTTATGTCAATTTTAATTTTTGTTGCAACCTACACTCCCAATCAAGAGGTTAGAGTTGTTTTCTTTAATATCAAACTACAGTACATTGGAATTGCGCTAGTGATTCTCGATGTTCTTCAAATACCCAATGGAAATGCTGGTGGTCGATTAGCTCATTTGGGCGGTGCTTTAATTGGTTTTATCTATGCAAATCAATTGCAAAAAGGGAATGATATTGGTGCTGTTTTGGACCGTATGTGGGGTTATGTTAATTCATTTTTTGTTCTAAATAAAAAGAACAATTTGCGAACCGTTCATCGGTCAAAAAATAGGTCAAAACAAAATCCTAGTAATTTGCAGCAAGAAGAAATTGATACAATTCTTGATAAAATAAGTAAATCGGGTTATGAGAGTCTAACACAAAAAGAAAAAGACTTTTTATTTAAAGCAGGGAAAAATAATTAAAACTCCACAATGACAAAATGAAATTAACCTTTTTTGAAAAAATTGTGCTTCTGATTAACATTCCGTTATTGATTTTTCAATTGATGTTGATGGGAAGTATTCCCTCTTTTTTTGAGTTTTCAATTTTAAACTTGTTTGTTCCAGCTTTAGTATTGATTAATGTTGGCTTCTTTGTATACTGGCTTCTAAAAATGAAATGGGCCTTTTTATTATTTATGCTAACCTTTCTGATTGGTTATGGGGAATGGGGTCTTTTGTATCAATTTCCAAGGAATGCTGAGCGTATGGATGCCAATACACTTAGAGTAATGACCTATAATGTGCGTCTTTTTAATCGATACGGATGGATAAAAGAGGTTGATGTTCCAGAGAGAATTGAAAATTTTATTGATCAAGAACAACCCGATATTATTTGTTTGCAAGAATATTCAAGAAAAGAGGCACCTGAGTTTTCTTCCTATCTTTATCGTTACATCCAGCCAATTCAGTCAAATGGAAAATCTGGAGTTGCAATACTTTCTAAATTCCCAATTGTCAATAGCGGATATATCAATTTTGACAATTCTACTAACAGTGGTATTTTTTCAGATATTGAACATCGTGGTAAAAAGGCTCGCGTTTATAATTTACATTTAGAGTCTTTGAGAATCGATTTTCAGGATACCCTTATTACTAGAGTCAATTCTGAGGAGCTACAGGTAAAGTTTAATCAGGTTTTTAAAAAGCAATTGAAACAAATAAAACAGTTTCAGGAGATTGATATTGAAAATAATCACCCCACTATCATATGTACAGATCTAAATAATTCTCAGTTTTCTAAAATTTACAGGACATTAAAAGAAAATCATTTAGATACTTTCGTTGAGGCAGGGACTGGGCTTGGTACTACCTTCAATTTTTATTTTTTTCCTTTACGAATCGACTTTATATTTACAGATCCCAGTTTTAAAGTCAACACTTTTAATTCCTATGACATTGAATTATCGGATCATTTACCCATAATTACTACTCTAGCATGGGACTGATATCAATAAGATTTAGATAAGAAGAACTTTCAGGACCTAAATTACTTACAAGATCCAAAATACTTAAGTTTGGTAAAAAGCCAAATTTATTATCGAATACTTGAGTGTATTTTGGAAAGGCTAAAGGAGGAACTTCCTTTGAGGATATGAGCATATTTGTGGTTGGATGGAAAATAACTTTTTCTTGACTCATTGATATTCTAACTTCTATTTCACACCATTCTAAAAATAAATAGAGCAAGCTTGTATTGAAATCAATTAAGTTGGATTTATGTGTAAAAAATACTTCTTTCAGACCATTTTCATAATACTCAAAAAAAGGAGAAGAGCTGTATGCACTTTTAAATGATTTCCAATGGTTATTTTGCCATTGTTCATCGTAATTGATACTAACCTCATTATCTTTCAAACGGACTTCTTTTGAGCTTCGGTTGACAGGAATACTTAAATTTATGATTCCATTCGCTCCAGCAATAGTGGTGCGATTTCTGTAGGTTTGTTTTTGATAAAAAGCATCAGTTTGAATTACTGCTTTTTCCTGTCTTGATAGAAACGCCATAGTGGCAATATTGGGAATATAGGAACTGATGATTTCGATTGACACACTATGCTTTTCTTCGTTTTTGTACATAAATAAAAATCTGCCATCCAATAATTAGAGCCATTACATAAGGAAAAAACGAAGTGGGTTTTCCACTTCCACTTACGGTTGTCATGAGTCGATCCCAGCGAATTTTCCAGTTTTTAATTCCATCATTAATTCCGTCAATACTAAACCATATCAGTATCGGTTTTCCTAGAACATGATCATCTGGAACATACCCCCAGTAACGACTGTCTTCAGATCGATGGCGATTATCTCCCATCATCCAAAAGTAGTCTTTTTTAAAGGTGTATGTCGTGGTCTCCTTTCCATTAATATAAAGAGATGAACCTTTTTTGGTTAAAGTATTGTTTTCATACTCGCGAATAATTTTTTTGTAGAGTGGGAGATTACTCTTATTGAGTTCTACAGTCATCCCAGATTTTGGGATTAAGATTGGCCCAAAGTTGTCTTCATTCCAGTCGAAAGGAATTTCATTTGGGAAAAAGTTAGAATTCGCTGTTTTTGTTTTGGTTATTTTTCTGACAATACTATCTAAAATTCCTTTTTCTTGAAGTTCTCGAGCTTCTTTTAGGGTCAGGGTAAGTTCTTTCTGAATATCCAAAAGTTCTTTGGCTCTCAATCTTAGTTTACCGAGTAACCTAGGAGGTAAACCAGCCGATGGAGTTATTACTATAAAATTATTGATATCATTTGTTATTCTCCCTAATATGTAGGGGGCTATTGCGTCATAACTTTCTTGAGTAATATTTTCAACCCTATATTTTCTGGTGAAATTTTTATAGCCATTATCTAAAAGCATTTTAGAGGACACTCCTTTTTTGTTGAAACCAAAATGAGAGTATTGCGTTCTGGCTCGTTCTGGAAGTTTATTTTGTATTCCATTGATATGCACAAAACCATTAATGATTTCAAGAGTGTCTCCAGGAATTCCAACACATCTTTTTACATAGTTGGATTTTTTGTCAATTGGTTTTTTTATTCCTTTTTCTTTTACAAAAAACTTCCTAACTGTATCAGCAGGCCAACTAAAAACAACAATGTCGTTTCTTTTTACTTCTTGAAATCCTGGAAGCCTAAAGTATGGGAGTTGTGGTTTTTTTAGATATGATCTTGTTTTGATGATTGGTATGGTGTCGTGTACCATAGGAAAAGAAACAGCAGAGGTAGGGGTGCGGGCACCGTAATGGAATTTACTTACAAATAAAAAGTCTCCAATCAACAAAGTTTTTTCGAGTGATCCAGTAGGTATGATGTAAGGTTGTATGAAGTAGTTGTGTACCAATGTTGCAGCTATGATAGCAAACAATATCGCATTTACCCATTCTCCAAACCAAGTTTTGGGGCTAAGATCACGATCCTGATTGTAAGTTGTTTTTGGATCAAAATTTACCACAAATAGGTAGAACCCTAAAGTTAAAATGCCTAGTAAAGCGTCTTTTGAAGTATTTTTACCAAAACTTCTAAGCGTTTCAACCCATACAACAGGAAACATTAGCAAGTTGATGATTGGTATAAAAAGTAAAATAACCCACCATTTAGGTCTTCGGATAATCTGCATTAATACAATAGCATTGTAAATAGGTATGATTGCTTCCCAACTTTTTCTTCCAGCTTTTTTGTACAATTGAAAGGTTCCCAAGAAATGAATTACTTGAATAATTAGGAAGAATAAAAACCATTGGAATGTTGTCATAATCTAAGTTTTGCATTTAGTTGTTTAGACGATAGTTTTACTTTTTTGTTACGTTTTATATAAGACTGAGTACATCGTTCATAGAAAAAACACCTTTTTTATTTTGTATCCATTCAGCAGCAATAACTGCCCCAAGTGCAAAGCCATTCCGCGAATGGGCTTCGTGTTCTATAGTAATAGAATCAACACTTGACTCATATTTAATAGCGTGATTACCAGGCACTTCTCCAGTCCGCTCAACTTCAATGGGGAGCATGTTTTCTTTTGTTGCTTTATCAAGTGTCCATTGTGTATAATCTGATTGGTCAACAATTCCTTCGGCTAGAGTTATGGCAGTTCCACTTGGTGCATCAAGTTTGTGTATGTGGTGAATCTCTTTCATTGTGATCTGATATCTTTTGTGAGAGGACATTAGTTTGGCTAAAACTTCATTGAGTTTAAAAAACAGATTTACTCCTACACTAAAATTTGAAGCATAAATAAATGCACTTTCTTTAGCTTTACAAAAATCCTCTACTTCTTTCAGTTGATCTAGCCATCCTGTTGTTCCACATACTACAGGGATGTTAATTTTTAAAGCAGTTTTGATATTTTCAGCTGCTGCTTCTGGAATACTGAAATTAATCGCAACATCAGCATCAGAAAGATTGCCATAGGTTTCGTCTTGATCGATTTTTGCAACCACATAATGTCCTCGTTCAACGGCTATTAGTTCTATGGCCTTTCCCATTCTTCCATATCCTAAAAGTGCTATCTTCATGATTTAAAGTTTTATATTTAGCGTAAGACCATAATTTAGATTGGAATCTAAGAAATCAGGTTCAAGATGAGGCCGGAAAGTCAATTTATTGTCGACGTTGAATTGCATTAAATGTGCTCCAACATTCGCGTCCAGTATGTTTAAAAGATAAAATCCCATAAAAAATAAAACCGATAAATCTCTGTATCGTTTATGAAAATTCATTCCTTGAATTAGTTGGTCGTTCTGAAAAATACGTCTTGCATAGATATCATCTGTGTAACCTGCAATTCTTCTTTTATAAACATCTCGAAAGACTTTCATTTTTTTACTTTGGTAAAAATAGTAATATCCCGAGGTTCCCAAAGCTCCATAAATAATGGGTAGTTTCCAGTATTTTCGGGTGTAAATTTGTCCTAATCCCGGAACTACAGTGGAGTAAAATGCTGCTTTAGAAGGTGTCAAGGGGTCTTTGATTAAAAGTTGTTTCCGTGTTAAAGTATCCTTTTGAGTCTTTTGTGCAAAAACAAAACTAAATGAAAAAAGTAGTATTAAGATTAAAGTAATTTTATTTTTCACGATTCAACAACTTTTTCATGCGACTGAAATCTTGTTGAGAATCAAAAGGAATTTGAATAATCCCTTTGCCATCTTGTTTGTAGCTGATGGAAACTTTTGAATTGAAATAATTCCCAAAATCATCAATACCCTCTTGAATAAATAAGGGTTTGTGGGTAACTTTCTTAGAAGTTCCTTCTTTTAAACCTTTTACAATTGCTTCGGTTTTTCGAACACTTAATTCTCCTGTGATTATTCGTTCGTAAACTGTTAACTGATCATCTCTTTCTTCTATAGCTAGCAAGGCTCTACCATGCGCCATTGAAAGGAATCCATCGCGAATACCTGTTTGTATGATTGGATCAAGTTTTAATAACCGCAGATAGTTTGTTATTGTAGATCTTTTTTTTCCTACTCGCTCACTAAGCGCTTCTTGTGTAAGTTTAATTTCTTCGATTAAACGTTGATAAGACAAAGCAATTTCAATGGAATCTAGATCCTGTCTTTGAATATTTTCAACCAATGCCATTTCTAATGATTCCTGATCATTAGCTAACCTTACAAATGCGGGAACCGAAGAAAGGCCAATTAACTTGGCAGCACGGAATCTTCGTTCTCCTGAAACCAGCTGATATTGATTCGAGTTTATTTTTCGAACCGTTATGGGTTGAATAACTCCGAGCTCTTTGATTGATGAAGCTAATTGCTTCAATGCTTCATCGTTGAATTGTGTTCTTGGTTGAAATGGATTTACTTCAATTAGATTTAGTTCCAAATTAATTACATTGCCAATGACTTGATCTGTATTTTTATCACTTGCAGACTTGATGTCGTTTTTTGAATCTTGAAGTAAAGCAGATAATCCACGACCTAAAGCTTGTTTTTTATTTGTTTTGGACATTTCTATTTTTCTTTATTTTTTTTGAGTACTTCCTGTGCTAAACTGAGGTAATTCTGAGCTCCTTTGCTTGTTGCGTCATACTGGATAATATTTTCTCCAAAACTAGGTGCTTCGCTTAGTCTAATGTTTCTTTGAATGATTGTCTTGAAAACCATTTTACCAAAGTGTTTTTTAACTTCTTCTACCACTTGGTTGGATAAACGAAGTCTAGAGTCATACATCGTTAACAACAAACCTTCAATATCAAGGTTTTTATTGTGAATTTTTTGAACACTTTTTATGGTGTTTAAAAGCTTTCCTAAACCTTCTAATGCAAAATATTCACACTGAATGGGAATCAATACAGAGTCGGCAGCAGAAAGAGCATTCAAAGTAATCAATCCTAAAGAAGGAGCACAATCAATAAAAATGTAATCGTATTGATCTCTCACTCTTTCAATTGCTTTGCGAAGCATGTATTCTCGTTCATGTTTGTCAACTAATTCAATTTCAATGGCAACCAAATCTATGTGAGAGGGAATTAAATACAGATTTGGAGATTCAGTTTTGATGATAGTCTCCTCAACTTTAGCAGTGTGTTCGAGTAACTCATATGTGCCTTTTTTTTGTTTTTCAACATCAATGCCAATACCAGATGTGGCATTTGCCTGAGGATCGGCATCAATTAAAAGTACTTTTTTCTCCAGTACACCAAGGGCTGCAGCAATATTTACCGATGTGGTCGTTTTGCCAACGCCACCTTTCTGATTTGCTATCGCTATGACTCTACTCATCTTCGACTATTTAAGAATTTAAAAATACGATTATTTATTACTATCTGAAAGTAAATTTTCATGTCAAAATTTCACTTTTCTTCATCAACAGAGGAAGTGTCGATTAGAAAAATTTTTTCATTTTCTTTTTTATGACCATAATATTCTCTAGCAAAACGTTCTAAGCTATCAATGTCTTCAAGTTGATTAATCATTTTTTGATCTCTATTGATTGCTTTTTTTAATTGTTTCTTTTGATGTTCTAACTTTTCAATTTCCAAATTCAATTCTCTTTGGGTCATCCAAGAGTTGGCATCCAGAAATAGAATCCAAATGATGAATAGAAACGCAATTGCAATGTAGGACAATACATAGGTTTTATTTTTTCTTCTGAGGAAATTTAAAAACGCTCTAAAAGGCATATTCATTTTTTTGAACTTCAGCAACCTGAGTAATACTTATTTGTTCTTTTGCTTTATTACTCCAGCTATTTAAAATGAAATTCATTACATCAGCAACTTCATCATCATCAAGACCTTGTTGAGACATTATTCCATTGTAGTCTATTCCATTTACTGTTATTTTACCTCGCTGACCATATTTAATTCCACGAATACTTGCCTCGATATTGTTTTGCAGATAATCAGACTTTGCGAGTGGAGGAAATGTTCCTGAAACTCCTTTTCCATTGTCTAAATGGCATTGGACACAAAAATCTTGATAAATTTCTTTTCCGTCAGAAATACTTTTTTTCAGAGTTTTTGGTGGTTGTAAATAACTTATGAATCCAAATAAACCAATACAATAGATGTAAAATAGATGTTTCATAACAATATTATTTTGTGGGTGGCTTGGGAATAATTTTTAAAACACCTTTTCCCTCAACACCGATGTAAATCAAACCATCTGGGCCTTGTTTTACGTTCCGTATTCGTCCAATTCCCTCTAAGATCTTGTGACGCTCTCTAACTTTGTTGTTCTCAATTACTAGAAGTTCAAGATATTCAAACTTCAATGAACCTACCAAGAGATTATTTTTCCATTTTGGATAATTTTCAGATGTAGAAAATACCATGCCCGATGGTGCAATTGAAGGAATCCAATAATAGAATGGTTGTTCAAGACCAAGAAGATCTCTATCTTTAGTTATCGGAGTCCCACTGTAATTGATACCGTACGTTATTTTAGGCCATCCATAGTTTTTTCCTGCACTAATGATGTTGATTTCATCTCCACCTCTTGGGCCGTGTTCATGAACCCAAATTGCACCAGTTTGGGGGTGTTTTAACATTCCTTGGGGATTGCGGTGACCGAAAGAGTAAATAGCTTTTTTACTCGCTTCTTCGTTGTAAAAGGGGTTGTCTGTCGGAATACTTCCGTCTAGATTGAGTCTGTAAATCTTTCCACCATCTCGAGTAATGTCTTGCGGGTTAACTTCTCTGTTGCCTCGGTCTCCAATAGAAAAATAAATATATCCTTTGTTGTCAAAGGCTATTCGAGAACCCCAATGTTGTCCTTTTTTTGAGTTTTCATTTCCCTTGTACAATTTTTTTAGATTTGTGAGTGTGTCAGCATCCAACTCTGCAGAATACAGAGCCGTATTCCCACCAGGGCTCTCACCATCTGAAGAACTTGCTGTAAAAAAGATGAGTTTTGAAGTTTCGAAATCTGGAGCAGTAGCAACATCTAAGAGTCCACCCTGACCACGTACATATACTTCTGGTAGACCTGAAACCTCTGTTTTTTCTCCTTTAAAAACCCTGTATAGAATACCTGATTTCTCAGTCACTAGAATTTCATCTTTCGAAATGAAAGCCATGCCCCAAGGGATATCGATACCGTCTACAACAGTTTCAGTGATGTATTTAGGACTTTGTTCGTTTTTAATTTCTGGACCATGATATTGAGCACAACTTGAAATAAAAAATAGATAACATATGAGGCTTAGGAAACGAATTTTTTTCATGCTGCGTATTTAATTTTAAAAATACAAAAAAAGAAATATTTACAAGATGAGTTGGTTGAAAAATTGAAATCCAAATAATTTAAAAAAAATGATTTTATTATTACATCAAATTTAGCTATGATTTTACTCTTAATTTTCCATCGATTTGTCATTTCGAGTTTTAATTCAAATTAAAAGCTGATTATTTTATTGTTGTGTATGAGTAAAAAAGAGGAACTTAATAGCTCCTCTAAATAAAAACATTAACATATAAATTAGTCGGGATGACAGGATTTGAACCTGCGACCCCACGCCCCCCAGGCGTGTGCGCTACCAGGCTGCGCCACATCCCGTAAATTGTGCTAAAGGCTCATGAAATTAGTTTATTGTCGGGGTGGCAGGATTCGAACCTGCGACCTCCTGCTCCCAAAGCAGGCGCGATGACCGGGCTACGCTACACCCCGAAAAATTCGGTACGCAAATATAGTACTTATCCGCTTTCTGACAAGCAATTTCTCAATCATATCTAACTCTTTTTTAAACAATGATAACCCCTTGTTTTTTTAGGTTTTTAATTTTCCAAACTATTGAATTTAATTCCTTCTTCACTAATGTTCAGCTCAAAGTTAGTTTCATCATCCGATACTTTAATTTGAATATGATCCTCATCATTCACTATTTTTTTATCCTCAGAAACACAGTTTTGGCAAATTAATATTCCATTATCCATTTTCCATAGATGTCCAGCAACTTTTTTTCTGGAATAATTTTGATCATTTTTTATTCTTCTCTGCATGTAAGGGCCAAATTCATAATCAATAAAAAAGTATTGTCCATTCGATACACTTAAATTTAATTTTAACTTTTGTTCATTTCTACTTTCCGTTACTGAAGTAATCCATTTATCATTTAGGAATAGATTTTTGTTGAAGTACTCGTGGTGGTAGTTGATCTTGTTTGCATTAGTTCTTGCTCTTTTTTGACTGAAACCTTTGGCTTCTTTTTCTATTTTTAATTCTGTTGTTTGATCAGGACTTTCAGAAATGTTTAGCCGAAGGTCATCATTAAGTAGTTTTAACTCATCTTGATCATTGTAAATTAAATTAGTTGTATTAAAAATCAAAATTTCATTATCATATTCAACTCTATTCATACTTACCTTTAATGTATCTTTAAGTTTGATGTCAATTCGCTCGGTGAGAGAATTCTTTGCGGTAAATGCTTTTGATCTGAATTCACTAGCTACTGTGAATGCAATGATTAAAAGTGTAGTCATCCAAATTACACCTAAAGTGTATTTGGTTGTGTTACTCATTAATTTACGTTTTGAGGTGAGCATTCTAAGTCCAAGAACAAAAATAAAGACAAAGGGAATACCAACTTCTAATAATGTCAATATGGAGAATCCCCATCGTGGTAAGCTTGAATTTATCGACACAAATAAAAGTTCATGTGGGAGCTCCATTGAGCTTATGAAACCAAATATTGCTAAGCTAAAAAATAAGCAAATCAAAACGATACTTGATATGAATATCATAAAAAAACCAATTATTCTAGTAAAAATCTTTATTAATACCTGAGCTATCTTTTCTAGCACCTCTGAAAATTTTACGGAGTTTTTTTTTAAAGAATCTACCGTTATAGAATAATCTGCATTTTTAACTTTGTCAGTCACATCAACCAGACCTTCTTTGATTTTTTTTTCGATGTTGGAGATGTTAACAGGTTTCCCTTTCATTCTTAATTTCTCCGAGGTAGTATTCGCCTCTGGTACAATTGCCCAAAGTAAGAGATAGATGAATATTATTCCTCCAACAGATGAAAGTATGAGAAGTATTATTATTAATCGTATCCAGACCCGCTCAATTCCAAAGAAATGTCCAAGTCCGCTTGCAACTCCAACAATAATTCTATTCTCTGAATCTCGATACAGTTTTTTTTGAGACTCTGATTTAGTGCTTTCTTCAACAGGATCTTCATCAGCGATATCTTCTGGAGTACCGAGGGTTTTAACGATATCTTTTACATTTTGCTCCGAAATGACATATCCTTCTGTAATTGTATATTGTAAAAATAATTCAGCGATTCGTACCTCGATATCTTCAAGAATTTCTTGTATTCCTTCGGTCTTGGCAAAGCTTTTTTCTAATTTTTTTAAATAGTTTTTTAGTAGATCATAAGCGTCGCTATCAATATGAAATAAAATATGTGCAAGATGAATTGTTTCAGTTGTGTTCATTATTTAAGATTTTTTTGTTAATGATGTAACTGCTTTGTTTAGATCACTCCAGGAGGAGTGAAGTTCTTTGAGAAATTGTTTTCCTTCTTCTGTGATGGAATAATATTTTCTCGGAGGACCTGAGGATGACTCCTCCCATCGGTATTCCAAAAATCCCCCATTTTTTAATCTTGTAAGAAGCGGGTACAAGGTCCCCTCAACCACCAATAATTTTGACTTTTTTAAGGTTTCTATAATTTCAAATGCATATTTGTCTCTGGTGCTGAGTATTTTGAGGATACAAAATTCTAAAATCCCTTTTCGCATTTGTGCTTTGGTGTTTTCAATTTTCATAGTTTTTTACGTTAATCATTCAGTGTTTTATGCTTAGCAAAGTAATATATTATACAAATATATATCTTTTAAATAGTATTATGCAATGCATACTACTAATTTTAACATTTTTTTGACATCTACTTTAATAATTTCAAATTAAATTTAGTAAAATTTATAATTGGATATGACTAGTTATCAGTATTGTATTTTGGTTTTGAAAAAAGTAAGTTTTGACTCCAATTTATTTTTCAAGGAATACTGGAAAGCGACAAAAGTTGTTGATGTTGAAGATCTTGAAAAATTACAAAATTGGTGCCGTTGTTTCGTGGCTCAATCCCCTCACCTTCAATCTGAAATGTCATTTTAAGGTACGATTATCTGAACATCTTCGAATGTTATTGCTCCGCGAACTACTCCGCATATACTTTCTTTAAGCGCTTCAATGATTTGAAGTTTAAGCTGGCTTTTGGGATAAATAATACTTATTTCTCTGGCAGGAGAGGGTGCAGGAAAATTTCTGATATTTTCAGAATTTTTCTCAGATAAATTAATTGAATTTAAATAAGGTATTAAGGTCATTCCTAAATCTTCGTTGGCTAAATTCACAAGGGTTTCAAAACTTCCACTTTTAAGATTAAATTGCCTATTGACTCCACTTTTTGTTAAAGTGCACATTGACAACACTTGATTTTTGAAGCAGTGCCCATCCTCTAGTAATAGAACGTTTTCATTTTCAATGTCATCAACACTAATTTTTTCACTTTTAGCTAGTCTGTGTCCTTGTGGGATGTAAGCTACAAATGGTTCATAGTAAAGGGGACGCTCTATGATAGTTTCATGTTTTAGTGGGGTTGAGGCTATTCCAGCGTCAAGTTTATTTTCTGCTATTCGTTCAATAATACTCACCGTTGTAAGTTCTTCTATTTTTAGGTTGACTTTAGGGTAGCTCTTTAGGAATGTATTCAAAAACATCGGAAGTAAAGTAGGCATAACGGTCGGGATTATTCCAAGAGTAAATTCACCTCCAATAAATCCCTTTTCTTGAGCAACCACATCTTCCATTCGTTTTGATTCCGATATGATTTTTCGGGCTTGAATAAGAATTTCTGATCCAATTTTGGTTAATCGTATGGGCTTTTTTTTTCTGTTAAAGATTTGAACTCCTAATTCTTCCTCTAGTTTTTGTATTTGCATACTCAAAGTAGGTTGTGTTACAAATGATTTTTCGGCAGCTACTGTAAAATTTCCAGCTTCAGCAACTGAAATCATATATTTAAGTTGGGTAAGTGTCATTATTTGATAATCTTATTATTATTCAAATATAATCATAATATCTTATACTAATTTAAAATCTTAACTTTTATTTTAATGTTTTTGATTGGATTTTTCTTTATTATCAACCGGTTGTGAGCAAATTATATCAACTACGTCCATTCCTCTAATTACTTTTCCGAAAGGAGTAAAGTTCTGATCCAAATGGTATGCGCCTCCTTTTTGTTGTACGATAAAGAATTCATAAGGAGATGCTAGTTTATGAGGGTTCTTTTATTCGCTGTTGGGAATTGAAAGTATTCCACGATGGTGTTTATATCCTTTATCCTTATTCTGAGGTATTAGATATCGTCCGATTTTTCTTCTTTTAACCAAGTGTTGGGGTGATCAGAATTACCACCCTGGATTATAAAATCAGGAACAACTCTGTGAAAAAAGGTGTCATTGAAGTAGCCTAATTTTGAAAGGTAGATGAAGTTTGCTCTATGATAGGGTGTGTTATCAAAAAGAATTAGGTCAATATTTCCGAAAGTTGTATTAATTCTAACTTTATTTTCCTTGTTTTTTTGTTGGTAATCAAATAGAAATGGGATTGCTGTTTTTTCATCCAAAATAAGTGATGGTTCTTCCAAAAGAATTTTCTTTTTAACAATTTTCTTTTTGCGTTCAACTTTTTTTTCAATACTTTTTATTTTCTTTGGTGCTTCATTACAGCCCACAACAATTAACATTACAACAATAAAAAAGATCTTTTTTTTCATTTGATTATGCTATTTACAAAATTTGAATTTCTTCTTCCAAAATTAATCGATTTACCTTTACCAGGAATTGAAGCTCAAAAAAAAATGGCACCTATGTTTCGTATTCAAGAATTGATCGATACTCCTTCAAATAAGAAAAAGGCAAAGATGTCTGCAGTTTTAATTTTATTTTATCCAAGTGCGGAAGGTCAAACTCATTTTGTATTGATTCAACGTTCTGTTTATTCTGGGGTTCATTCGGGTCAAATTAGTTTTCCAGGAGGTAAAATGGATTCGTCAGATAAATCGTTTTGGGAAACTGCGTTGAGAGAGGCGAATGAGGAAATTAATGTACCTTCAACAGATATCAATAGAGTAATAGCTTTGACAGATTTTTATATTCCTCCTAGTAATTTTATGGTCTATCCTTTTGTTGGAGTAATGAAAAATAAATTTTTATTTGAAAGAGAGATTAAAGAAGTTGAAAAGATTATTGAAGTACCTCTTTCGGACTTGTTGTCTTCTTCTAATGAGACTAGAGGAACGGTTTTAACCTCTTATGTTGGTGAAGTAATTGTTCCTATGTATATCTTTGATGATGACATTAAGGTATGGGGAGCAACTGCAACAATTCTCTCTGAAATGAAGGAACTTATTCTTACTGCTCTTAAAGAATAATGTTATCTTTAAAAGATTTTTAAATTATGGGAATACTAAAAAGAAATCCTTTTGGTCATATACTTTTTTTAAAAAAAATGTTGATTCGATATTTGGGTTTTATGTCGCACAGACGATACAGAAGCTTCAATGAGTTGAAAATTGAAGGTTCTGATATCATTAAAAATTTAGCTGAACAAAATGTACTTTTTGTTTCCAACCACCAAACTTATTTTGCCGATGTGGTTGCTATGTTTCATGTTTTTAATGCGAGTTTAAGTGGTCGAATAGACAGTATTAAGAATGTTGGTTATTTATGGAACCCCAAGTTGAATATCTATTATGTTGCTGCAAAAGAAACAATGAAATCGGGAATACTTCCCAGAATACTTGCCTATGCGGGTTCTGTTTCAATTGAACGTACTTGGCGAGAATCGGGAAAGGATGTAAACCGTCAAGTTAAACTTAGTGATATCTCGAGTATTGGGAAAGCATTAGATGACGGTTGGGTCATTACTTTTCCTCAAGGAACAACCAAACCGTTTCATCCCATGAGAAAAGGAACTGCATTCATAATTAAAAAATATAAACCTATTGTAGTTCCTATTGTAATAGACGGTTTCAGAAGATCTTTTGACAAGAGAGGGTTGATGATTAAGAAAAAAGGAATTCTTCAATCTATGGTTATTAAGGAACCACTAGAAATAGATTATGATGGTGAATCGGTTGATTCTATTTTAAAGAAAATTGAATTTGCTATTGAGCAACATTCTTCATTTCTAAAAGTTCTATCTCCCATGGAAATTAAAGAGCAAGAAGAATTAAATAAAGAGCGCGAGTGGTAAATACCCTAGGCCTCTAATTCTTTAATAAGTTTTTTCAATCGATAAAAATATCTTCCGTAGATAATGTAATAAAAAACAAGTAATACTGACAATACCATTATCATAATCACAATTATTGCAATTACCATTTTTACAATTGCCCCATCATTTAATGTGGATCTAAAACTCAGGAGTTCAATGTAATTTTCATCGTACTTAAATGCGTTAATTAAAACAACAATAATAAATAAAAGAAACAAACTGATGTTGTAAGCAACGTATTTATTTACTGATTTTCTGGAAGCAATAATAGTTTCAATTAAAAAGGCAATAGAGTTTGAGATTTTAATTTTTCGATAATTCAGATAAAACTGCACCATAAAATAAGAGAGTATAATGTAACCAAGAGTATTTACTAGGATCGAAAAATTATAAAGATGTATGCTTCTGTAGTATTCAAAAGCTTCAAAATAATCTGGAATAAAAAACGGAAAAAGTAGATAAGCAAAAAACTCAAAACAGCTGAATATAAAAATCCATTTGATTGAAGAAACCGACTTTTTTTGTATTAGTTGATGTAATTCACCTTTGGATAACTGTATGTCAAATTTTTGATTTTTCCACTCTTTCTTTAAAGCATCTAGTTTATTCATGATTTTATTGCTCCAGCATGGTTTTTAATTTTCTTTTTAATCTACTAATTTTGACTCGGGAATTGATTTCTGATATCCCCATGGTTTCAGCTATTTCTGAATATTTTTTATCTTCCAGATACAACAAAATGAGGGCTTTCTCTATTTCAGAGAATGTATTTATTTTTTGGTACAACCACTTGATCTGATTCTCTTTGGTTTCATCATATCCGTCATCAGCTTTTAATTCTAAAAGTTTTGAATAGTCCTCTCCATGAATAGTTTTTTTATTTTTTCTGTAAAGTGTTATTGCAGTATTTAAACCAACACGATACATCCAAGTTGAAAATTTTGATTTCCCTTTGAAAGTTGGATATGATTTCCATAGTTGAATACTGATTTCTTGAAAGAGATCTTTCTGATTTGAGTTATCATATGCATAGATGCGACATATTTTATGAATAATGTTTTGATGCTTTTCGAGCAATTGCAAAAAATCATTTTCATTTAAGCGCATCTAGATTTATATACTTAGTGGGTTTTAATTATTTTTTTAATGGGGGAGTTTTTTATTTTATGATACCAGCACAACTAACTCTTGCGCCAGCTGCACCAGAGGGCTGAGAGGTTAGATCATCTTCGCCTTGATGTACGATTATTGCCTTTCCCATGAGATTTTTTTCTTTGTCATCACAACCAAGACACCATAGGTCTGTTTTAAATGTAATCATACCGTGACCGTTAGTATCAGCAATAAAGTTACCAATATCTCCACGGTGAAAACCGTTTGCGTCACCCCAGGCTCCATGAGCTTGAAACGTGGGATTCCAATGTCCTCCAGCTGATTTTCCATTATCAGCACTACAATCGGCTTTTTCGTGGATGTGTATAGCATGAATGCCCTTATCCAAACCATTAATGTGTGCCTCTAAGGTTACATACCCTTCTTTTTCAGATAAATTTATGATTCCACTTGTGTCACTTCCGCTTTTTGCTTCAAGTGAAAATTGTAATTTCTTCTCTACTTTTTGATGAATTTGATGAGGTTTGTCATGCAAAACTTTACTTTTATGCTCTTCAAATTTCGCCTTTACTACCCCGGGAGTACCCTCAATTACTTTAACCTCTTCTGTTGCATTCCCATCTTTATCCATAACAGTTGTTATGGTTGCTCGGAGGAGTGTATCATTAATTTTTTTCATTTCAACGGAAACTTCTGCATGTTTTTCTTTTTTGGGTTTTGTATCACATGAAATTAGAAAGACAACTAATGATAAATTTACGATAAGAATGAATAGTGTTTTCATAAAATTTTTTTTAATGATTAAAGTTAAGAAAAACTATGTTAGAAAATGTTGCTGCTGCTTTTATCTTATGTTTTTTAGAATTATTTCAGTAAAAAACACCTGAAATTAAAATTTAAAAAACACTATATTTATAAAAAAAATTGCGAATCAAAATATCACTTTTTTTTTCAATGATTTTATTACTTAGTTGTAAAACTTCGTATAAAACTCTTCCATTCTCAGAAACTCCGATACCCGAAGCACCCGATTATTCAAATTTAGATTCTTGGGCTGTTCTTCCAGGACAATACCCTGAAGCATTAAAAGAAATAACTGGAGAACCTAAACTTCATAATGCTGATGTTTTTTTCATTTATCCAACCCTATTGACTGACAAAAAGGATTCACTTTGGAACGCAGATCTAAGGCGTAAAGATTTAAGGGAAGATGTTCTTATGAAATCTGTTAAATTTCAAGCCTCTAGTTGGGCAAAAGCGGGTAATATTTATGTTCCATATTACAGACAAGCCCATTATAAATCTTATGTGGCTCCTTATGACGAGGATGGTCCGGCTTCATGGAAGGTTGCTTATCATGATGTGTCAAGAGCTTTTGAGTTTTATTTGAAAAATTATAATAATGGCAAAGCAATAATCATTGCCGGTCACAGTCAGGGAAGTATTATGGCAAAGGAGTTAGTCAAAGATTATTTTGACGAGAAAGACCTTCAAAGTCGCTTGATAGCTGCTTATCTTCCTGGGATTCGAGTGAAGGTTGAGGATTTTAAAACCATAAAACCGATGACCCAACCCGATCAAATAGGTGGATTTGTAAGTTGGAATACCTACAAGCGAAAGAATTTTCCTAAAACCTATGAGAAATGGTACAAAGGCGGAGTTACAACAAACCCCATTTCATGGAATGATGAAATAAAAACCTCTAGAGAAAGCCATCTTGGAACTCTTAATGCTGATGGTGTTATCTATGAAAATGCAATTGACATCGAAGTAATAGATGGTTTACTATGGTCCTCTGTACCCAAAATCCCGAAGCGTTTTTGGCTTTCATTTATAAAAAGTTATCACTTTGCTGACGTAAATTTATTTTGGAAAGATATCGAGTTAAATGCCCAACTCAGAGTAAGGAAATGGGAGAAACTTAATAATGCTAATTGATGCTCTATCGAATACTCAATAATTGCGATCAGGAGTGGACTCGTGCATTGAATGAAAAAAAGCATAGTTTTCGTTTTTTTAACTTAGCAACTTCAAATAGTAACATTCCTGAGCTTAGAGTGGTTGTACTCAGAGATTATGATTCCAAAAAAAAGGAATTTACTATTTATACAGATGCGCGTTCTCAAAAGGTTTTGAGTTTAGAAAACAATAAAAATGTAGAACTGCTTTTTTATGACCCTGAGAAACTAACGCAAATTCGTGTTCAAGCAACCTGTATTCAAATGACTGAAGACAATTCTTTATTCAATCAACAACCTACCGCATCTCAGAGGGACTACACCACACGATTAGCTCCGGGGACTTTAATCGAATCAGATGTTTCTGTTGATTTCTTGAAAGGAAATCATTATTTCTTGAAAATTATTTTTGAGGCTACACAAATAGAATATCTTCAATTAAAACGCCCTTCACACATTCGAGTTTTGTTCAAAAAGCAGGAATCTAAATGGCTTGGAAAATTTAGAACACCTTAATCTCTTATCTCTTATTTTTTTTTTGTACTTTTTTATTTTAAAAACATTTATATGAAATCAAAAAATTCCAAAAACAATTCAAGAAGAACCTTTCTCAAAAAAGGAATTCTTGCGTCATCAATCATGATTGTTCCTCGTCACGTTCTAGGTGGTCAAGGTTTTTTAGCTCCTAGTGATCAACTCAATATTGCTGGAATAGGAGTTGGTGGAAAAGGGCGTAGTGATATTATCAATGCTTCAGTAAATGGAAGAGAACGAGTAGTTGCCCTATGCGATATTGATCCTCAAGGAAAACATGGGGTTTTGGACACAATTAAAGATTTTCCCAAAGCAAACTTTTATGATGATTTCAGAAGGCTTTTCGATACAGAGAAAAATCTTGATGCAATAACAGTTTCAACTCCCGATCATACCCATGGTATAATTGCAATGGAAGCTATGAGTCGAGGAATTCATGTTTATATTCAAAAACCATTGACCCATAATATTAGGGAAGCTCGGTTATTAACTGAAAAAGCGCGGGTTAATAAAATTGTCAGTCAAATGGGAAATCAAGGAGCTTCAAATCCAGCTCAACTCAAGGTTCAAGAATGGATTGATTCTGGTTTAATTGGAAAAGTATCGGAAGTAAAAGTATGGACAAATCGTCCAGTTTGGCCTCAAGGTATTCCAAAACCTCCATCAGATCCACAAAACAAACCTGATCAGCTGGCTTGGGATTTATGGTTAGGTCCCGCAAAAAAAAGTCCCTTTAGTTCTTCATTACATCCTTTCAATTGGAGAGGCTGGTGGGAGTATGGAACTGGAGCTTTGGGGGATATGGGATGCCATATTATTGATATTCCATTTCGTGCCTTAGGTTTGCATTATCCAACTGCCGTAGAATGTAGTGTTGGAAGTGTTTACACCAAAATGTGGACTCCAGAATATATCCCAGAGGGATGTCCTCCATCTTCTTCAGTGACTATTAACTTTGACTCTACTGAAAAAAACGATATTCCAATGGTTATGACTTGGACCGATGGAGGAATTCGCCCTGCCCGCCCAGATTTAATTCCAATTACAGAGGATATTGGGGAACCTGGAGGAGGAAATGGAGTAATGATGATAGGAGAATACGGAGTTATTACTACTGGAGTTTACGGGTATAACCCTAAATTATTTAGGAAAGGTGAG
The DNA here is from genome assembly GCA_913020155.1 of uncultured Flavobacteriales bacterium. Lineage (GTDB taxonomy): Bacteria > Bacteroidota > Bacteroidia > Flavobacteriales > Flavobacteriaceae > Arcticimaribacter. Next base: position 117,559 of record CAJWBA010000002.1, read on the forward strand.
CCTACCTTAACATTTGACCAACCCAAACAAACATTACCCGATTTTGGACATCAGCAGCAATGGATTGATGCCATAAAGTCAGGTTTCAATAGTGATCTACATAGGTCATTAACTTCTTCTTTTGATTATTCTGGTCCTTTAACCGAAACTGTTTTAATGGGAAATATTGCAATTCGGAGTTATCTGCTTCGAAAAGGAACCAAAAGTATGGAGTATTACGGACGCAAGAAATTACTTTGGGATGGAGATAATATGCAAATTACCAATCTGAAAGATGCTAATCAATTTGTTGGGCGTGATTACCGTGAAGGTTGGGAGTTGTAAAATAAAAACAGAATGAATCAAGTCATATGGATTACAGGAGCATCATCTGGGATTGGTGCAGAACTAGCAAAGCAATATTCTAAACAAGGAAAATTATTGATTTTGTCATCTCGTCGTGATGCTGAACTAAAAGCGGTAAAAAATTCCTGTGATTATCCAGAGAATATAAAAGTACTTCCCTTGGATTTAAAAAATTTTGATTTAATGGAAAATTACGTAAAAAAAGCACTGGCATTCTTTGGATCAATAGACCTTTTAATAAATAATGGAGGAGTAAGTCAAAGATCCTTGATTGCCGAAACAAAATTTCATGTTTACCAAGAACTAATCAACATAAACTACCTTGGAACTTTAGCTTTAACCAAAGCGTTGCTTCCCCATTTTATTGACCAAGGAAAAGGTCACTTTGCAGTAGTTACAAGTGTCATGGGGAAATTTGGGTCACCTTTTCGATCGGGTTATTGTGGAGCAAAACATGCGCTCCATGGCTTTTTTGATGTGCTCCGCATGGAACATCAAAAGGATAATGTGGACGTTACACTTATCTGTCCGGGTTTTGTTCAAACTCAAGTAACAGTCAATGCATTGACTGGAACAGGAGAGCCTCTAGATCACGATGATCCTGGTACTCAAAACGGCTTGGAAGTGGCTCATTTTTGCCAGAAAATGATTCGTGCAATACGAACCAAAAAATGGGAAATTTCATTTGGGAAAAAGGAAAAAATTGGAGTGTTTGTTAAAAGATTTTCTCAAAAACTTTTGCATGCGATTGTCATTCGATCCGACGTTCGCTAAACTGTACACATATTTAAATGATTAAAAAAATAATATGCAAAGACGAGACCTTATTAAAACATTAGCTGCAAGTGCGCCAACTGTATTCATAGGATCAACAGGATTTTCCAAACAAGAGGCTAACGAGGTGTCAAGTCAATTGAAAGGAAATATCAACCATTCCGTATGTCAGTGGTGCTATCCAGATTTAAGCTTGGAGGAGTTGTGTGTCGTTGCAAAAGAATTTGGTCTGATGGGTATTGATTTAATAGGCCCAGAAGGATGGGACACCTTGAAAAAATACGGTTTAGAATCTACTATGTGTAATGGAGCTGAAATTAGTTTGACAAAGGGTTTTAATGACCCAAAATATCATCCATTACTCATAGATAACTACACCAAGCACATCAATCAAGTTGCTCAGGCTGGTTTTTCTAATCTTATTTGTTTTAGTGGAAACAAGAGAGGAATGGATGATGAAACGGGTCTAGAAAATTGTATTACTGGCTTACAAAAAATATTGCCATTGGCAGAAAAATTGGGTGTCATGATTCAAATGGAATTGTTTAATTCCAAAATCAATCATCCCGATTACATGTGCGACAATACCCGTTGGGGAATTGAATTGTGCAAACGTCTAGACTCTCCAAACTTTAAGTTACTTTATGATATTTATCATATGCAGATTTCTGAAGGAGACATCATCAGAACCATAACAAATGATCATCAATATTTTGGACATTATCATACAGCAGGTGTTCCCGGAAGAAATGAAATTGATGAAACTCAAGAACTTTTTTATCCAGCAATAATGAAAGCTATTGTTGACTCAGGCTACAATGGTGTGGTGGCTCAAGAATTTATTCCAAAGAATGATAAACCTTTATATTCTCTTAAAAAGTCCATATTGATTTGTGATGTTTAGCATGTTTGATTATTTGGTTAGATATTCTATCCACGGATTTTGTAGAATTGATGTGAATGTGTTTGACATTACTTTTCAGTTAAGCCAAGTATAGTTAGTGCACATAGAAAAACAAACTATTGAATTTATTTATTAGTTTACGACTCTTAGTTTCGAGAAGAATAACCTTTTATTTTTAACCTACGAGTTTACCACTTAAAATACGGATTAACTAGAGTTAATTAATCCAGGAAGCAAATAATTTATATCTTAAAAAAAAATATGAAAAAAATAAGTTTAACTTTTTCAATTACTTTTATTCTATTCACATTTATTTCTGGTTGTTCCTTGGATAAAGGTATTTCTTTGGATGAATTGATAATTGAAACAGTGGATAATAAATCTATTCATTATTTAGATGGAAAACCATATTCTGGTATGGTTTATAAATTTGCTGAGGACGGTGAGAGCCTATTGATGGAATTTAATCTTCTTGAAGGACTAATTCATGAAGGGTATTCAGAATACAACCTTAATGGATCTTTGGTTCATAGTATGTTTTATCAAAATGGAGTTCTTAACGGTCTGGAGGAGAAGTACTATGATAATGGACAGCTTTATGAATCAGTTAATTACATTAACGGAAATTTTCAAGGGAAAAGGATGGTTTATTGGAGCAATGGTATTTTAAAAGAACAAAATTATTTTTCAAAAGGAATTTTAGGTGGCGAAAATTTATTTTATTTTTCCAATGGTAAATTACGAAAGAGATTCAAGTTTGATTTACAGGGAAGAAAAGACGGTGTCTGGGAAGACTTTTTCTCCAGTGGAGCACTTAAACAGCAAGTTGTGTATAAAAACGGAAAGATTTTAGAAACTACTGATTCAAACGAAAACTAGGAAGCCACCCCAAGATCAATTACACACTTTAGTTGTTATTACTGTAAAACTTCCTTGACTAATTGATATTGAGTTATTTAAGTGGCAAAAAATAAATGTTTTCCCTTTTGGAACATAAACATCATAATCTCTACAATTACACCCTTTATAAGTAAAGACAACGCCATTACTTCCTCCTTCAATAGTAGATTCTGTACAAGGTGAACAGGTTAATGCTATCGTAACAGAAACAACATTGCTATCCAATGCACCGTCATTTGCTTTGTAAGAAAAACTATCACCACCATTCATCACTCCACCTTGTACATAACTGAAAGTACCTCCGGGGTTAAGAGTAATTGTTCCAAAACTAGCAGATGAGACAAGTGTTGCTGATAATACATCACCATCAGTGTCAGTATCATTCAGTAATACGTTGTTTGTTCCATCTGACAATAAGGAGATTGTTGATCCTAAACCAACAATTATACTATCTGGATAAGCAATAGGAGCGTCATTTGTATTTGATACTGAAATAGTCACCGTGGTAGGTAAACCGTAACCTTTTAAATCAAAAGGTATGTAGGTAAAACTGTCTGTGAAGTTTTCTGTATCATCATGGGTATAAACAAATGAACCGTCTGAGTTTAATAGAAGAGTACCAAAAGCAGGACTTGTAGCAATAGCAGCTGTTAAATTTGCTGCATCTCCAGCATCTGTGTCTGTATCATTAGATAAAACACTGGTTGATGCATTTGTTGTTACAGTCGCAGTACCTCCCTCAAACACTTGAATAGTTTCTGTTACCCCAACAGGTAAATTATTAATATATATTGTTACTGTTGTTGTATTTCCAATACTAAATCTATCTCGGGGTGTATAGGTAAAACTATCTGTTATAGTTGCAGTTCCATCATGTGTGTAAGTAAAGTTTCCATTGCTTGAGAATGATGTTAATGTTCCATTAATTGGGTCTGTAACTTTGACTGCAGTCATGGAATCACTCTCAGGATCAGTATCATTATTTAATACTGAAAATATTCCATCATTAAGTTGACTTGTGGTTCCTCCATTTACAACACTAATAATATCAGATGCTCCTGTAGGTGGATCATTTACTTGAACTACACTAACATTAAATATATCATCAATAGTACAAGAAGCAGTTCCATCGTCTACTGATAAGACAATAAAAGTACTTCCGTTTTGATTAAGTAAAAAATCTATAATTAAAGCTGTTGAAGTAATACTTGTTGCAATCAAGCTTGGATCCCCTGGTGTAGCGGTGTAGGTTAGAACATCTGCTACATCAACATCTGAAAATATATTAGCCAGTGGAATGTATCTATCAGGATCATCCTCAGTTACTGAAATATCTGGTAATGCATTATCGAGTGTAGGGCAATCATTAACAGGTGTTATTGTTATGCTTATGGGTTGGTATATTTTACATGTTAAGTCGTCGATGGTTATTGTACCGGTAGAGCTTCCATTTTGATTAGGGATGCTTGTGTAACTCAAACGTCCAGAACCATCTAGTGTTATAGAAACAATATCGCTATTGGTATAGGACACCGTAATTGTGTGTGAGATGTGATCTGGATCTGTAATGTAATTTTGTATTGGAGTTGCCCAATTGAATGCGGTAAACTCCTCATTCCTTGTAACTGTATTAATTTGAGTTGCAAATGTAGCATCATTCCAAACAGGGCAATCATTCACTGGATTTATTGTTATGCTTACTGTAACTGTATTCCCATCATCAATTTCATCATTCGCTTTATATTGAAAGGAATCTGTTGTAGTTTCCGACCCGTTATGAACATACTGAAACGTACCTGAAGAAAGTAATGTTAAGCTACCATTTACAGGAGGTGTTACAAGTATTGCTTTTAAGGTTTCGCCTTCTGGGTCTGTGTCATTATCTAATAAGCTTGAGAATCTACTTGTAGTGGTTGTGACTGTGCCTCCCTCATCTACAATAAGTGAATTACCGGTTGAGACAGGCACATCATTTACATCTGCTACATTAACAATAAAAACATCTTGAGTGGTATTACAACCCTGCGTGTCATCTACAAATATGGTTATTGTGGTTGTTCCATTTTGCTCAGGGATATAATCGATTGTTAAAGATGCCGATGACAGAGTTACAGTAGCTAGACTTGTATCGTCATTTATAAATGAATATGATAAAGGATCATTTTCAGCATCAGTGAAATACGAGTTTAAATTTCTAACAGTGTCTGCAGCATCTTCAAGTACATTAATATCAGGAATAGGTGGACTAGTAACTGATGGGCAGTCATTAACTGGAATTATATTAATTGTAACAAGTACATCTGTGGTGGTGAAAGTATCAGTGAGTCGATATGTAAAACTATCAGTTGTTGTTTCACTGGCATCGTGGGTATAAATAAAAGTTCCACTAGATTGTAAAGTAAATCCACCCCCTAAGTGCCACATGGGATCGGTTAACTTAGTTACTGTTAAATTATCTCCCTCAGTATCTGTGTCATTAGCGATTACAGAATTACCAGCTGTAGTGGTCGTAACTGAGCTTCCTTCAAAAACGTTGATAGTGTCAGCAACACCAACTGGAGTGTCGTTTTCAGCTACTACAGTAATTACAAAGCTAGAACTGACTAAAGATGAGCATTCGATTGTATTATCTGTTGCATACAATATTATTGTACTACTACCTGTCATATCATCAACGTAATCGATTGTTAAAGTGGTAGCTGAGGATTTTGTTGCAGAGAGTAACCCTAAATTTGTACTGCTTACGGTTAATGTAATTGCATCATTTTCTTCATCGGAAAACACAGAACTAATATCAATATTATCGTCCGGATCATCTTCAATTGCGCTGAAGTCATTGATTGGTATATTTACGATTGGACAATCGTTGGTATGGAAAATTTGAATAGTGACCGTTGTTGTATTCCCAAAACCCTGTGTATCAAAAGGACGATAAAGAAACGAATCGTTAGTGGTAATATCTCCTGGATTTTGTGTTCCATCATGAGTGTATGAAAATGTTCCATTATTTAATAAAGTTAAGGAACCTTTGGAAACAGATGGAGCAATGGCACCAAAACCATTTCCTATTGTAAGATTACCTCCATCTACATCAGTATCGTTAAAGAGGACAGAGGTAGCTAAAGCCGTTGTTGTTGTTACTGTACCTCCTTCAGTAACTGTTACTGTATCTGAAACTCCAATAGGTAGGTCATTATCAGGATTTACAGTTACAAGAAATTCGTGAGGAACAAGTGACCCGCATCCAGAATCATTTGCAAAAATTGTAATTGTTGCGGTTCCTGTTGCATCAGATGCATAATCTAGTGTTAAAGTAGTTGTATTGATACTTGCAGTTACCAATGCAGCATTTGTATTCGTTACTGTATAGGTTAATACATTACTCTCAGGGTCATTAAATACATTGGTAAATGGAATAACGGAATCTGAGGCGTCCTCTGTAACCGACACATTGGAAAGAGGGTTTTGAACGATCGGGCATTCTTCAACAGGGGTAATGTTTATGGTTACAGAAACTGTGTTTCCAAAAACGGAACCATCATATGCTCTATACCAAAAGGTGTCTGTTGTCGTTTCTGTATCGTCATGGGTGTATGTAAATGATCCAGTACCGCTGGGTGCTAGATTTAAAGTACCATTTAATGTAGTAGAAACAATCCTAGTGGTTATAGTGTCTCCATCAGGATCACTATCATTCGATAATACAGATGTAGCCCCTCCAGTGGTTGTGGTTGCTGTTCCTCCCTCAGCAACTAGAATAGAATCTGCAACAGTTAATGGTGGATTGGAAGATGATGTGAAAGATCCTACAAAAACACCTCTCCCGTATGAGGCAGCTAAAACACGATTATCTAAAGCTGAAACGCCTCTATAATCTAAATCGCGCACAGCAACATCCTGCATTCCTTCGTATGCGGGAGTCCAATTGGGATTAGCTGCACTAAAATTTGCTGTTCTCCAGACTCCTAAATCTGTTCCTACAATAACCTCATCATCTTCAAATGGATTATTTAGTATGGTCAAAACGGGTATATCAGGTAAATCACCTTCCTTGTTTGATGATAGCCCACCTGCAAAGCCGTCATTAGTGTATCTTATGTTACTATTATTAGCTGCATTTAAACCGTAGTTATAATATGTTAAATAAATTTCATTTTCATTATCCCCAAACTGAATATCTGAGACACTTCCTGATTGGCTATAAACTGGGGTTATTACATGTGAACCAAGATTTTGAGCATTAGTTATTTTTTTTACTTCACCACTTTTCAAGCCCACAAAAAGAGTCGTTCGATCAGTTGTAAAAGGAGAAACCTCTAAAGCAGTAACAAAATCAGCACCAGTAGATACCGATGGGATAAGAAAAGTGGCTGGAGTACCACCTCTTTCGAGGCCAGTTATAACTCTGATTGAATTCGCACCGAATCGATCTCCAGCATTTGAAAAATATACATCTTGATTAGAATCTAATGCTGCAGGATTTATAAAACTCCCTTCATTACTGGGAATTGATAAGTCCGAGGTTAAATTATCGATTCCACTATTATCTGCTCCCCGTTCCCATCCTAAATCAATAGTTATATTTCCTAATGCATCAAATTCACCTCTCAGGATTGTATTATTTTTGACGTAATTTGAAATGTAATAATCTCCACCTACTTGATCAAAGAAAGTATCACCTCCGTCTCCACCTTGAATTTCAGTACCATCAGTCTTATTTTGATTTGAGTTTATTAGAGAATAAGTTCCATTATCTTGAGTTCCTCCAATAATCCAATCTGCTCCTGCAAAATCAGGTGGAGATTGGGCAACAGCATAAAACTGGGTCGTTATCATGTTTTTTTCCATCTCAGTAAAAGTACTTGTGTCGGATGCTGTTGATAAACTCGAGGAGTAGTATACACCTCCATCATTCACTACAATAGCTTCATTAGAATTACCTGGTCCTGGTTTAAAATACAATCCATGTTGGTCAGCATGCACAATTGAGCAATTTAAATTGAAAAGGTTGTTGTTATTGGACCATTTTGTAATTTGAGACCAATCAGAACCACCATTTTGACTTCTAAACCAATCAATACCCCCCACATATAAAATTTCATCATTGAATGGATCAACTTCAATTTCGAGATCATAAAAAGATTGTCCTCTAGTGTAATCAAAATTTGGAATTCCTGTATCAACATCCGCTGGGGGTACAATGTATGAAAAGCTTGTAAAATTATCTGTAGTTTTATAGATAATCGGGATTTGTGGATATGAAGCTGTTGAGCTACTTGTATTAGATGTATTAATAATTATATAATGAGTGTCTGTATTTTGATGACTAGAAGCAATTTCTGTTCTAAGTCTGTCATTGCGCGTAGTTGTTGGAAACGCAGGAAATGTTGGGTTTGATTTAGTAAAAGTTATACCATCGTCACTATACCAAAACCTACCACCGCGTCCAAATGAAGTTCCTAGAGCACTTTTCTGAGTACTTAACCATATTCTATTGGAAACTTCTTGAACCTCAATATCATTTACATTTTCAAACCGACCTGCACCATTATTTACACTGGTTATTCTATCCCAGCTTGTCCCATCATATTTATATAATCCAACAACATTTTCATCAGTCCAAGTCGTTAGCGCAGCACTTCTCCTGACATGATAAACTGAGCTTAATCCGGCAAATACTTGGGGTTCTGTACCGGCGTTTTTATCATGGTCATAAAGTGCAATATCATTAACAGAGAAAAATCCTTCTACTCTAAGATTTCCAAATGAACCAGTATTAGTTACTGTTGTAGATGTACCTCTTCCAAAAACCAGAGTCCAATCATCCCCTCCATTAGTTGATTTATAAATACCATTTCCAAAAGCATCACCGTTTGTATAATTTTCACCTGTACCTACATAAAGAAGACTCGGGTTGTCTTCATCTTGAACGATAACTGAAACAGCTAGATTTCCTGGAACACCACTAATTCTTGTCCACTGGGAGGTTGAATTTGTTATGTCGTTATTTTTCCATAAACCACCACTAACACCTCCAGCAATAACTCTTTTTCCAGTTCCATCTGTTTGATCCCAAACAGCTGCTCGAGTTCTTCCAGAATGATTTTTAGGTCCGACTTCATACCATGGTGTTGCAACACTTTCACCAGGGACAGCATATTTAGCCACCTCATCATTATATCTTTCAATTTGTTGTTGAGCGTCTAATTTACTGGAATAATCAGGGATTCCTGTAGAAGGATCTAAGGTTAAATCGTATAACTGTTCGTGATATTGATTTGGAGGTAAACCATTAGCTTTACGTTCACTTCTAGTTAACTTTTGAGTTTCTTTAAATGGACTATTATTTATAAAAAATTCATGTAACTCTTTGGGATTCATTCCCTCGTCAAAAATGAGAAAAAAGCTAAACAAAGAAATTACTACCGGTAATTTAGATTGAATTGATTTTTTTAAATTTAACATAAGTTTTATAATATATTACTAACGCAATAAAACCATATCTATTGTGGATAATCACTAGAGAATTAATTGTTATTATCGATCAAGCTAACAATGATTGAACTTTCATTGCTAGTCCCATGTCTCCACCAATTTTTATTTTACCTCCCATAACAGCCATCATTGGATTTAAATCACCATTTTTTATATCCATCAATACATCAGCCGTAGCAGATATAGTACAATCCGCCTCGTTATCTTCTTGGGAAACAATATTTGAATTTCCGGTCCCGTCTACATAAACAGTCAGGTCTCCAACCTCAAATTTCAGAGTACCTCCTATTGCCTCTGCAGCTTCTGCTTTTTCTTTCAATTGATCAAATACTTCGTTGCTCATAATAATAAATTGTTTGTTGGCTTAAAAATAAGAATTAAAGCACAAATTAAGAAACAATACCGAGGGAATTCTTAGAGATTTTGACTGTATTAAAATAAAAAATCAAGACTTTAATTAATTCCATGAAAAATATTCATTTAGAATTTACACATTTCAACTACCTTTGTCTTATGAAAACACCTTCTAAGCTCTCCAAATGGGATATCATAAAACCTTGTGAAAGAGAGTATCATTCTATAGCTCGTTTGGCAAAAAAATACAGTTGTAGTACCAGTGCAATCAAGCGAATGTTGTATAAAAATAAAAAGACTTATGATGCTTTTCTAATTCATGCCCCCGATTCAAAAGTTTTAAAACCCTTTGAATCTTCTGAAAATAAATAAAAATGAAAGGAGTTGATCATATTGGAATAGCTGTTGGTGATTTAGAGGTTTCAAATAAAATTTTTGAAGCTTTATTAAACACAAAATGTTATAAAATTGAAAATATTCCAGATCAAAAAGTACTAACTTCATTTTTCAAAATAGGAGACCAGAAAATTGAGTTGGTTGCAGCAACAGATGTATCAAGTCCAATTTTTAAGTTCATTGACAAAAAAGGAGAAGGAATACATCACATTGCTTTTGAAGTTGAGGATATTCGATCAGAAATTAAACGTTTAAAAAAAGAAGGATTTCAAGCCCTTAGCGAAGAACCTTTAAAAGGTGCAGACAACAAACTTGTTATTTTTTTTCACCCCAAAACAACCAACGGAGTACTAATAGAGTTGTGCCAAGAAATACGCTAACCTATGGTAAAGAGGTCTCAGGATATTGATTTAAAGATTTTTAAAGAAGAGATTTGTAAGGGCAACACCTCTTTTCTGAGTCAAGCAATAACCCTTGGCGAAAGTACTTTGGCTTTGCACAGAAAGCAGTTTCGAGATTTACTTACTGAGTTAATCCCCCATTCCGGATCTTCAATACGAATTGGTATTACAGGAACTCCAGGAGCTGGAAAGAGTACATTGATAGAAAGTTTGGGAACTTATTTAATTGAAAAATACCACAAAAAAGTAGCTGTTTTGGCTGTCGACCCCAGTAGCGAGTTAAACCATGGAAGCATTTTAGGAGATAAAACCCGGATGGAACTTTTAAGTCGATCCGAAGATGCTTTTATTCGACCCTCTCCATCCAAATCTAATTTAGGGGGAGTAACTCAGAATACACGTGAATCAGTTTATTTGTGTGAAGCTGCAGGCTATGACATTATTTTAATTGAAACTGTTGGAGTTGGTCAATCAGAAATAGCGGTTCATTCCATGGTTGATTTTTTTATGATTCTTCAAATTGTTGGTGGGGGAGATGACCTTCAGGCAATAAAAAGAGGTGTTTATGAACATATTGATTTATTAGTAATTCATAAAGCTGATGAAGATAAAGTAAACCAAGCACGAAGTGAGGCTGCAAATTTCAAAAAAATGTTTGCTTTATTTCCTGCTAAACAATCTCAATGGAATCCTGTAGCGATGACCTGTTCCTCCAAAGAAAATACAGGGATATCAGAACTCTGGCAAACGATCGTTAAATATTTAGAACAAACACAAAACTCCGGTTATTTTCAAAAAAAGAGAACTCTCCAAAACATTGCATGGTATTCCGAGCTTCAGCAAGAACAACTGAAACGTTTTCTGGAAGAACATCCAAAACTAAATGATGGTATACTTCAAATAAATCAGGAAGTTGAGGATGAAATACTTACTCCCCTCAGGGCATCAAAAAGATTGGAAAAACTATTAACCAGTCTCTTTTCGAATACATAAAAATCACTTCAACTGCACAGCATCCAGTATTTTTGGAAGTGATCGTTCTAGACGTTTGGTTTTCATGGGTAAGCATAGGATGTTACCTTTTCTAATTTCATGAGTTTCATTTTCAGTTGAAACAACGAATAAAAGATTCAATATTTGTTTTTGATTTAATGCCTTTTTTAATCCTGAGATAAATTTTTTATTATCATTTGAATACAATAGAAAATGAACGAAATGAACATCATTTTCAACAGCCTGTTAGAACAAATGATTTAAGTCTAAATTAAAGGTAGCAACATCTACATCCAAACCAATTTTTGCATATTGTAGAGTTAAATTCGAATGCTCTTCTGAATTTTCAATTGGTTCAAAATTACAAATCAATACTCTGGGTCTTCGACCATAATTTTTTTATGAACTCGCCAATAATTTGTTCTACCATGTCATCAATCAATAGTGTTGAGTTTTCATAACAACCCCAGTATTTTCTTCAAAAGATCAAAGGATTTTGGATAGGGTGCGTACCTTAAGGGTAAGTCAAGCCAAAGGGCTTTTTTTAAAAAAGGTTTGTAATGGGTAAATGTATCAAAACCATATTTTCCATGATAAGCACCTGTTCCACTATGACCAACACCTCCAAAGGGAAGTTTATCGTTTGAAAATTGAATGACAGTATCATTAGAAACACCTCCTCCAAATGAATATTCTTGCTGTATTTTTTTGATGAAAGAATTTCTTTTACTGAAAACATAAAATCCAAGTGGTTTTTCATAACGATTGATGATTGGTTTTAGTTCCTCTTCATTTTCATAACTCAAAATGGGTAGGAGGGGACCGAAAATTTCATCTTTCATAATTTCACTGTCCAAATCGGGCTGATCAATTAGAGTAGGTTCTAGATATAAATCTTTTTCATCTATCTTTCCTCCGTGAGTAATGGATTCTCCTTCAAGCATTTTCTTGAGGTGTAATAAATGTTTTTGATTAATTATTTTCCCGTAGCTCGATGACTGTTGCGGATCATCACCAAAAGCTTTTTTTATTTCATTAATCAAAGCTTGATTCAATTCCGAAACTTTGGATTGATGAACCAAAAGATAATCGGGAGCAATACAAGTCTGACCACAATTTACATACTTTCCCCAAACAATTCTGCGAGCAGTCAGGGAAATGGAAGCAGTTTGATCTACGATACAAGGATTTTTTCCACCAAGTTCAAGAGTGTAGGGAGTGAGATGTTTTGCTGCAGCTAGTGCAACAATTTTACCCACATTAGTACTTCCAGTAAAAAAAATATAATCCCAGCGAAGTTTTAATAATTCAGTTGACACCTTTGCATCTCCCTGAACTACACAAACATGTTCCGCAACAAAGGATTTTTCGATAATTTCTTCTACAATTGCAGCGGTTTTTGGAGCATATTCTGAGGGTTTTAGTACTACAGTATTTCCTGCACCAACGGCATTAATTACGGAAACCAATGCGAGTTGAAAGGGATAATTCCAGGGACTAATTTGTAAAGTACATCCGTAGGGTTCTGGAATTAAACAATCCTGAGTGGGGTAATTTATTAGTGAAGAAGCAATACGTTTTGTTTTGGTCCAAGAATTCAGATTATTTAGTGTGTTCTTAATTTCTTTTTTTATGATAAAAACCTCAGTAATTAAAGACTCATATTCTGACTTTTTAAGATCTGAGAATAAGGCTTTGTATATGGCATCTTCTTTATCCTCAATGGTGTGTAGTAATTTTTTTAATGCAGTTTTTCTGTAGGAAACTGCTTGGGTAACATTTGAATCAAAAAAAGCTTTTTGATTTTGATTGATAGTTTTGATTTCCATGAGTGTATGATATAGTTTCGAAGATACCATATTTTATTCAACCTTAAGTTTCCAGTTGAAAGTCAAAGAATTGAGGCTCACAAACTCAATTAAAAAATAGTCTTACAAACCTAGATTATATGATTATATTTACTTGTAAATAAATCATGAAAATGAAGAAACTACAGGTTGCTTTAGCACAAATTTCTCCTGTTTGGCTAAACAAAAATAAAACCCTTGATAAAGTAAAAACAGCTATGCTTCAAGCATCCAAAGGAAAAGTACAGCTTATTGTTTTTGGAGAGGGTCTTTTGCCTGGATATCCTTTTTGGTTAGCCTTAACCAATGGTGCGCAATGGGATTTGAAAATAAATAAGGTTTTGCATGCCCATTATGCTCAAAATTCGGTCAACATAGAAAACGGAGATTTGGATGAAGTTTGCTCTTTAGCAAAGCAATATAAAATGGCAGTTTATATTGGCGTAATAGAACGTGCCTCAAATCGAGGGGGTCATAGTCTTTACTGTTCTTTGGTATTTATAAATGATCAAGGAATTATTTGTAGTGTCCACAGAAAATTACAACCTACATATGATGAGCGGTTGACATGGGCACCCGGTGATGGTAATGGACTACAAGTGCACTCTCATAAAGGGTTTACGTTGGGAGGTCTGAATTGTTGGGAGAATTGGATGCCCTTGCCAAGAGCTGCATTGTACGGAATGGGTGAAAATGTACATTGTGCAGTATGGCCTGGAAGTGATCATAACACCAAAGATATTACTCGATTCATTGCACGGGAAAGTAGATCCTATGTGATTTCTGTTAGTGCGTTGATGACAAAAAATGATTTCCCAAAAGAGACCCCTTATTTGGAAGAGTTGTTGGCTGCTGCACCCGATAATTTAGCCAATGGAGGGTCTTGTGTAGCAAATCCAGATGGTAGCTGGCTTATTGAGCCAATCATCAATTCTGAGGGTGTTTTTTGTACTGAAATTCATTTAAATCGTATCTATGAAGAACGTCAAAATTTTGATCCCACTGGACATTATTCTCGACCCGATGTAACCCAGTTACACCTCAATCGCGAACGACAATCTACCCTTAAAATTAAGGATTAATTCGAACAGCTTGAAAATGAAACAAAAACTATTTTCAGAATTTAAAAGCAGTAGTGATCAAGAAGTCTGGTCTCAAATTAAAAGGGATTTAAATGGCTTGAACTTAAATTCTACTTTATGCTGGGAATCTTTGGATGGTATTACAACACAACCTTTTTATGAACGCTACAATAATCATTCAAAACGAATCATAAATTCATTCCCCAAGCAATGGAATACCGCTCATACCATAGATATTGAATTGGATATTAAATCCTTAGTTCATTCGTGTAAAATTCTATTAAAATTAGATGTTGCAGTAGTTTTTATATGTCTTAAAAATGAAAAAATATCATTTAAAAATCTTTTTGAAGCGCTAAAACCCTTTAAAATTAAAATTTATTTGGTTTTTCATTTTATTCCAAAGCGAAAACTTCTCAAGGACGTGGAGTCAAACTTTTTGAACCAAAATAATCGCTTTTTACTTTTTGATCCGATAATTAACCTTGCCAAAACTGGAAATTGGATAATAGATCAAAAAACTGATATGGAACATTGGAATCAATTAATTCATAAAAGTAAGTTAAGCACATCAATCTATGTAGATGCTCGAATTCATCAAAATGCTGGGGCTACCATACCTCAGCAACTTGCTTATGGTATGAGTCAAGCGGTAGATTACATAACCCAGATAGAATCTTCATCATTTGATGAGGTTGAGATTCTTTTTCATCTGGCAGTGGGAAGTAATTATTTTTTTGAAATAGCAAAAATTCAAGCATTAAAAACAGTTTTTAGTCAAGTATTGTCTATTTACAATTTTCGAATAACATTCAAGATCATTGCAGAGCCCTCAAAACGCAATATGACGCTACAAGATTACAATAATAATATGCTCCGTACAACGACAGCATTGATGGCAGCAATATTGGGAGGAGCTGATTTCATCAATAATTTAGCTTATGATTCTATCATAAACCCTCCCAATAACTTTGGAGATCGTATTGCACAAAACCAATTGCTTATCCTAAAAAATGAAAGCTATTTTGATCAAGTCACCAATCCCATAGAAGGCTCATATTACATAGAGAAATTAACGGAAGAATTTGCTGAATTATCACTAAAGCACTTTCAGTATTTAGAAGCAGATAATGGTTTTTTTAATGCACTACTTCACGGAAAGATTCAAAAAGAAATTCAAGACTCAGCTGATAATGAACAATTACTTTTTGATTCTGGGGATCTCGTTTTGGTCGGAACAAATAAATACAAAGACCCCGAAGAACCGAAAACAGTAGCTACTGTTCATTCCCAAAAAAAAATAAAAGTTGGTATTGTAAAGCCGATCATTGAAAAACGTTTAGCAGAAAAAATAGAAAGCTCATGAAGAATAATCGAAAGAGTTTCAGGGATATTGAACTGCCAAAAACTTTAAAAAAAACAGAAAAGTCACTTTCAGATGTTTTTTTAACTGCCGAGGGGATTGAAATCCCAAAGACTGCATCATTAGACGAAGAATCTTTGGAACACCTCGGTTTTTCGGCTGGTACACCTCCTTTTTTAAGAGGTCCATACAGTTCTATGTACGTAAGACGACCTTGGACTATTCGTCAGTATGCTGGTTTTTCTTCAGCACAAGAAAGCAATGCGTTTTACTTAAAGAATTTAGCTATGGGGCAAAAAGGGCTTTCCGTAGCTTTTGATTTGCCTACCCACAGAGGTTATGATAGTGATCATGAGCGTGTAGATGGTGATGTTGGAAAAGCTGGAGTTGCAATTGACTCCGTAGAGGACATGAAAATATTATTTGATAAAATCCCTTTGGATCAAATGTCAGTTTCTATGACTATGAATGGAGCAGTACTTCCAATAATGGCATTTTATATTGTAGCTGCTGAGGAACAAGGAGTTGCACCAGAGAGGCTTTCAGGAACCATACAAAATGATATTTTAAAAGAATTTATGGTGCGCAATACTTACATTTATCCCCCGCAACATTCTATCAATATTGTATCAGAAATTTTTAAATACACAGCAGAGCATATGCCTAAGTTTAACAGCATTAGTATCTCGGGGTATCATATGCAGGAGGCAGGTGCAACGGCTGACATTGAATTGGCCTATACCCTTTCAGACGGTTTGGAGTACATAAAAACTGGGCTTAAAGCGGGTTTATCTATTGATGATTTTGCGCCAAGGCTTTCTTTTTTTTGGGGAGTAGGGATGAATCATTTTATGGAAATAGCCAAAATGCGAGCGGCAAGAATGCTGTGGTCAAAAATAGTCAAACAGTTTAATCCAAAAAATGAAAAATCATTAGCACTACGAGCACATTGTCAAACTAGCGGATGGAGTTTAACGGCTCAAGATCCTTTTAATAATGTAGCTCGAACAACCATAGAGGGAATGGCAGCAGTTTTTGGAGGTACTCAAAGTTTGCACACTAATGCCTTAGATGAGGCAATAGCCTTACCTACAGAGTTTTCCGCACGAATTGCTCGAAATACTCAGCTTTTTTTACAAGAAGAAACTCAAATAACAAGGACCGTTGATCCTTGGGGAGGCAGTTACTATGTAGAACAATTGACTCATGATATTGCTCAAAAAGCATGGGAATTGATGGAAGAAATTGAATCCTATGGAGGAATGACTCGAGCTATTGAGGCTGGAATTCCTAAAATGAGAATCGAAGAAGCAGCTGCCAAAAAGCAAGCTCGAATTGACAGTGGTCAAGATTTGATTGTAGGTGTCAATAAGTATGAGTTGGAAGAAGAAGAGCTTCTTTCATTATTAGAAGTAGATCAGCTCAAAGTTCAGCAGCAGCAATTAAAGCAACTAAATGAGCTTAAATACTCTAGAAACAACACCAAAGTAAAAGAAGCTTTAGAAGCACTTAAACAAGCTTCTCAGGATTTGATTTCAGGGAAAAAGTCAACACAAAATTTATTGCAACTGGCGATTATTGCTGCTCGAGAACGAGCTACCTTGGGAGAGATAAGCAGTGCACTAGAACATTTTTTTGGTCGTTATAAAGCTAAAATTCATAGCTTTACGGGCGTTTACTCAAAAGAAATTAAAGATGATGATGATTTTAAGAAAGGAAAGAAATTGACCCACCGTTTTCATGAATTAAACGGGCGTCGTCCAAGAATAATGATAGCCAAGATGGGTCAAGATGGGCACGATAGAGGAGCCAAGATAATTGCAACCAGTTATGCAGATTTGGGCTTTGATGTTGATATAGGTCCACTTTTTCAAACCCCAAAAGAAGCAGCAAAACAGGCCATTGAAAACGATGTTCACATTCTCGGAATTTCTTCTTTAGCTGCTGGACACAAAACCTTAGTTCCAAAAGTCATCAATGAATTAGATCGCCTGGGGCGAGAAGATATTGTTGTAATTGTTGGAGGTGTAATTCCACCACAAGATTATGACTTTTTAATTGAAGCAGGAGCAAAGGGGGTATATGGACCTGGAACCAAAATCAGTAAAGCTGCAGTTGAGGTTTTATCATTTTTGATGGATGCGTAGAAATTGCTTTGAAATATTTTCTCACAGGAAATTTAGTTTTTAATACTGTTTTAATCTAAAATAGCCTTTCAGTTGAAAGGCTATTTTTTGTTGCTGTAGCTTTAACTATTAACTATTAACTAAAAAGATCGATAATTTCCTCTTAAAAAGGCATTCGCATCTTGTTCTACAAATTCTGATTTTTCTTTGTTGTAATGAAGTGTTTGGTTTGGAAAACGTCCTGCAATTACTCCCAATAGAATTGTTTCTGTCAGTTTGGATGAATATTCAAACGGAGCAGAGCATTTAGATTTCCCTAAACAACTATCTACAAACTCATGGTAATGTTTTGGAGATTCACTGACATAATCTCGAATGGGTTCTCCTAGAGTTCCCTTTGGGTCATAATCTTCAATTTTATAGCTTGCGTAAGAATCTCCTTCTATGAGTTTTGGAAGTTCCATAAAATGAGGTAAAAGTAAACGTTTACCATTTTCCCCAATAAACATTGCACCTTGATTAGGGAGTGACTCTCCAATTGGTAATAGCAATTCATCTGTAACTTCTGGTCCATTAACGCCATCATACCACAACCATTCAAAACGATCTGTAGTACGGGTGGTTCCATCAAAGGTATAGCGAACAATATTTCGTTCTGGATATCCATAATCATTGAAAGGACGGCATTGGTTTGTAATTGTATTGGGAACATCAAGCTCCAAAGCGTTGTAAGGGGTGTCAAAAATATGAACTCCCATATCTCCCAAAGTAGCACAACCATAATCCATTAACTTCCTCCAATTACCGGGATGATAGTATCCCTCTTTGTAGTTGCGCTCTTCAGAGGTCCCTAGCCAAAGATTCCAGTCTAGATTTTCTGGAATTGGGTCAGAACCCCCGGGTTCTGGTCCATCATACCCCCAATTTTTGTTTGACCATGCAATTACTTTGCTAACCTTTCCAATAATTCCCCCTTGAATAAGAAAAGTAGCTAATTTGTAATCATAAAATGAATGAACTTGGATACCCATTTGGGTAACAAGATTTTTTTCATTTGCAACTTTTCGCATTTCTCTGGATTCAGAAACGTAATGTGTCAAGGGTTTTTGACAATAAACAGATTTATTTTTTTCCATTGCTAACAAAGAAGCTGGGGCATGGGTGTGATCAGGAGTTGATACTACTACTGCGTCAATTTGATCAGAAATTTCATCGAACATTATTCGATAATCACTAAAAATTTGAGCTTGAGGAAACATCTCACTGGCTGCTTTCAAAGCATTATTGTCAACATCACATAAAGCAGTGACAACAACATTTGTATGAGAAGCAATTGCTTTTAAATCTTCTAGCCCCATATTTGCTATTCCGATATGTGCAGTCCGCAGCATCTGATCAGATTTATTGCAGGACCATGTCGATAGGGGTAGTACCGAGGAACCTATGGCTAATGATGCGGTTTTGATAAATTCTCTTTTTTTCATTTTACAACTGTTTTATTTTAATATTTCTAAACTACAAACGGCTTCCATGATCTTGAAAACCTATTAATCCTTTTTTATGGATGCCATAGTCTTCAGCAATTTTCAATTTACCGTTACTTTTTTTTCATTCCACTCTTCTGACCGTGGTACGAAAGTCAATAATAATTTTCAATTCAACATATAGTTTAAAATTATCAAATTCTTGACCCATAAACAACATTCCTACTCCTTTTGTTGACATATTCTTACTCTAAATTCATTTCAGTGCTAAAAGTCATTACGCTTTCAACAATAGCCCATCCTGGGGGGAGACTTTCTTCATTGTAAGCTTTCCAGCCAATAAGAGTACTCCCATCAAAAAGGGTGATCCATTCTGAGGATTTTTTTGGAATTGCTTTTATTTTCTTGGCAACCCTCAGTGATAACTACTACTATGCTCAGAAATAAAAATTGTTTGATTTATATATTTTTTAATTTTATATTTCTCCATTTTACTTTTATCCCTCCTCCAGAATGAATTTGAAGGGCAATTCCCCCTTTGCCTTGTCCAATTTTATCATCTTCTATTTGAACCATTTCATTACCGTTCAAATAAGTAATTACTTTGTTGCCATTAACCTTAATTTTCATTTTATTCCATGCACCCATTTTTAAATATTGGTCTTTTGAAGGATCGGGTTTTATGAGCCATCCTCTTCCATAAGATTCATAAATACCCCCAGTGTGCAAATTTGGAGGAGCAACTTCAACTTGCCAGCCGTTAACTTTCGTTCCTTCCACTGTTGAGCGAAAAAAAACACCACTGTTTCCGTCTGCTTCTTGTTTAAATTCAAGCTCTAGTTCAAAATTATCAAAATGTTCTTTAGTAGATAAATAACCATATTCCGCATCTGGACCACTTTCACAAATTAACTCTTCGTTTTCAACATACCATTTTTCTGTACCGTGAATTTCCCAGCCATCGAGATCTTCACCATTAAATAAATTTACCTGTGCATGAATAGGTTCTGCTAGAATTAATAGAATAATGAGTGTAAATTTTTTTTTCATAGAGATTTATTTTAAAGTTTAACGTATAACTTTTTTTTGTAAAGTAAGTATGTGGGTATGTATATAATGAACCCATAAAGTAAAGCATAAACTAACGAAACGAGTTTTGCTGGGAAACCCAACTGAGTGAAAGCATCCATAAATAAATCGTTAAGCGCTATGGGTAGGAAAAAATTGCTGTAAAAAAGAGAGACCAATAGGCTTGATAGGGCATATGAAATAATTGGATTTACTCCAAAGGCTAAGGGTATTTTCAATCCTTTTTTTATTTTTTTCTGATCTATGAAGTAAATGCAAGTACCAAGTACCATTGCGCTTATCCCTGCTGTGATTAGGGTAAATGAACTTGACCAAAGCGCTTTATTGATTGGAAAAATATAGTGAACTATAAAACCACTAAATCCTAGTAAAAATCCATAAATCATCAATTGATCCAAAGATTTACTTTCCTTGTGTAGTTTAAGTATTCCTGCTGCACTCATTCCAAATAAGCCAGAAACAACTGCTCCTATAGTACTTAAAATCCCCTCTGGATCCCATGTTTTCTGCCAAAGTACACCTGGGAGTAGTCGAGAATCTAAGTAGTTTGCCCAATTCATCATGGGTTCAGATAAATCAGGTTTTCCAATTCCTGGAACCGGAATAAATACTATAATAACGGTATATGTGATTAAGAGCACGATTCCAAGTGAAGTATGGTTGCTTTTCTTGGTGTAAATAAAAATCATAGCACAAATCAAGTAAACAATTGAAATACGTTGTAAAACTCCGGCATACCTAATATTGGAAAAATCAAATTCAGGCCAAACCCAGAGTAGTAATCCCACTAAATAAATTTTGATGGCTCTCCCAAAAACCTTTTTTAAAAGCTTTTGTTTTGAATCAACAAGTATTCGTTTTTCTAATGATAATACTATCGATATTCCAACAATAAATAAGAAGCTTGGAAACACAAGATCTGTTGGTGTAAGTCCATTCCATTCTGCATGCAATAGTGGGGAATAAACATGTGACCAGCTCCCAGGACTGTTAACAATAATCATTAAAATAATAGTAAAGCCTCTGAGGACATCGAGGGATTGTAGTCGTTGATTGGTGTCCATTTAATCTTTTTTTTTAAATTTAGAAAGTAATGAAAAAAGTAGAGCTAAACAATTTTAAAAATTTTAATTTTTAAAATTGTTTTAATAATATTAATTTATTTTTTGTTTAAAACCAAAAATCACTCTTTTAAAGATTTGTTCTACTCTTTTTAGACTATTAATAAATTTAAATTGATGGGTTTAAAAACACGAATTTAGATTTATGTAAAAAACTCCAAAATTTATCTTCGTAAGTTTTTTTATATCTTTATTTCAATAAAAAAAATGAAATGAACAAACTATTATTAGTATCCTTAATATTTATTTCCTGTGGAGGTGGGTATGGAGACGAAACCTATGTTAGCTCTACTGCTATTCAAAATTCTGGAAAAATATATTTTGAAGACAATCATTGTAAATGTCCACAGGCTCGGTTGGGCGATACAGATTTAATTAATGGAACAACTTATATAGCTGTAAATAATTCAACAATTAAAGATGAAATTGCAGCTGGAAATTATAATTTATGTACAACATTGGTTACAGATATGTCTGGGTCAGAGGTTCCATTTACAAATTTTTTCAATGATAACTCTTTTAATTCTGACATTAGTTTTTGGGATGTATCTAATGTAACTAATATGGATGGTATTTTCTTTCAGGCAAATCTATTCAATCAAAACATCAGTGGTTGGGATGTATCTAATTTAGATAATATGGGCAGTATGTTTAAGAATGCGTCTTCGTTTAACCAAAATATATCAAACTGGGATACATCGAAAGTAACCAAAATGCTTGGGTTATTTTCAGAAGCAACTGCATTTAATCAAAATATAGAGGATTGGGATACCTCAAACGTAACGAGCATGGAGGGTATGTTTTTTGAAGCTTCTTCGTTTAATCAAAACCTGTCGAGTTGGTGCGTGACAAACCTTTCCTTAGAGCCACAAGATTTTGCGACAAATTCAGCGTTACTTCAAGAAAATAAACCTGTTTGGGGTACTTGTCCATAAAATTAAAACTAGCTTTTTTCCATTGATTAATTCTTTATTTGGTATCTTAGTGTGCTAACAATCTAACTATATTTATATGATAAAGATTAAATCAACAACTATCGGAACTTTCGCTGCAATATGTTTTGTAGTAATCATTTCAGGTTTTACAACTACTTACCAAACAGAACAAACAACTCCACCAGTTTATGAATTTCAAATTGTAACAGTTGTTGAATCACTTATTCAGAATGGATTGGGGCGGTCTAGGATGATTTCGGAAACTGAAAATGTAAATTATAGAGAGGCGACTACTATAAGAAAAGAAGATGGCGAAAAAGATAAAAGTAAAAAAAAGCGTTCTGAAATTAGAACAAAGGCTTTTGAAGAAACTAAATTATTAAACTTTTATAATGTTGCGGGAATACGTTTCAATAACATCGCCACCAATGATGCAATGGTTCGTTCAAAACTAAATGAAATGTCAACTCAAGGATGGGAATTATATACTGTTGCATCTGGTGTTGAAAGTGCTGATAAAGAAAGAGATGCAATTTTTATCACACGTTACATCTTCAGAAAGGAGAAATAAATATTTTTAATTTAAAAGAATTTATAAAAGCAAACTAGACTTCTTGACTAAAGGTACTTAGAAACCCACAATTACTATCAAAAGAAAATTAATTTTAAATAAAGTATATTTAAAAAAATCTAAATTTAATTAAAATGAAAAAATTATTTGTTCTTACGTTAATAACGATTTTTGCGTCATGTGCACCTCAAGGTTCTCATCCTGATTTTGACAAAAATGTTGAAACAGTTAAAACATTATTCGCTCTTCAAGGAACTGAGGCTGATCTTGATGCACAACTGGCTTTAGTTCATGAAGACATCGAGTGGCAACCCGCCTTTCACGGTTCTGCAAAAATCGGAAAAGATGCTTACAAAGATTATCTAAAAGGATGGCATGATGTCATGGAGAATGTAGTTTATACTCCTGAAAATTATTTGCCTGGAGTATCTGCCGAAACTTCTTTAGCAGACGGTAGTGTAAGAACATATGGCACCTGGAGTGGAACAGATTCTGCCTCAGGGAAAATATGGGAGCTGATATCTTACCATACTTTTGATTTTAAAAATGGTAAAATTATTGCTGGTGGGGATTATTTTGATGCTGGAGGCTTACTAGCTTCTCTTCAATCCAAACTAGAAGCAGCTGAATAGTATAATTCTATTTTAAAAAAACACTAAACCTCAAAAAACCCTTATTTTAAAGAAGGTTTTTTTTATTAAAATAATATTTGGTGGGTTAATTTTAAGAGTTGGTATAATTTTCTTGCAACAATTAAATACTAATTCTAAATTATTTAAAATTTATTAAAAATGAAAAACAATAATTTTAAACTACTTTTTTTAATTCTTCTATGTCTTAACTTTAATCTCAAAGCTCAAAATGATATAAATGAAGAAATTCAAATTAAGGTAAAAGGAGAATTAATTAAAACCATGGATTGGGGTGGTTTAATCAGATATGAAAAAGCCAATAAAGAACTTGAATCCAAAAACAAACCTGATGTGGTTTTTATTGGAGATTCAATTACTGAAGGGTGGTCTTATTACTTTTCAGATTTCTTTGGTGACAACAATTATGTAAACCGTGGAATTAGTGGACAAACCACTGAACAAATGCTTCTTCGTTTTAGACAGGATGTTATTGACCTAAATCCCAAATCAACAGTAATACTTGCGGGTATAAATGACATTGCTCAAAACACTAAGTTTTATGGAGTAAAAGTTTCGGCTGGTAATATTTTTTCTATGGTTGAATTAGCTCAGTCTCATGGAATAAAACCCATCATATGTTCTGTACTTCCAGCAGATAGATTCGAATGGAACCCTTCTGTATTACCAGCAGATTTAGTTAGAGAAATGAATCAATTGCTCAGGTCATATGCAGAAGAAAATGAAATTACATATCTCGATTATTATGCTGCTATGAATAATAATAAGGGAGGATTAAGATCAGAGCTAACCAACGATGGAGTTCATGTTACCAAAGAGGGTTATTCTCTAATGAATAAAATGGTAAATAAATCCATTTATAGATTATTAGAAAAGAGAAAATAACTCAAATTACCCTTAAAATTATAGAGAATTAAAATACTGTTTTTTATCTATTTGAATAATATTAAAAAGAGTCGGTTACTTCACTGGTAATAAACCAAATTAAAACAAATCATACCTATAAAATTTACAAAATTATTTAAACCAATAGTTTAAGGAATCAAGATTGTTTCATTTTGAAACCCA
>CAJWBA010000003.1 GCA_913020155.1 uncultured Flavobacteriales bacterium
CTTTTCCAGGTTTAACATGAAGAAATTCAATTATTTTGAAGATGTCATTATTATATTTAATGCATAGACCTTTTCTAATGTCAGAAGATGATGCCATATTTGAATTTTAATTTTTTTGAAAGTAGCCTTTCATGATTCCCCTTTGTGAGTCTTTGATGAATTGTAAGATTTCATCTCGTTCTCGAGTAACTTCCATTTCAGCTTCAAGGATTTCTGCTGCTTGGGTAGTATTGTAGTTTTTTTGGTACAGTATTCTGTAAATGTTTTGAATCTCTCTAATTTTTCCAGCCGAAAACCCTCTGCGTCTCAATCCTACAGAATTGATTCCTACATAAGATAAAGGTTCACGGGCAGCTTTTACAAATGGTGGAACATCTTTACGCACCAATGAACCTCCAGAGATAAATGCATGATCTCCGATTGAACAAAATTGGTGAATTGCTGTCATTCCAGCTAATATAACATGATTACCAACATTAATGTGTCCGGCTAGTGTACTGTTGTTTGAAAAGATGCAATGGTTCCCAACGATGCAGTCATGGGCAATGTGCGAATAGGCCATAATCAAGCAATTGGTACCTATGACGGTTTGTTGGCGATCCGTAGTCCCTCTGTTAATGGTAACACATTCTCGAATAGTAGTATTATTTCCGATAATGGTTAGGGTTTCTTCTCCTGCGTATTTTAAATCTTGTGGTGGAGCAGATATTACTGCTCCAGAATAAACATTACAGTTTTTTCCAATTCTTGCACCTTCCATTATAGTTACGTTTGAACCAATCCATGTTCCCTCTCCAATAATGACATTGTTGCTGATAGAAACGAAAGGCTCAATTACTACGTTATTTGCAATTTTGGCTCCAGGGTGAACGTAAGCTAAGGGTTGATTCATAAGCTGTCTTTTCTAACAATTTGTGCCATTAATTCTCCTTCGGTGGTAATTTTACCGTTAGCAAAGGTATAACCTTTCATGTGACAAATCCCTCTTCTTATCGGTGTAATTAGTTTCAATTTAAAAATCAAGGTATCACCAGGATGTACTGGATTTTTAAATTTAACGTTATCAATTTTCATGAAAAGAGTCAAATAGTTCTCTGGATCAGGAACTGTATTGAGCACTAATACACCCCCAACTTGCGCCATTGCTTCTACTTGTAAAACCCCAGGCATTACAGGTGCACCCGGAAAATGACCAACAAAAAAAGGTTCATTCATCGTTACATTTTTCAATCCAATAACGTGGGATTTAGAGAGTTCAAAAATTTTGTCTACCAATAAAAATGGTGGCCTGTGAGGCAATATTTTCATAATGTCATTGACATTCAATAATGGAGTTTGATTGATGTCAATGGATGGAGCGTTTAAGCGCTTCTCTTGTTTTATAATTTTTGAAAGTTTTCGTGCAAATTCTACATTTACTTTATGACCGGGTTTACGAGCAATTATTTTCCCTCTAATCCGTTTTCCCACTAAAGCTAAATCTCCAATTACGTCCAATAGCTTGTGACGTGCAGCTTCATTGGGATAATGCAAAGATAAATTATCAAGAATACCATTTGGCTGAACAGATATTTTGGTTTTGTTGAATGCTTTTTTCAAACGAGCCATCGTTTCATCTGACAATGCCTTATCAACATAAACAATAGCATTATTTAAATCTCCCCCCTGAATTAACCCATTTTCTAGAAGCATTTCCAATTCATGAAGAAAACTAAAGGTTCTTGATGAGGATATTTCTTCTACGTAATCGCTTAAATTTTCTAAAGTTGCATTTTGAGTACCAAGAACTTTTGTTCCAAAATCAACCATTGTTGTTATTTGATAGTTATCCCAAGGGATTAAGGTCATTTCACTTCCAGATTCTTCATCTCTGTAATGAATTACTTCTTTTACGATGTATTCGTCTCTGTTTTCTTTAAGGATTTTCTTTTTTGCTTTTTGTAACGATTCTACAAAATACTTTGAGGATCCGTCCATAATAGGAGGTTCAGGAGCACTTAGCTCGATAATACAGTTATCAATTTCAAGCCCAACTAAAGCAGATAAAACATGCTCAGATGTTTGAATTTTAATATTTTTTTTTTCAAGGTTTGTCCCTCTTTGTGTGTCCGTTACATACTGAACATCTGCCTCAATAGATGGTTTTCCTTTAAGATCAGTTCTAACAAAAATATATCCGGTATTTGCAGGGGCAGGTTTGAATGTTAAAATAACATTTTCACCCGTATGCAAACCAACTCCCTCAAGGGTTACTTCTCGGGCTATTGTTGTCTGTAAAGATGGATTACTTTCCATTGATTTCTTTTTCTAATTGATTGAGGCGTTTTATGATTTCAGGGAAATTTCTAAAGTGAATGAAGGATTTACTGTAGCTTTTAAAATCAAAAGCTGGTGTCCCTTGGAGTACTTCATTGTCTTTGATGTTTCGTGTAATTCCAGTTTGACCTTGAGCTCTGACTCCATCTCCTATTTTGAGATGTCCAGATATTCCAACTTGACCTCCAATAAAACAGGATTTTCCAATTTTGGTAGAACCTGCAATACCCGTTTGAGCTGCAATTACAGTGTTGCTCCCTATTTCTACATTGTGGGCAATCTGAATATGATTATCCAATTTAACCCCATCATTTATTATTGTAGCCCCTAAGGTAGCTCTATCTATAGTTGAGTTTGCTCCGATATCCACGTTGTTTCCAATACGAACAATTCCCGTTTGTGGAACTTTCTTAAAGGTGCCATCATCTTGAGGAGCAAATCCAAAACCTTCAGATCCGATTACACACCCTGGATGAATTACACAATTTTCACCTATTTCAGTCCGAGATAATATTCGAGCACCATTAAGAATAATTGAACCAGCTCCTATGGTAACACCTTCCCCAATAAACACCTGAGTATGTATTTTTACATTTTTCCCGAATTTGGTGTTTTTCTTTATTACGGAAAACTCTCCAACATAACAAGACTCATCCAAAACCACACTTTCGTGAATAGAGACATGCTGTGAAATCCCTTTTTCATGAGATTCTTTGGTATTGTAGTACTCCAATAAAGTAGAAAAAGCTTGGTATGGGTCTGGAACTCTTACTAAAGTAGAAATTATTTCCTTCTCCAATACAAAATCCTTGTTTATGATAACAATTGATGCGTTGGTTTTGTAAAGGAAGGGGTTGTATTTTTCGTTGGCCAAAAAGGTAAGTGACCCTGCTGTTCCCTCCTCTATCTTGGAAAGTTTATGAACTTCTACATTAGGGTTCCCTTCGATACGTCCATCCAATAAACCAGCAATTTGTTTAGCGGTAAATTTCATTCTTGCAAAAGTATAAAAATAACCTTACAAACTCGGCTTTGCAAAGCATAGATAAAATTTTGATTCAATATTTGAAAATGAATTCCCAATGAACAGCTCCGATTGCTCTTGTAAAGAACTCACTTGACCTGATTTTTTTAAAATCTTAATAGTCTTATTTTCAGGCACATAGGCTTGATTGAAAATACTACCCGTAAAAACATAGTTATCTAGTTGCTCTGAGTTTAATTTCCATGTATGTAGAAGAGCTTTTTTTTCTAAAATTTCAGTTTCACTGAAAGGACTATTCTGTAAGCAAATTTTTAACAAATTCCGATTCAATATTCTACTCGACAAGTCCTTCAAAACAAAATCAGAGTGATGTTGCCATTCTTTTATAGATGATATGATGTCATAATCATCCAATAACGAAAATCTATACAGAAGTTCTTCTGAATCTATTGCACTAATATTATGGTTTAAAAAGAAAGTTAATGATTTCGGGGTATTTAACTCTACTCCTTCTTTGAAAAGTTTACGAACATGGATTAATAAACGTTCCAAAAGAAGCTCACCAACCAAACTGGTTTTATGTAAATATACTTGCCAATACATCAAGCGACGAGCAATTAAAAATTTTTCAACGGAGTGCATACCCTTTTCTTCAATTACCAATTCATCATCTATTACATTGAACATGGTTATGATACGTTCTGAATTGATGTTACCTTCTGTTGCTGCAGTGTAAAAACTATCTCGTTTGAGGTAATCCATTCGATCCAGATCGATTTGTCCAGAAACCAACTGATACATAAATCTACGGTGATATTGATTTTGAAAGATTGAAATGGCAAGGGTCAATTGCCCATCGAATTCTTTATTTAAGGACGACATAAATTGAAGAGATAGCGACTCGTGGTTTACTCCTTTTACGAGTGAGTTTTCCATTGCATGCGAAAATGGACCATGTCCTACGTCATGAAGCAAAATTGCTATTTGCATCGCAAGAGCTTCATTATTGTTGATAGAAACTCCTTTTTCTCGAAGAATTCCAATAGTTTTTTGCATCAGATGGAGACATCCCAAGGCATGTTCAAAGCGACTATGTCTTGCTCCAGGATAAACCAAAGAAGAAAGCCCCATTTGAGTAATTCTTCTTAGGCGTTGAAAAAACGGATGCTCCAATAATTTAAAAATTATTGGAGCATTAATGTGAATAAATCCGTAAATTGGATCGTTTAAAAGGGTCAATTTTTGATTTATTTTCAAACTTCTTGTTTTTACAAATGTAATGAATCTACAACCAATACAAATCTTATGGGTCGACGATGAAGTTGACCTTCTAAAACCACACATTCTTTTTCTCCTCGACAAAGGATATCAAGTAACAGCCTGTAACAATGGACTTGAAGCTATTGAACTTGTTCAAAAGAATTTGTACGAAGCGGTGCTATTAGATGAAAACATGCCCGGACTAAGTGGACTAGAAACGCTATCTCATTTGAAAAGCAAGAAACCAAAGCTTCCAGTAATCATGGTTACCAAAAATGAAGAGGAACACATTATGGAAGATGCTATTGGTTCTAAGATATCGGATTACCTTATTAAGCCTGTTAATCCAAATCAAATACTGCTGTCCCTAAAGAAAAACTTATTGGATAAGAATTTAATTGCTGAGAAGACTACTCGGAATTATCAGCAAGAATTCCAAAAAATAAGTTTAGAGTTAATGGACTTGAATACTGCAGATGGATGGCAAGAATTTTATCGAAAAATGGTTTTTTGGGAGCTTGAATTAGAGTCCTTGGTGGATAATGGAATGATCGAAATTTTTCAAAGCCAAATGAAAGAAGCAAACCAATTGTTCTCTAAGTTTATCAAACAATCTTATGAGGATTGGATGATTAAACCCGATGAAGCTCCTGAATTATCTCATCTTTTGTTTAAAAATAGAATAAAGCCTTTACTCAAAGACAACCAACCTACCCTATTACTTGTGATCGATAACCTAAGATTGGATCAATGGAAAACAATTGAGCCTTTCATAACTGACTTTTATCAAAAAGAAAAAGAAGACAGTTACTTTAGTATTCTTCCAACAGCAACTCAATATGCGAGAAATTCACTGTTTTCGGGCTTTACACCTTTAGAGATTTCAGAACAATACCCTCAGTGGTGGAAAAATGACCATGAAGAAGGAGGAAAAAATTTATTTGAAAAAGAACTATTGGCAGCTCAGCTCAAACGATTCAATATCGAGGGTAAAATGAGTTATCACAAGATTTCGAATATTAAAAACGGAAAATCACTTGCTAAATCTCTTGCTGACCATAAAAGTGAAAAATTAACGGCTGTAGTTTATAATTTTGTTGATATGATTTCTCATGCTAAATCAGAAATGGAAATCATCAAAGAATTGGCTTTTGATGATAAAGCATATCGTTCTTTAACTGCTAGTTGGTTCAAAAATTCTCCTCTATTAGAAATCATTAATGCTGCAAGAGAACATAATTATCAATTGATCATTACAACAGATCACGGTACCATAAATGTTACCCAAGCTGTTGAGGTAATCGGTGATAGAGAATCTAGCCTAAACCTGCGGTATAAAACGGGAAGGAGTTTAACCTGCAAATCGAATAAGATTTTTGAAGTTAATGAGCCAAAAAATATAGGACTTCCCAAAATTAGTATCAACAGCAAATACATCTTTGCATTGGATTATAGCTACTTTGTTTATCCCAAAAACTACAACCATTACGCTGCTCTTTTTAACAACAGTTACCAACATGGTGGAATCTCTATGGAAGAAATAATAATCCCTTTTGTAGTTTTGCATCCGAAAAACAATATTTAAATGACGCAAGTTTATCGTTTGGAAGAAGCTGATTCAATAGTTCAAAAAATTTTGACCTTTGCAAAGCATAATATTTTCCTGTTTGAAGGCCCCATAGGAGTTGGGAAAACTACTATGATCAATTCTTTTTGCAAGTATTGGAATGTAATTGATACCGTTAGTAGTCCAACCTTTTCATTGGTAAATGAATACAAAAACGAATCCCATGAAAATATCTTTCATTTTGATTGCTACAGACTGGATTCAGAAGAAGAAGCTTTTGATTTTGGTGCAGAGGAATATCTAGATTCAGGCTCTATTTGTTTGATTGAATGGCCCAATAAAATTCAATCTTTACTTCCCGATAAAGTTCACAGCATTCAGTTAGAATACATCGATCAAAATACCCGAAAAATTGAATTTATTTAATCTTAAAGAATATTATTTTTACTTAAAATTTGAATATGAGTTTTTTAAAAAGATTGGGGTATTATTTAGGAGGTTTTTCGGCTGGTTTAATTTTTTTAGCCTTTTTTTTTAACGGTAAAAGAACGCAGTGCAATTATGGACCTGAAGCGAGAGTGCTCAATAATCTTTCTAAAAAAGAATGGCGATATGCACAAGACATAAACCCCATTATTCTGCTAGACTCGATTAGCATTAATGCCCTTATTAATTATGCAGATTTAGACTTTGGTTCCAGCAAAACATCAATTGACAGTTGTAAGGTGTATCAAATTGAAACTGAATTGGAATCAAAAAAATACGCTTTAAGGTTAGAGAATTGTGCAAGAATTGCGACAATTTTAAGAATAGAGCTTTTAGATTAATTACTTTCTGTTTTTATTCTCAAAAAAAGCCGCCCAAAAATCGGACTGCCCTTTTATAAATGAAAATAGTGTTTTATTAATCTAGGGCTTCTTAAACATGTGTTTTTACTTAAATAAAATCCTTATTTTTACAAAAAATAAAATTTTGAGAAAATCCATTTCTTCCAAGGAATACAATATTGAATTCACTGATAAACAGTATCTTATATTAAACAATTTTATAAAAAATCATCAATATTCTTCTGTTTTTATTCTTGTAGACAGCAATACTGAGGAACTTTGTTTGCAAAATTTTTTAAGTGAATTTAGTACAGAAAAACCTCTCGAAATTATTTCAATAGATGTGGGTGAGTTAAACAAACACATTGAAACTTGTTCTGGAGTTTGGGAAGCACTTTCTGAGTTGGGAGCAGATCGTAAGAGTTTATTGATTAATCTAGGTGGTGGTATGGTAACAGATCTTGGTGGTTTTGTTGCATCAACATTTAAAAGAGGAATAGATTTCATAAACATCCCTACTACTCTACTATCAATGGTTGATGCTTCTGTTGGAGGTAAGACTGGGGTTAATTTAGGAGCTTTAAAGAATCAGGTTGGTGTAATTGTAAACCCTAAAATGGTTTTGATTGACTCCCAATATCTAAATACACTTCCTTCGGAAGAATATAGGAGTGGATATGCTGAAATGTTGAAACATGGATTGATTCATGATAAAACGTACTGGGATAAACTTTCAAATTTCAAAAAGATCAGTACGGATGAAATTAAAGAATTGATTTATCATTCTGTAGGCATAAAAAATCAAGTTGTTTTAAAGGATCCCTACGAGTATGGAACTCGAAAAATACTTAATTTTGGCCATACACTTGGACATGCTATTGAATCTTTTTGCTTGACTGATAAAAAAACAACTACTCTTCTTCACGGTGAGGCAATTGCCATAGGAATGATTCTAGAAGCTTATCTCTCAACCCAATTAACCGGTTTCAGTTCTGATCAATGTAATAATATTAAAGAAGTTTTTGATTCAATTTACCCTAAGTTAGATTTTACCAAAAAGAATATTAATGCAATACTTGAACTTTTACAGTATGACAAAAAGAACAGTCACGGAAAAATTAAGTTTGTTCTTTTAGAAACCATTGGTAAGGCTGCAATTGATGTTGAAGTACCTGATGAATTATTTCTAAAAGCATTTCAATATTATATTGAGAAATAGTTTTAACAAGAGTTTCTACTTGCATTAATATTTCCAAATAAAGATCGAGTAACTAATTTTTCAAATACTTCTTTTTGTTCTTCAGAATGCTCGTCGGATTCGTTCAACTCATAAATTGAACTTAGAGCATATTGCTGTATTGTTAACAAAGGCTGAACAATTGCTTCACGCATTTCTATAGAATGTTTACCCGCTGGTTGATCTTCCATTAATTCAGAGTAACCCGTTAGTTTTAAAAGCATTTGTTTGGATAAAACATACTCATCGTGTATGATGTTCCAAAATTTACCGAATTCCTTGTCTTTTCCAATGTGAGCGGTAAGTTTAAAAAACGATTTGGTTAAACTCATCATACTATTAGCAATTAAAGTTCTAAAAAACGCTGAATTTTTGTACAACAAATCCACTTTATCAAATGCTCCCCGTGCTTGAAATGACTGAATAGCAGATCCTACCCCAAAAAAACCTGGAACATTTTGTTTCGATTGACTCCAACTCCCAACGAAAGGTATTGCTCTTAAATCCGAAAAGTTGAGTTCTTTTGAGCTCCCTCTTTTCGATGGACGGCTCCCTATGTTAGTTTTGGAGTAGTATTTTAGAGTACTCATATTTTCTAAATAGGGAACAAATTTTGGATGCGATTTGAAATCACTGTATGCTTTGAAACTAATTTCAGCTAATTGCTGCATCGTTTCACGATCAACATCAGATAAGTGATTATCATCATTTTTAAATACTTGGTTTGAAATTCCAGAACTCAATAATTGTTCAAGATTAAATTGACTGGAATCTAAGGTTCCAAAATTTGAACTAATAGTTTGCCCTTGAACCGTTAGTTGAATGTCATCAGCTTGAATCCTATCGCCCATAGAAGCATAGAAATGATGCGTATTTCCCCCTCCTCTGGCTGGTGGTCCACCACGTCCATCAAAAAATGCGACAGAAACTCCGAAGTCGTTGGATACATCAGACAATTCCTCTTTGGCTTTGTAAATACTCCAATTTGCCATAAAATAACCTCCATCCTTTGTTCCATCAGAAAAACCAAGCATAATGGTTTGTTTCATTTTTCGGCTTTCTAGATGTTTCTTGTAAATAGTATTTGAGTACAAAGCGTTCATGATTTCTTGAGAAGCCCTAAGATCATCAACTGTTTCAAAGAGTGGAATTAGGTCTACTTTTGGTTTTTCCCAGCCACAAATGCGATGTAAGGCAAATAGTTGCAGCATGTTCTCAATGCTTTGACAATTACTGATAATGTATCGATTACATCCTTTTTCTCCATTTCTTTTTTGAATAACTTTCATAGCATAAATGGATCCCAAAGTATGTCTAACAATATCATTGTCAAAGATCGATTCTGGAACTTCCCCTGTTAGTTTGGGTAAAATAGCGAGACGCTCATCCAATTCAAGGTCTAAGTAATTAGAAGGTAAACCTGAAATATGGTCTTGTATTTTTGGGTGTGAAACAATAGTCTCAAAAACATGACTGTGTATACGAGAGTCTTGACGAATATCAAGGGATGCAAAATGAAAACCAAATAGCTTAATTTTATTTCTTAGGTCTATGATTTCGTTTAAATACAGACTATTGTGCTTCTCTTTTAGAATACTTTCAATTTGTGTCAATTCATCAATTACAAAACCAGAACTAATTTCTTTAATTTTCTCTGGCTCAAATAAGGTGTGGTAAAGCGTAGACTCTAAATCATTTATTTTTTGATCAACTTCGTCAAAAGTTATTTTTCTTTTTAGTTTACGAAGATCTCTGTAGTAATTTCTAAGGATTGTAAACCTCAATCTCTCAGCGGTTTTTATTGTTATTTCTGGAGTAACAAAAGGGTTTCCATCACGATCACCTCCTGGCCAAAAACCCAAATCAAATATTGAATTATCGATAGATTCTCCTTCAAAAATATGTTGTTCTATGTAATTGTAAATTACTGCAGCAGATTCATAAAAAACATTTTCCAAAAACCAAGTTAAGCTTACAGCTTCATCCAATGGAGTTGGTTTTATTTTATTGAAAAAACGAGTTTTACCCAATTGAGCCAATAATAATTTAATCTGATCAAGATCATCTTTTTTAAGGGCTGCTGCTAAATCTGTGATTATTCCTAGTACTGAGCCGGGATAAAATTGAGTTGGATGAGCCGTCAGCACAATTCGGACCTTGAATCGATTTAAATACTCTTTAAGTTCTACGAAATTATTCTTTGACTTGGTCGCTTCTTTGATGTATCGGAGCGTTCCCCTACCGTGCATGTTATTTACATAGGAAAAACCTGCGTCCTCAATTGCATCAAACAACACAATTTGACGTTCAATGTATTTTAAAAAACTAAACAGCAGATTGTGTTGATCTTTAAGATCCATTCCTTGGGTAAAATTTTCAAAAAAATGATTTACAATTTGTTTTGGCGACAAATCAGCATCATAACCTTTAGTACAAAAATCCTTGAATAATGGAAGTAAAAGAGAGGTTTGGGGTATGGAATCAAAAGGAAGTGTTAGAAAAAGGCTATTGTAAATTTCGAACTTGGATACAACATAATCATTAAATCGTTCAGACTTTGTTTTTCTTGCCATTATGGGTTATGAATTATGTTAGAGTTCGTTAAAAATCCTGTGCATTAATCGTTTTTTGTCGTTGATACTTTCTTCCAGAGAAATCATAGTTTCGGTTCTCAAAACTCCAGGAATGTCATCGATTTTAAAAATGATGTCTTTCGCATGTTTAGTATCCTTAGCTCTAACTTTACAGAATACATTGAATTTACCAGTTGTTATGTGTGCTACGGTGACATAGGGAATTTTCTCTATGTCCTCAAGCGTTTGCTGCGTTGCACTGTTTTTTTCTAGAAATATACCGACATATGCGATAAAAGAATAGCCCAATTTCTCATAATCTAAATTTAAAGAAGACCCTTTTATTATTCCCGAATCTTCCATTTTCTTAACGCGCACATGTACTGTCCCTGCTGAGATTAATAGTTTCTTGGAGATGTCTGTAAATGGAACACGAGTATTATCAATTAAGATATCTAATATTTGATGATCTACTTCGTCTAATTTAGATTTTGGCATAATAGGCTAATTTAATTGTCAAGTTGAGTACAAAAATAATCAAAAAGAAGACTTGTTAATACAGAAACAGATTTATTGATGTAAACTTAACAAAGAAATCATTTTCGTTATATTTTTAATTTCATCAAAATCAACTGAAATATTCTTTAAATCTGAGTGATTTTCGGCATTTATTTTATTTAATCCTTCATGCTCCTCGTTGAGGCTATCAAAAGCAGGAGACCAGACGACAGCTCCATCTTCTAACTCTTCTTTATACTGTACAAATACAGTGTTTTTATTGGATAAAACACCTTTTGAGGTTCCTTTGAGATTGAAAATTTCAATATCCCTTAGGTTTTTGTGGTTTTCAGGTATTTTGGAATAGTCATTTACAGAAAAGGAATCTATTTTACCCAAAGAAATCACTTCACACATTACAATTAGAGCGTCAAAAACTGCTTTCCTGGATGTTTTTCTTTTGTAGTCCTGTGTGTAATGTCCTGCTTCGAATAATACGGTTGGAGTTCCTTTAGCGGTAAAATAATCCCCTGCACAATTGATATTAAAAACATCATCATAGCGACCTACTGCATTTGGCAGGTAACTTTGAAGTTTTTTGTTTGCCGCTACAATCAACTTCATTGCCAACTGTCTTGCTGGTGTAAGAGATCTTTCGAGATCAGCAGAAGGTGCTAAAAAGGATACTGTAGCTGGTATGGGAGTTTTACCTGCCGAAAAAATAGTTCTCTGACCATGGAGGTTAAAACAGTAATTTGGTTTAAAATCATCATAAATTTTTCTAAGTAACCTACTTTCGGGTTGACTAAGATCAATAAAGTCTCGGTTTAAATCAATTGCATTGGCGTTTAAGCGAGTGTAAGCCTCTGAACCATCCGGGTTTAATTGAGGGATCATAAGAAACGTACATTCTTTCAAAATATCTTCTGCTTGATCGGTTTTTAGAAAACTCCAGAAATCAACTAGAGCTTTTGTAGTGGTAGATTCATTACCGTGCATTTGAGACCACATAAGGATTTTATTTGAACCTTTTCCAATGCTGAACGCATATATTGGGCGAGCTTCTACAGAAGTCCCCAGAATCTTTAAATGAGACAATAAATCTTTACCCTCAATGAATTTGTAAAGCATTGATGGATTCAAAAGTCGATTTTGATTTAGGTCTTTTATTTTCATGTGTACAAATGTAAACACAAACATGTTTACAGCGTTAAACTTAATTAAGTTACAGATGTGTACGTGTATTGGTGATTTTGTTTATCAATAGTAACAAAACTAATTATAAGGCCTTTTTGAGGGTGCTTAACTATTAATTATCAATATATTAAATTTTATTCATGAAGTAAAAGTTTAATACTTATTTGAATATTTTATTTTTGTTAGTATAATTATTATAAGTAACTTGCAGTGTAAACCTCAATATGTTACAATGTTAAACTATGAAGAAATTGTTTTTCGAATTAAAAAATTGATTAGTGATAATGAATTAAATGCTGCTAGTTTTGCCGAAAAAATTGGTGTGCAACGTTCTGGGATTTCACATATCTTATCAGGAAGAAATAAACCGAGTCTTGAGTTTTTATCTAAAATTCACACAACATTCGACGATGTTGAGTTCGATTGGTTACTTTTGGGAAAAGGTAAAGATGAAAATGCTACTCCTAGTCCAAATAATTTATTCAACTCAACAGATGCTGAATACGAAAGTTCAATTCAAATAAGTAAGACTCCATCAATTCAAAATTTCAAGCCGTCAGAAGAAATTAAAGAAATAATTTATGTATTCACTGACGATACTTTCAAGGTAATTCAGAGAAAATCTTAGTACTTTTACCAAAAATTATTCATGAAGTTTTTTCTAGCTCCCATTTTACTTTTAATATGTTCATCCTGTTATTCTCCACAAAGAAAATGTGAACAGTTTCACACAGGTTCCTTCGAATTCAAAACAATCATTGGAGATCAATTATTAGAATCTACTTTTGTTAGGGATGAAAATTTTGAAATCGAAACCTTTGAGGGAAAGATTGATTCTGCTAGTATCCGGTGGGTAAACCCATGTGAGTGTATTTTAACCAAATTGAATCCAACTTCCAACCAAGACAAACGTCCGCTATCCGTTAAGATTTTGACAACCAATAAAAATGAGTACACTTTTGAATACTCCATTGTTGGAGATAAAAACAATAAACAGAAAGGCACGGTTGTTAAAATTAAAAAATAATCATGAAACATCTCCTCAACTCTTAAGTAATTATTTCTCTCATAATTCTTACTTTCCTTAAAATTTTTTAGGAATTGATAATCTTTTATTGATTTCTATCATCATCCAAAAACTAGAAGAAAAGAAACAAAAGATTCGATACTAATATCGGGTTAATCCCTGCTATGTTTTTCCGTTTTGTATTACTTATTGGAATTAGTGTGTTGATTCAAATGCAAATTGCATTTATTTCTATTAAACACTTCATGAATAACATCAAGTTTCAGTATACAATCTGTAATCTTGGTATTATGTGGAATTTTTTAAATTGTACAAAAGTGATCACGAGATTTTTGATAAAGTAGAGACTGAAATATCCCAAAATATAGGGATTACAAAAATGCTTTCTTTATCTAAAGTCATCATTCTAATTACTTTACTCAATATTGTCTTTTTTCTTTAATTCTATTTTAACTGCAATTGGTATTACCAATGGAATAGACAGCGCAATGTCTATAATGTTTATTGTAATTGTAATTTAGGTAGGAATAATGACGATTTTTGTAAAACCTGTTTCATTTTTTATTGAAAAACATTCTTTGCTTCAAATTCTTGGATTATCTTTCTCAAGTTTAATTGGTTTTATGCTGCATACTTAGGAGGCAAATTTGGCTGTAACAATTGTTTTTGAAAAAGAAGTTTGTACAATCCCCATAGGATACCTTTACTTCGCCATTAGTTTTTCTCTGGGAATTGAATTTTTAAACATAAAACTTAGAGAAAAAATGGAGCTTAAAGTTCTAATTTTATTTGTGAATCGTTTTCATCCGAATTTTTAATTTCTTTCGGATCGATTACTTGAAGTTCTTCAATAGGCTCTTCGGCTGCTACTTCATAAGGAAGAGAATCAACCAAAACAACTTCTTTTAATTTGTTGCTAGTCAGTTTATTACCAAGTGCCTTAAAACCTTTAACAGCTATGAATTCTTCGACATTGATTTGCTTATTTGGTGGCGCAGCACTCCCACGTGGCTTAGCAAATACTAAATCAATAATTGGTCTCCATTCAGTTGATACAAATATTAACTTTGAATCTTCTTTCAAGAAATTATCTTCCTTATTTTCATTTTCAATAATAAAACGTTTAATAAAATATCGTTCTTTCTCAGCATCAAAATAAACCGCTGTAATTGGTCTATTTTCTACCCATCGTTCTAAGGTTTTTGGTGTTACTTCAAAATGTAGACTCAAATCTGGTATTACTGTTTTAGAAACTCCTATATTGTTAATAATCAGTAATTTATCATCTCCTTTAAATGCACCTAAAAGATCGCCTCTTTCATCTACATTTAATTTCAAGACTGTTGAATCAAACCAGATTTTTCTAGGTTTTAAGGTAGATACCCCTTTTTCTTTTAATTCAACCCGGAGAATATTATGCTTAGAAACAATATTCCCTTTTACACCTCTTCCTTTGATTTGAAGATCTGCAAAATCAATATCCCATTTCAATTTCTTTGCACTTCCTGAATTTCGTAGAAGTATGGTAACTATTTCCGCTTCACCATTTGGATTGGCTGTAAAATACAAAACCTTAGTTCCGGGTTTACCTTGGGTTAGGTCATACGCTTTATCACGGGTAACCCCAGAAACTGCATAACGTTTGATAAATGAGCTTCCTGTTTTACCATCTTTGTAAATCAGATTGTAGACAGTTCTAAGATCTTTCTTCTTAAATACAGCAGCGTAAATAATGTTCTTTTCAATAAACACCTTACTGTCTACTTTGACCACTTGCATTTTCCCGCTTTGGGTAAATACAATAATATCATCAATATCCGCACAATCACAAACATATTGATCTTTTTTCAGGGAAGTTCCAATAAAACCTTCTTCTCTATTTATGAATAGTTTTAAATTTCTTACAACTACTTTTGTTGCATCTACATCATCAAAGACACGTATCGCTGACAAGCGTTCTTTTCCTTTGCCGTAGTCTTTTTTTAACTTTGTGAAATAATCGATAGCATACTCAATCAAATTGTTCAAATGATGTTGTACCTCTAAAATTTCAGCTTCCAATGCATCTATCCTTTGTTGAGCTTTGTCAATATCAAATTTTGAAATTCGCTTAATCTTAATTTCTGTCAAGCGGATGATATCTTCCTCAATAACTGCTCGCTTCAACTTTTTGACAAAAGGTTTGAGACCCTCATCAATTGCGTTTAATACTCCTTCCCATGTGTCTTGTTCTTCAATTTCACGGTACACTTTATTTTCGATAAATATGCGTTCTAAAGATGCTGAATGCCATTGATTTTGAAGCTCATGGAGTTTTACTTCCAATTCCTTTTTTAGGATTTGAACTGTCGTGTCTGTTGAGATTCTCAGCATATCCGAAACACCAATAAAGTGGGGCTTATGGTCCATGATGACACAGCCCAGAGGAGATATTGAGGTCTCACATGCTGTAAAAGCATACAAGGCATCAATGGTTTTGTCTGGTGATATTCCATTAGGTAAATGAATCAAGATTTCAACATTAGCAGCTGTATTGTCCTCAATTTTACGAATTCTAATCTTACCTTTTTCATTTGCTTTTAGGATTGATTCTATCAAACTTGATGTCGAAGTACTAAATGGAATTTCGGTTATGACTAAAGTATTTTTGTCAGCCGCACTTATCTTTGCGCGAACCCGAACCTTTCCACCTCGAAGACCATCATTGTAATTCTGAATATCAATAATTCCACCCGTTTGAAAATCAGGAACTAAAGTAAATTTCTTTCCTTTTAAATAGGCAATACTGGCCTGAATAAGCTCATTGAAGTTATGCGGTAATATTTTTGTTGAAAGCCCAACTGCTATTCCTTCGGCTCCTTGTGCCATGAGTAATGGAAATTTA
The DNA here is from genome assembly GCA_913020155.1 of uncultured Flavobacteriales bacterium. Taxonomy (GTDB): domain Bacteria; phylum Bacteroidota; class Bacteroidia; order Flavobacteriales; family Flavobacteriaceae; genus Arcticimaribacter. The sequence goes on from CAJWBA010000003.1 coordinate 16,372, forward strand.
ACAGGTAAATTTACAGGTTCCTTTTTTCTTCCATCATATGAAAGCTGCCAATTGGTAACTTTAGGACTAAAAACTACTTCATTTGCAAATTTTGATAAGCGAGCTTCAATGTACCTCGATGCTGCTGCACGATCTCCAGTGAAAATATTCCCCCAATTACCCTGCATATCAATCATTAAGTCTTTCTGACCTATTTGCACCATTGCATCAGCAATACTGGAATCTCCATGGGGGTGGTATTGCATGGTATGGCCAACAATGTTTGCTACCTTGTTGTAACGCCCATCATCTAAATCTTTCATCGAATGGAGTATCCTTCTCTGAACAGGTTTTAAGCCATCGGAAATTGCGGGAACAGCTCTTTCTAGAATAACATAGGAAGCATAGTCCAAAAACCAATCTTTGTACATTCCAGTGACTTTGACAAGGGTATCCGCTCCGTTGTCTGCAAATCCTCTATTTTTGTTGTAGAATTCGTTTTCTTCCATGCTTAGCTTGTCGATTCTGCTAAATCTAATTCTACTTTTAGATTATTGATAATAAATTCTTGACGGTCTAGGGTATTTTTTCCCATGTAAAATTTTAACAGTTCTTCTATGGTAGTTGCTTTATCAAGCATGATAGGATCCAGTCGAATATCCTCACCAATAAAGTGTTTAAATTCATCTGGAGAAATTTCTCCTAAACCTTTAAATCGTGTTATTTCTGATTTGCCTTTCAATTTTTCAATTGCAGCTGCTCGTTCTTGTTCTGAATAGCAATAAAAGGTTTGCTGCTTGTCGCGTACCCGAAACAATGGGGTTTGCAAAATGTATAAATGTCCTTCCTTAATTAATTCTGGGAAAAATTGAAGGAAAAAAGTAATTAATAATAAACGTATATGCATACCGTCGACATCAGCATCGGTTGCAATTACTATATTGTTGTAACGTAAATCTGCCAAGCTCTCTTCAATGTTTAACGCTGCTTGTAACAAATTGAATTCTTCGTTTTCATAAACGATTTTTTTACTCATTCCATAGGTGTTCAAAGGCTTTCCCCGTAAGCTAAAAACAGCTTGAGTATTTACATCCCTTGATTTTGTAATAGATCCACTTGCCGAATCTCCTTCGGTAATGAAGATTGTTGAATCAAGTCTTCTGTCTAACTTGAGGTCTCCCAAATGAATTCTACAATCTCGTAATTTTTTGTTGTGTAAACTCGCTTTTTTTGCACGATCTCGAGCAAGCTTTCTGATTCCAGATAATTCTTTTCGTTCCTTTTCTGCTTGTAAGATCTTGCGTTGAATACGTTCAGCAGTTTCAGGGTTTTTATGAAGATAATTATCCAATTGAGTTTTCAAAAACTCATTGATATAGGAACGTACTGTAGGCATTTTTTCACCCATCTCGGAAGAACCTAGTTTCGTTTTTGTTTGGGACTCAAAAACCGGCTCCATAACCTTGATACTTACCGCAGCAATGACTGATTTTCGAATATCAGAAGCGTCGTAATTTTTTCCGAAATATTCACGTACTGTTTTTACTAACGCTTCCCTAAAAGCGGCAAGATGAGTTCCTCCTTGAGTTGTATTTTGTCCATTAACAAAAGAATGATACTCCTCGCTGTACTGAGTTTTACTGTGGGTTATGGCTACTTCGATATCATCTCCTCTAAGATGGACAATGGGGTACAAAAGATCGGATTCATTGACAATATCTTCCAACAAATCCTTTAAACCATTTTCTGAAAAATATTTTTCACCATTAAAATCAATAGTCAATCCAGGGTTGAGATAGACATAGTTTTTAATCATTTTCACAATGTATTCATTGCGATAACGGAAATTTTTAAATATGGTATGATCGGGAGTAAAACTTACTTTAGTACCTTTTCGTTTGGAACTTTCAACAGCTTTAATTTCCTCAATTAGGTTTCCTGCCTCAAAGACAGCAAACTTGGTTTGATTTTCTCGAATGGATTCAACTCTAAATTTTGAAGAAAGTGCATTTACAGCTTTTGTTCCTACTCCATTTAGACCTACTGATTTTTTAAAAGCACGGGAATCGTATTTTCCTCCAGTGTTCATTTTAGAAACTACATCAACAACTTTACCTAAGGGAATTCCACGACCATAATCTCGAACACTTACCTCTTGATCCTTTATTTGGATTTCTATGTTTTTTCCCGCTCCCATAACAAATTCATCAATACAATTGTCAAGGACTTCTTTTAATAAAACGTAGATACCGTCATCGGGAGAAGAACCGTCACCAAGTTTTCCAATGTACATCCCTGGACGCATGCGGATGTGTTCCTTCCAATCAAGGGAACGAATGTTATCTTCTGTGTACTGTACGTTTTGACCCATAATAAAAAATCTAATTTAGTTGTTCCGAGCAAAAACCGTGGACTAAAACCTTGAAAGTAATCAACAACTTCCGTTTAAAACTATTAAATGGTTGTATCCCAATGGGTTTTTAAAATAAAACTTGAAAAATCAAATGTTTTAATTGATCTTCACGTTGAAGAACATTTATAGTTAATAATTCAACACTTATCTTTTTCATAGACTTAATTGTGAAGATGAAAATTATATCAATATTATTTTTTGAAATAAAAAAAATATCTAAAAAAGATTCATCAAGCTATTAATTGTTTTTTCATGAGACCCTTAAACATAACTTTTGGGTTGACAAATAAAATCAAAGTGAAAACTTTCTGTTAGCTCTCCCTTTTAATAGCTTTTACTATTTTTTTATAAACGGACTCAGTTATTGACCTTGAGTTTCAACTTGTATTTATAAATAGGATAACAACCGCATCAATATCCTCATGATATCTTGCAATACTAAAATAACCAGGTAATAATCCGGTATGTTCATGTTTATAAATTAAAGAATATATTTCCTGTTCTTTATTATTTAGTAGTGATCAATCAATCAATAATCTTAAAAAAAAACACCTACTTCTTTGATGGTAAGAATCATTGAACCTCAAGGGACAATATAGTCATTTTGCTTTACATCCATTTCCCACCCAATACGATAACCACTAGTCAAATCATCTAAATTTATTTCACTGAGTAGACCGTAAGTGTCGTTTAACTCAAGTGGAATTGGGATTTCTTCTTTAATATATTGGTGATGACTATGACCTTAAGTTCTATCAAGTATTTCTCCTGCAAGCAAGTAATTAGTATTTTAATACTTATATTTTTTATTTGGTTTAAAATCTGCAGGCATATCTAATACCAGTTCAAGAGTTTTCCTTGTGCTTTTTTGAGTTTTACCCCAAGGATAATTATATTCTTCATCAGTAAAATTAGGTATACCGCTTCGATGTTTTTAACATAATTTTGAGTGTAATTGTTTCTGTATTTACAATTCTACCATCAATATCAGGTAAATATTCAGAAAGTGTTTTATCTATCGAAAGACTGACTTCAGAGACAATTTTGACGTGGCAGCAGCAATATAAAGTTTACTAATACTTGCAATCTTAAACAAAGAGTATGGGTCTGCTGGAATTTTATCTTCTCTATTTTTCCACACTGCTCTATAATGCTTTGAATCATCATCCTTATCAATATAAACAATTATTCCATCAAATTATTAATTACACCATTTTCAAGCTCTAATTGAAAACTGTTTTAATCATTTATTTGTGAGCAGCCTGCTCCATAAAATGTAAGGAGGATTAATAGTAATAATTTCATTTTATTATTACAGTTTAATTTATTTCTTATTCAATCCATTTCAAGATAGTCATCATAGCTGATAAATTGATGATTAAGTGAACAATAATTGAGGTAAGAGAACCGAATCTCCGTGAACTAAAATGAATACCCCATCAAATAGGGGGAGGTTTCTTGTAACTGAGAAAATATTTTTTCCCTAAACCCTAATCGGACTGATTTTTATATCGAATCCAATTTATCTCCATGGAAATTGATTACATAAAAACCCAACGCATGGAATATTTAGACAAAATAATTAATATAAGATTAAAGCCTTCATATAAAGAGAAATTAATTGCTAAAGCAAATGAAGATAATCTGTCTGTTTCAGCTTATTGCCGAGTATTATCTGCTTTTTAAATAAGTCAGAATGTTCTGTTTAATTCGGTTTTCGATTGAAGATACATCACCCTTAACAAATTTATTTCCAGTAATGTGTTCATACAACTCTATGTAACGATCCGAAACTTTCTCAATGTAATCCTCACTCATTTCTGGGATTTGTTGCCCCTCAAGGCCCTGAAAACCCCTTGAAATAAGCCATTGTCTAACAAATTCTTTTGAAAGTTGTTTTTGAGACTCCCCTATTGCTTGACGTTCAGCATATCCATCTTCGTAGAAATATCGTGAAGAATCTGGAGTATGAATCTCATCGATCAATACAATCATTCCATCGAATGTTTTTCCAAATTCATATTTGGTATCTACCAGAATTAGATCTTTATCTTTAGCGAGTTGCGAACCTCGCTCAAATAAAGCTCTAGTGTACTTCTCCAAAACAGCATAATCGTTTTCCGAAACAATCCCTTGCTTAATAATTTCTTTTCTTGAAATATCTTCATCATGCCCCTCCTCTGCCTTGATTGCAGGAGTAATGATAGGAGAAGGAAAACGATCATTTTCTATCATTCCATCAGGCATCGGTACTCCACAGAGAATTCTTTTCCCGAGTTTGTACTCACGAGCAGCATGACCAGATAGGTATCCACGAATAACCATTTCAATTTTGAAGGGTTCACACCGTTTTCCAATCGCCACCGATGGATCTGGGGTTGCTTCAAGCCAGTTAGGAACAATATCCTTTGTAGCCTCCATCATATAGGTAGCTATCTGATTCAAAATTTGACCTTTAAAAGGAATCCCTTTGGGCATAACTACATCAAATGCAGAAAGTTTATCTGTGGCTATCATTACGATCAAATCGTTTTCAAGACTAATTACCTCTCGAACCTTACCCGTATACTTGGATTGTTGTCCAGGTAGTGAAAACGATGATGCTAATAGTGTATTCATATTTTGAAATTAATTTTGATGCTCTATGTTTTTGTATGCTTCTATTACTTTTTTCACCAATCGATGTCTAATAACGTCCTTATCGTCCAAGTAAATCATTCCAATTCCAGGAGATTCGTTCAATATCAGCAAGGCTTCTTTCAATCCAGAAATCTTTCTACGGGGCAAATCAATCTGACCCGGATCACCCGTAATAATGAATTTAGCATGAGCACCCATTCGAGTTAAAAACATTTTCATTTGAGCATGAGTAGTATTTTGAGCTTCATCTAAAATTACAAATGCATGATCCAGAGTTCTCCCTCTCATAAAAGCCAAAGGAGCGATCTGAATCGTCCCTTTATCTATGTATGAATTAAGTCGCTCGGTAGGAATCATATCCCGAAGCGCATCGAACAGAGGTTGCATGTAGGGATCAAGTTTCTCTTTCATATCTCCAGGAAGAAATCCTAAATTCTCACCAGCTTCTACTGCAGGGCGAGTAAGAATAATACGTTTGACTTGTTTTTCTTTTAAAGCTTTAACCGCAAGAGCGACTGAAGTGTAGGTTTTTCCAGTTCCTGCTGGGCCAACTGCAAAAAGCATATCATTTTTTTGGCTGGCTAAAACTAAACGCTGTTGGTTAATCGTTTTGGCTTTGATCACCTTTCCACTAACTCCATGAATAATAAAAGAGTCTTTATCGTCGACAGCTTCAAAATCTTGTGCTGGATCAGCTGTCAGAATTTGTTTTAGTATTATTTGATCCAGCATATTGAATTTTCGGAAATGAGAAACCAGCATACCAATGCGTTTCTCAAATTCATCTAATATTACCTCTTCACCAAAAGCTTTTAATGTATTTCCTCTGGCAACAATTTTAAGTTTTGGAAAATAATTTCTTAGTAGTTCAATGTTTGTGTTTTGATCACCAAAAAACTCTCTTGGGTTCACTTCCTTTAGCTCAATTTCTATTTCATTCAAAACCCTGCTGTTTTAAGGTTATTTAATTTAAGGATTTGTAAGTTTGTATTTCAAAATTACAGTTTTAGTTTAAATAACTTTTAAAATATATAATATCTTTATGTCTTTAGTAAGCCTGACGACCGATTTTGGACTTAAAGATTATTTTGTGGCAGCAATTAAAGCTGAATTGCACCAAGAAATTGAGGGAGTTAATATTATTGATGTTTCTCACCAAATAAATCCGTTCAATCATACTGAGGCTGCATATGTTCTCAAAAACGCTTATTCTGCTTTTCCGAAGGGAAGCATTCACATTATTGGAGTTGATTCTGAATACACCCCAGAAAACGTTCACATTGTTATGTTTTTAGAGGGGCATTATTTTATTGGTGCAAATAACGGTATTTTATCACTAATAAAAGAAGAGCGGATACCAGAAAAAATTGTAGAAATTAATATTCACGAAAACATTGTTTCATCATTCCCAGTTCTGGATGTTTTTGTAAAAGTTGCAGGACATATTGCACGAAAGGGAAGTCTCGATATCATTGGTAAAAACATCAATCAAATCAAAGAAGTAACCGATGTTAAACCAGTAATTAATACTGCAGAGGATCAAATTCTTGGAAGTGTTATTTACATTGATAATTTTGGAAATGTGGTTACTAACATTAATCGAAATGTATTTTTAGAATATCAAAGAGGCCGAGATTACAAAGTTCTCACCAAAAGTGTAAAGCTTCATTCTATTTACAACTCCTACACCGAAGCAATAAATTTTTCAATCCCCAAGGAAAACAGAGAGGAAGACGGAAAAAAAATTGCCTTATTCAATACTGCAGGACAACTTGAGTTATCTATTTACAAAAGTAATCCGCAAACTGTAGGAAGTGCGCATAGTTTATTTGGATTAGAGTTTCGTGATAACATAACCATTAAATTCGAATAAAATGCTCGCAATAGCCAAAAGAGAAATTCTATCCTTTTTCACCACCCCAATGGGTTACATTATTTTGGCTGTTTTCTTTACTTTAAATGGATTATTCTTCTGGGTTTTTTCTAATGATTTCAATTTGATAGGATCGGGTTTTGCGGATTTAAACTTGTATTATGAACTGATGCCGTGGCTATTTTTATTTCTTATTCCAGCAATTGGAATGAAAAGCTTAGCTGAAGAAATAAAGCTGGGAACCATTGGTCTTTTGATGGCAAAACCTATTTCTTTATGGGAACTCATTTTGGGAAAATTATTTGGGCTTCTTTTTCTAATTCTTTCAAGTCTATTATTGAGTTTTGTGTATGTATTAGCAATTCTTCAGCTAAAGCTGGATCAGGATGTATTTGATTGGGGAGCTTTCAACGGTTCTTTTTTGGGCTCACTATTTTTAGCTGGAGTTTTTTGTAGCATTACCCTATGGTGTTCTTCATTGGCTAAGAATCAGGTAGTTGCTTTTTTGTTATCTATACTTTTTTGCCTTCTCCATTTTTATGGATGGGGAGAGCTTGCTCTCTATTTTTCTGATAACCGTATTTATGGTTTTTTTAATTCAATTGGCATTCAATCCCATTACAATCAAATGAGTAAAGGTGTTTTCGCAAGTTCAGACATCACTTACTTTTTGGGTCAGATGTTCATGTTTAATTATCTCTCTGTTTTTCAACTTAAAAAAATCAAACAATAATGTTCAGAACTGGTTTTTTAAGAATTCTGTTTGTTTTTTTTGGCGTATTACTAATTCAAATATTGGCTTCACAATTTAGTCACCGTTGGGATCTTACCTCTGATAAAAGATATTCCCTGTCTTCCGAAAGTGTAGCTTTTATAAAACCCATTGAAAAACCCATCCGCATTGACGTATTTTTAAATGGAAAACTTCCACAAGAATACCAACGGTTGCGTTCAGAAACAGAAATACTATTGCAGAGTGTAGTTGCTCAAAATGATCGTTTTTATTTTGAGTTTATTGATCCATACAAAGGTACTACAAACGCTGAGCAATTAATGGATGAAATGAGCCAATACGGTTTGTTTCCCGAATTGGTTGTTGAGAATTCAAATCAAGTCACCGAGCAATCCTACGTTTTCCCTTGGATGCTATTGAATTATGAAAATCGAACCGTTCGAGTTTCTTTACTTCAAAAAAATCTGGGCGACCAATCGGATCAACTTATTCTACAATCCATTCAACAATTAGAGTTTGTATTGATGGATGGAATCCATCAAGTTTTATTGGAAGAAAAAAAGAAAATAGCTGTTTTAAAATCTCACAGTACCAGCGAGGATGTTTTAATCGCTAGTTTTTTACAGGGTTTACTCCCCTACTACAATTTAGCATCCTTTGATTTGAAAGCTTTCCCAAAGACCCCAAAAAAAACTTTAGAAAATTTAATTCGATTTGATTTACTGTTGGTTTCAAATCCAAAAGAATCTTTTACTAATACAGAAAAATTTATCCTCGACCAGTTCACGCAACAAGGAGGAAGCACTATGTTCCTGATAGATCCTGTGAATATCCAAAAAGACAGCTTGTACAATTTGTCGGGTACAACAGTGAGTTATGGGAATCCCTTGGAGCTTGATGATCTGTTTTTTAAGTATGGATTTAGGATGCGTCAAGAGCTCGTAAAGGACTTCTACAGTGCACCAATAGTATTGGCTCGAGGAAGTCAGAACAATTCTCAATACTTGCCCTATCCATGGCCATACAACCCAATGGCGGCACCAGATCAAAATAATCCCATAGGATCTGCTGTAGGAAATATACTTTTTCAGTTTGCAAGCCCAATTGACACTCTAAAAAATAATCTAAAAATAACTATGCTCATAAATTCATCCCCTCTTTCCAAAATCGAAGGAATTCCCTCAATTATTGAATTAAAAACTGCAACAAAACCTATAAAACCATCTGTTTTTACAGATTCAGCCCAAACTCTAGGTCTTACTCTTGAAGGAAAATTCAATTCACTTTACACCAACCGGATACATCCATTTGAATGGAAGACAAAAGAAATTAAAAATGCTCGAATTGCTGTTTTTGGAGACGGAAATCTGATCGAAAACCAAATTGATAAAGGAAAACCTTTAGAATTGGGTTATGATAAGTGGACTAATAATTTCTATTCAAACAAACAATTTTTCAAAAATATAACCCACTACTTAATCAGAGAAGACAATTTACTCAATTTACGTTCCCGAGAAATTAAAATAGCACTGCTGGATTCAGAAAAAGTGAATTCAAAAGGTGCTTTCTGGACCTATTTTAATGTGTTTACTCCCCTAGTATTTTTATTTGTTATTGGATTATTTTTCAATTGGTTCAGGAACAAAAGTTATCGCCAATAACTGTTGATAAGTTTCTTTCGGAATTAGAAGCATTTCAAATATCTTTGAAAAAACCAAATCCCGTAAATGAAATTTATTGTATCAAGCAATCAACTGCTAAAGCAACTTCAAACTCTAGGTGGAGTTATTAATAATTCGAATACCCTACCCATATTAGACAACTTTTTATTTGAACTTCAAACCGATCGTTTAACCCTTACTGCATCTGATCTTGAAACAAGTATGTCTTCAAGTATTGCCGTAGAATCGGATACCAGTGGAACAATAGCACTCCCGGCTCGATTATTATTGGATACGTTGAAAACTTTTCCAGAACAACCGCTAACTTTTATGGTATTGGAAAATAATACTCTCGAAATCAGTGCCAATAACGGTAAGTATGCACTAGCGTTCGTCCCTGGAGAGGAATTTCCAAAGGCAGTCCACCTAAAAGATCCAAGTAAAACAATAATAATAGCTGACGTATTAGCTACTGCAATTAATTCAACATTGTTTGCTTCTGGAAACGATGATCTAAGACCAGTTATGAGTGGAGTGTTTTTCCAATTCTCAACAGAATCATTGACTTTCGTTGCAACTGATGCACATAAACTCGTAAAATACACCCGGACAGATCTCAAAGCTGATGCAACAGCTGAGTTTATCATGCCTAAAAAGGTGCTTCAAATTTTGAAAGGAATTTTGCAAGGAAGCGAAGAAAATATTAGCATTGAATACAATGAAACCAATGCACAATTTTCTTTTGGAAGTACCTCACTGAGTTGTCGCTTAATCGAAGGTAAATATCCAAATTATGAGGCAGTCATTCCAAAGGAAAACCCCAATGTAATGACTATTTCTCGTGAACCTTTTCTGAATTCATTGAGAAGAGTTAGTATTTTTTCTAACAAAACTACCCACCAAATTCGTCTCAAAATAGCTGGAGCAGAACTCAATATTTCAGCAGAAGACTTTGACTTTAGTAACAAAGCTGAAGAGCGTCTAAATTGTCAATATCAAGGAGATGATTTACAAATTGGTTTTAACTCAAGATTCATTATCGAAATGCTCAACAATCTAACTGTTGGGGAAGTTTCTCTTGCAATGTCATTACCCAATAGAGCAGGAATAATAACTCCCATAAATGGAACTGAGGAAGGAGAAAATATCACAATGCTTGTGATGCCAGTGATGTTAAACGAGTAAGTAAATAAAATTATAGTGTTTTGTTGGGTTTGAAACAAATCTGTTTTTAAGATGTAGCTTCTATTCCAGATGACATTCGTTTGTAAATATTCCCTTCTAAACGCTCTCTTATTGTAGAAAATGCATCCAAGGTTAGGGTAATATCCTCCTGAGTATGAGTAGATGTTGGTATCAATCTTAAAAGAATAATTCCTTTTGGAATAACTGGGTAAACCACAATTGAACAAAAAATATTGTGGTTTTCGCGCAAATCTTTGACCAATACCATTGCTTCAGGAATGCTTCCTTTAAGGTAAACAGGAGTTACGCAGCTTTGAGTAGTTCCAATATCAAAACCTCTATCCTTTAAACCAGATTGTAAAGCATTTACGTTTTCCCAAAGTTTAGCTTTAAGTTCTGGGCGAGAACGTAGCATATTTAAGCGCTTTAATGCCCCTGCAACCAAAACCGATTGTAATGATTTTGCAAACATTTGAGATCGCATATTGTATTTCATAAAATCAATAATCTGTTTGTCTCCAGCAATAAATGCCCCAGTAGATGCCATGGATTTTGCAAAAGTCGCAAAATAAACATCAATTTCATCTTGAACACATTGTTCTTCTCCTGCCCCTGCTCCTGTTGCTCCTAGAGTACCAAATCCATGAGCATCATCAACAAGAAACCTAAATTTGAATTTTGATTTAAGTGCAACAATTTCTTTCAAACGACCTTGCTCTCCTCGCATTCCAAAAACTCCCTCGGAAATAACCAATATTCCACCACCTGTTTTTTCAGCAATTTTTGAAGCACGAACCAAGTTCTTTTCAAGACTATTAATATCGTTATGCATAAAGGCAAAGCGTTTTCCTGGATGCAAACGCACACCATCAATGATACATGCATGAGCATCTACATCATAAACTATGATGTCATTTTTAGAAACCAAAGTATCTATGGCTGACAAAATCCCTTGATATCCAAAATTGAGCACATAAGCAGATTCTTTATTGACAAAATCAGCTAATTCCTCTTCAAGTTGTTCATGTAAATCAGTATGACCAGACATCATTCGGGCACCCATAGGATGCGCAGATCCGTATAAAGCAGCAGCGTTTGCATCTACTTCGCGAACCTCAGGATTATTGGCGAGTCCCAAATAATCATTTACACTCCATGTAATGACTTCTTTACCTTGAAATATCATTCTATTAGAGATCGGCCCCTCTAATTTTGGGAATACAAAATAGCCTTCGGCTACAGATGCCCATTTACCTAGAGGGCCTTTGTTATCAAGTATTCTGTCAAATAAATCGTTTATCATAAATGATTGACTAAAAAGGATCGTTATTTAATATACTCTAATTTTTTCGGATCCTGAGCATGTTCGCTATCAAAAAAACCTTGTTCACGCATCCATTGATCGCTGTAAATTTTACTCATGTATCTAGAGCCGTGATCTGGAAAAATACAAACGACAACACTTTTATGGTCAAATAAATTTGTTTCATTGAGTTGTTTGATTGCTTGTACAGTTGCACCAGAAGTATACCCTACAAACATACCTTCTTTTAGCGAGGTTTCACGAGCGCTATGAGCACTTTCTTCATCCGAAACCTTTTCAAAATGATCAATCACCTCAAAATCAGTAGCAGTAGGGATCATATTTTTTCCAATACCTTCAATCCTGTAAGGATAAATTTCACTTAAATCTAATTCTTGTGTTTCGTGGTATTTCTTTAGTACTGATCCATATGCATCAACTCCAATGATTTTGATATTCGAGTTTTGTTCTTTCAAAAATTGGCCACAACCCGATATGGTTCCACCTGTTCCACTACAAGCAACTAGATGTGTAATTTGACCGTTTGTTTGTTTCCAAATCTCAGGTCCAGTTGTTTGATAATGTGCCTCTATATTTAAATCATTAAAATACTGATTGATGTAAAATGAATTTGCTGTTTCTTTATGGATGCGTTTAGCAACTTGATAATACGATCTAGGGTCATCTGCTTTAACATTTGCAGGACAAACGTAAACCTTAGCTCCCATTGCACTTAACATGTTTATTTTATCCACTGATGACTTGGAACTTACGGCTAAAATACACTCATAACCTTTTATTAAAGAAACCATTGCAAGGCTAAATCCTGTGTTACCAGAAGTGGTTTCGATTATCACACTTCCTTTTTTTAGCATGCCTTTTCTTTCTGCTTCCTCTATAATAAAAAGTGCAATTCTATCTTTGTTTGAATGTCCTGGATTAGCAGCTTCCCATTTTGCGTAGTAAGAGCCTTTTAAGCATTTAACAACATTTTGAAGTTGAACCAATGGTGTATTCCCAATTAAATCTAAAACATTTTTTGTTGATTGAATTTTATTTTTCATGCAATAGGTAAGAATAAAAACAGTGCAAATTTAATTAAAAAATATCACTTTTACTTATTTTCTAACGCAAGCAAAAATGAGTATTTTTTTGCGGTTTCGTGCAAAGCATCAAAACGACCAGAAGAACCACCATGACCCGCATTCATATTGGTGTGAAGAAATAATTTATTATCATCTGTTTTTAATTTTCTCAAACGTGCAACCCATTTCGCAGGCTCCCAATATTGCACCTGAGAGTCGTGTAAACCTGTGGTTACAAGAATGTTAGGATACTCCTGTGCCTTAACATTATCGTAGGGAGAGTATGATTTGATGTAATTATAATAGTCTTTTTTATTGGGATTACCCCATTCATCGTATTCTGATGTGGTTAGGGGAATGGTTTCATCAAGCATGGTAGTGACTACATCAACAAAAGGAACAGCCGATATTACTCCATTATATGTTTTGGGGGCATCGTTTAGAATCACTCCCATCAACAAACCACCTGCAGAACCGCCATAGGCATACAAATGATCTGCAGAGGTCATTCCTTCTTCAATTAAAAATTTAGAACAGCTGATGAAATCAGAAAAAGTATTTTTTTTATTGAAAAGTTTTCCGGTATCATACCAATTGCGTCCCATGTACTCTCCGCCTCTTACATGAGCAATTGCAAAAGCAAAACCACGATCCAATAAACTTAAACGTGTTGTTGAAAAGTTAGGATCTATGGTAGAACCATAAGAACCATATGCATAAAACAGAATTGGTGTGTTTGGATTCAACTTCGTATCCTTATGGTGTACAATAGAAATTGGAACTTTAACACCATCTTCAGCAGTTGCCCATAAACGATCAGAAGTGTAATTATTTTTATCAAAATTCCCCAAAACTTCTTGCCCTTTTAATACGTTCTGTTCTCCGCTTGACATATCATATTCTCTAACAGACGAGGGAGAAGTCAGGGAGTTAAAAACATAACGCAATTTTGTTGTATTAAAATCAACATTCGTTGAAGTGTAGAGAGTGTAGGTCTCTCCTTCGATGGGCAAGTAGTAGTCTTTTTTTTCATTCCAAGACCGAATTCGGATTTTGGAAAGTCCATTTTCTCTTTCGGTAATTACCATGTGTTCTTTGAAAATTTCTAAATCTTCCAAAAGGACATGGGGTCGATGATCTACAAAATCAACCCAATTAGAACGCTCCGTTTGAGTAACAGGAGTTTTCATAATCTTGTAATTTTCGGCAGAATCAGCATTAGTAAATACATAAAAACTATCCTCAAAATGCGAAATACTGTATTCCAATCCTCGAATTCTTTTTTGGAAATATTTGAAGTCACTCAAAGGTTCGTCTGACTTGATGTACTGAAATTCAGTAGTAAGAGAACTGTACGATGAAATGAAGATGTAATCTTCTGATTTTGAATCCATCACATAAACTGAAAAAGTATCATCTTCCTCCTCATAAACAAGGGTAGTTTCGTTGTTTGGAGCGTAAATATTATATCTGTAAATTGCTTCAGAGCGAAGGGTAATCGGATCTTTTTGGGTGTAAAAAAGAGTTTTATTGTCCTTTGCCCACACACTTCCACCAGTAGTGTTTTCGATTGAGGTATCAAGAAGCTTTCCGGTAGCCAAATCTTTTATTTTCAAGGTGTATTGGCGACGCGATACCGTATCAACAGCAAATGCTGCTTTGGTATTATCTGGACTAATAGTGATTCCAACTAAACGGAAATACTCATGCCCTTTGGACAATTCATTGCAATCGAAAAGAATTTCTTCTTCAGCTTCTAGAGTCTCTTTCTTTCTCGTATAAATGGGATATTCTTTCCCTTTTTCATAACGGCTAACGTACCAATAACCATTATAAAAATAAGGAACTGACGAGTCATCTTCTTTAATACGTGCTTTCATTTCTTCAAAAAGTTCGTTCTGAAAATTTTTAGTTTGGCTAGTAGCTTTATTATAATAGTCGTTTTCTCGCTCTAAATAATCAATTACCTCAGGATTATCTTTGTCTTTCAACCAATAATATTCATCCATCCGAATGTCACCATGAATCTTATGCTGATATGGTTTTTGTTCTGCAACGGGAGGTGTAAGGTTTTTCATAGAAGTAGCTTTCATATCAGAATTACAAGATTGAGCGAAAATAACACCAAAAATCAGGATTAGGGTCAAGTTGAGATTAAAATTTACATAAAGTTTCATAAGGTTAAAGTTTTAGGGTTTTAATAATTTCTAGAACATATTCGTGTTGTAATTGTGAATAATCTCTATGGGTAACCATCCGAAGTTTAGATTGACCCATAGAAATAAATCGTATGCCCAAAGCTTCTAATTTGGCTATAAATTCAGTGTCTTTCAATGAATTGGTAAGTTTAAAAATAACAATATTAGTATCAACCGGTTCAACTTTTTCGATGTAATCCTGTGTTTCTAAACAATCTTTTAGTTCCGATGCTTTTCTGTGATCTTCAGACAAGGATTCCCAGTGATTATCAATCGCATAAGATGCTGCCTCAGCTAAAAACCCAGCTTGTCGCATCCCACCACCAAAAACCTTTCTTATGCGAATGGCTTTATCAATAGCCTCATTGCTACCCAATAAAGCGGAACCCACCGGAGCACCCAAACCTTTGCTAAAACAGACTGAAATCGTGTCAAACAAGCCACCAAAAATCTTAGGTTTCTGGCCAGATGCAATCATTGCATTCCATATTCGTGCCCCATCGAGATGTAACCCTAAATTATGTTGATTACAAACAGATCGAATGGCTTCAATCTCCAAAACATCATAATATGCCCCTCCCCCTTTATTTGTTGTGTTTTCCAAACAAACTAGGGTTGATAAGGGTGAGTGATAAAAATCTGGTGGATTGATTTTTGTTTCAACTTGTTTTGCGTTGATCCTGCCACGGTCTCCTTCAATCATATTACAAGACACCCCACTATTAAAACTCACACCACCACCTTCATAATTAAAAATATGAGAATAGTGATCACAAATCAACTGTTCCCCAGGTTGGGTATGTAATTTTATTGCGGTTTGATTAGCCATGGTGCCTGAAGGAAAAAATAAAGCATTTTCCTTTCCAAATAATCTGGCAACCTTTTCTTCCAAAGCATTTACCGATGGATCTTCTCTAAAAACATCATCTCCAACTTTTGCAGTATGCATGGCGTCTAGCATACCTGGGGATGGAAGCGTTGTGGTATCACTTATTAAATTTACTTTCATTTCGACAAAAATACAGTATTATGTGTTTAAATAATTATGCTTTAAACTGACTACAAAAAGCATCTGTCCCTATGGGGGATCCATCGGGTAGTAATGGAGTTTCTTGTACTTCAAATTCATAAGGATTCGCTAAAAAACGTTTAATCTTATTTAAATAATACGTCTTGTAGGGTTCTGATTTAGCTTTTTTAAGATCATTTTCGATGTCTTTCAAAATACCATAACTAATGGCTTTGACAGAGGTAGTGGTTTTTTTGTTTGCGTGAAGTTCAAAAAGAGAATTCAAGTAAATTTCTTTAAGTTGAGACTGTATTGCAGTAAAATAAGCATTGCCATAGGACTTTCTAAAAATCTGCTGTGTTAGTACATCAGCCAGTTGGTCAAAAGACAACTGATTGCTATCCAGTGCCTTTTGTTGCACTATTCGAGATATTCTTTGAGGATTCAAAATCATTTGAATTATTCCTTTTCCCAGAGACGAAGGGGCTCCCATAACATCAAAAACCCTACCTGTTTGTGAACGAAAACTTTCCCGGGTTGACGAATATCCAAAAGCAGTGGGTGGAAGTTGATTCAAAAGAGGTTTGGGAATAGCTAATATTTCTGGAGAGAGAGAATTCACCATGGTAGATAAAGCCTCCCTTTGGGTTTGTAGGGCAATGGTCTCAGTAGCGAAGGGAATTTTTCCTTTAACCCCATAAGAATAATCTACCCCCCCAATCAATTTTACAATCGCTTCTGCTTGATAGCGGTGCAAAAAATAAAGAGGCACTAGACGATCATTTAAGACCGAATAAGGTTCTCCATCCCGCAACTGATCTTCTGAAAAATTTTTCAATGCAATTGATCTGACCTCCAAAAGATGCTTGTACTCTTCAACAGCACTTTTACCATTATCCCATAAATGTGCATAGGGGTGAGCTCCACCTATGGGGCGTGCATCCTGATCTGAAATAAAATGATTTCCTCCTTCTATGCTTTTCTCTAAAATTAAATTCAACACTTGAGTCTCGTCCGTTCCCTCTGGAAAGTCACTGTAAGAATATTGTACAGAAGTTTTGTCCCAAGAACCAATACCCACAGCATATGCATTTGAATACGAAATTTTACCATCAACAATATCAATTTTAGGATGGGGATAATCCATAACAGAGGCTCTATCGTTGGTACTAGCCGCAAAATTATGTGCAAAACCAAGTGTATGTCCGATTTCGTGAGCCGATAGCTGTCGAATCCGAGCAATAGCAAGTTCGGACATTTGGCTTTCATCAGTATTACCGTTTGCATAAGGTGCGCGGGTAAGTCCTTGTGCAATCAAGAAGTCTTGACGAATCCGCAAACTCCCCAAGCTTACATGACCTTTCAAAATTTCTCCAGATCTCGGATCAACAACACTAGCACCATAACTCCAACCGCGAGTAGACCTATGAACCCATTGGATTACATTGTAGCGAACATCCAAGGGGTCCACATCATCGGGTAACATTTTGATCTGAAAAGCATCCTCATAACCTGCTGCCTCAAAAGCTTGATTCCACCAACTCCCCCCTTCCAAAAGAGCAGATCGAACTGGTTCTGGAGTACCGTTGTCCAAATAATAAACAATGGGTTCTTTAGCCTTGCTAGAAGATGCAGAGGAATTGATTTTTTCTAAACGATGTCGTAAAGTGTAAATTTGTTTAGTAGACTCCTCAACAGGAGTAGAATAATCATAAAATGAAAATGGAATTGCCCCACTTCTGGGATCAAATTTTCTCGGTGTTAAAGGGATTTTTGGTAAAGCCACAAACGAATGATGCTGCTTTACACTCAGACTGTTGGGAGTCGGAGTAACTGATCGAATCCATCCACCTATTGGTTGTCCACCAAAAGTCAACAAAACATCCAATTCAATATTTTTTGGGAATGCTTTGGTTCGAGGAAGAGAAATTGCCGAACGAGATTTATCTAATGTAAAACTCCCCTGATTGGTTTGTTTCAAACGTTGAGCAACCCCATGGGTGTCATATATTAAAAAAGAAGTTAAATCAATAAGATAATCAGATGTTGATGTTTCGATAATCGGAAAACCAAACAAGACAGATTCGGCAAATGCTTCTTTTACAGATTGTTTTTCCAAAACATTTGAAGTACTGGTACGATATTTTAAATTCGGTTGAATCAAAAGAAGCTTATTACCTGCTTTGGAGAAATAAACTACTCGTTCGTTGCCCAGTTGCCCCCGATCCAGTCCAATATCATTACTACCGATCCCTGCACTCAAACTATTGATGTACAAAAATTCAGTTTCGATTTGATTTTTTTTATTGACCTTTAAATAAACCTTTCCACTACTCTCATCATAGAAAAAGTCAAAAAAACCTTCAAAAGATTTTGCAGTATTAACAAGGCTTTCCAATTGGGTTGCTTGACTGACAGCTCCTTTTTTCTTGAAACGTTGCGCACGTAACGAAATAGACAATAAAAGAGTTAGGATAAAAGTAAAATGGATTATTTGTTTCATCATTAAAAAATTTATCCTAAGCTAAAAAAATAATGTCAAAAAAAGATATTCCAAGAGTTTAATTCTATTTTTACACAAAATAATATATATGATAACATCAGATCAACAAAAAGGTCTTTTGGAGCGTCTCGGCGCATTAAGGAGGTATCTTTGACATTGATGCCAAACTGATCGAAATTCGAAATCAAGAAGAAGTAACTCTTGATCCTGAATTTTGGTATAACCCCGCAGAAGCTGAAGCTCATATGAAAACACTGCGAACACTAAAAAAATGGGTTAGCGATTACGATAACCTTGTTCAAAAAACTGAAGATTTAGAAGTTCTTCTAGAATTTTTTAATTCGGATGATGTCACAGAAGAAGAGATATTGAATCTTTATCATTCCATAACAAACGAATTGGAAGATGTGGAGTTCCGAAACATGCTTTCCGATGAGGGAGACTCGCTGAGTGCTGTAATACAAATCACTGCAGGAGCTGGTGGTACTGAAAGTTGTGATTGGGCCGAAATGTTGATGCGGATGTATTTAATGTGGGCTGAAAAACAAAATCATAAAATCAAAGAACTGAATAATCAAGCTGGAGATGTTGCAGGAATAAAAACAGTAACCCTAGAAATTGACGGAGATTTTGCTTTTGGATGGCTAAAAGGTGAAAATGGAGTACATCGCTTGGTTCGAATATCGCCTTTTGACAGTAACGCCAAACGCCATACCTCTTTTGCGTCGGTTTATGTTTATCCCTTAGTTGATAAAAGTATTGAAATTCAAATCAATCCCACAGACATATCATGGGAAACCATGCGATCTAGCGGAGCTGGTGGGCAAAACGTAAACAAAGTAGAAACAGCGGTACGGTTGCGGCATGAACCCTCTGGTATTATGATTGAAAATTCCGAAACTCGATCCCAATTGGATAATAAAACCAAAGCGATGCAGCTACTCAAATCTCAATTATACGAGATAGAATTACAAAAGAAACTTTCAGCTCGCAAAGAAATTGAAGCTTCCAAAAAGAAAATTGAATGGGGTTCTCAAATCCGTAACTATGTTCTTCACCCCTACAAATTAGCAAAGGATGTAAGAACGCAATATGAAACAGGAAATGTACATGATGTTCTCAACGGAGGAATAGATGCTTTCTTAAAATCCTATTTGATGATGATGGGACAAAATGAAACCAACTAAAAAAACAATCTAATTCTAAAGCCAAAACAATGAATAAAAATACCAACAGAAAAAACATCATTTTTGATCTTGGAGGTGTACTAATCGATTGGAATCCCGATAAGGTATTCATGAAAGTATTTGAGGGAGACAAGCAAAAAATGGAATATTTTTATACTAAAATTTGTACTCAAGATTGGAATGAAAATCAAGATGCGGGATACCCTTTAGCCAAAGCTACAGAAGAACGGGTTGCATTATTTCCAAAATTTGAAAAAGAAATTCGAATGTACTACAGCCGATGGGATGAAATGCTTGGAGATCAAATTCAAGGGACTGTGGACATCCTTAAAAAACTTACAAATATCCCTGAATACAGGGTTGTAGCACTGACCAATTGGAGCCATGAAACCTTTCCTAAAGCAATAAAAAAATTTGACTTTTTGCAGTGGTTCGAAGGGATTTTGGTTTCTGGAATAGAAAAAACAAGAAAGCCTTTCCCTGAAATTTATGAACTTACCCTAAACCGCTTTGACCTGAAGGCCGAAGAATCGTTATTCATTGATGATAATTTGAGAAATATAGAAGCTGCAAGGGCTTTAGGAATCTATTCAATTCAATTTCATAGCCCTGAGCAACTGGCAAAAGAATTAGAAGATTATATTAAATTTTAAACACATTGAATGAAATACACAATTTATCACAATCCTCGTTGTAGAAAGTCTAGAGAAGGATTAGAATACTTGAAATCCAAAGTTTTTGAAATTGAAATTATTGAATATTTAAAAAATCCTTTGACAATTTCAGAATTGGAAAATTTAATTGAATTATTGGGAATTGAGCCACAGCAACTAGTCAGAACCAATGAAGCCATTTGGAAAGTAAATTTTAAAGGAAGTGAGCATTTAAACCAACAAATCATTAGCATACTCATCAATAACCCAAAACTCATTGAAAGACCTATTATTTCCAATGGAACAAACGCAATCATTGGAAGACCACTAAAGAATTTAATAGATTTTTTGAAGAGTCATTAAACCTTATCTTCCATTTAAAGTCCAAAGAGCAAACATTTTTAATGAAACATTTTTTTTATTCAAATAAACTTAGTTTAATAATTTTTTTTTTATTTAATTCCATCACTTCCTTTGCACAAAGACCACAAAACACACCCAAGTTTTTTCTTACTGGAGTAGTTATCGATCAAGAAACCGAACAGCCTCTTGAGTACGCCACCATAACCCTAAAAAGTCAACGTCGCCCAGAAATGATTCAGGGTGGTATTACTGATATTAACGGAAGTTTTTACTTTGAAGTTTACCCCGGTAAATACGATATCAATACCGAATACATGTCTTTTAAAACTATTACTCAAGAAGGGGTACTTATTCGCTCCAACACAGATCTCGGAACAATACGAATGGAAATTGAAGCTTCTAATTTGGATGAAGTTGAATTAGTAGCTGAAAGAACTACCGTTGAGATTCGATTGGATAAACGCATTTACAACGTAGGAAAAGATATTACCGTTCGCGGAGGAAGTGTATCCGATGTATTAGATAATGTTCCTTCGGTTTCTGTTGATGTAGAGGGAGTGATTTCGCTTCGAGGTAACGACAATGTACGAATCTTGATTAACGGAAAGCCATCGGGTTTGGTAGGTTTGTCAGGACCCGAGGGTTTACGCCAAATTCCAGCAGAATCTATCGAAAAAGTTGAAGTAGTAACCTCTCCATCTGCTCGTTATGATGCAGCAGGAACCGCAGGAATCCTAAACATCATATTAAAGAAAAACACCTTGGAAGGTTTTAACGGTACAATAATAGTTAATGGTGGAATTCCTAAAAACAACAGAGGGAGTGCTTCTTTGAACTGGAGAGCAAAAAAATTAAACCTTTTTAGTACCACAACCCTTGGTGATTCCCAATCTAATGGCGGCGGCCTTTTTAACAGCGAGTTTTTTGACAGCACAAACCCGATTAATTTTTCAAACGAAAAAAGAGATTATGATCGAAATCGCAAAAATTTATTAATCAACCTTGGTGCAGAGTACAATTTAAATGAAAAAACCTCTTTCACAGTTTCAGGTTTTTACAGAAATAGTGATCGCAACAGTTTGGTTTCTACATTTATAGAAACAATAACCTCTACCGAAACTTTCAATTCTGATCGCTTTGAAGATGAGGTAGAATTAGATGAAACCAAACAATTTACGGCAAACTACACCAAGAAATTTGATGATAAAGGACACGAACTGGTAGCTGAATTTCAATACGAAACAAGTAATGAAGACGAAGATTCAGACATCAGAAGCTCTACTCCTGAGGAAGTGTTTACCTTGGAATCTCAAAAAAGAATTTTGTGCCAAGTAGATTACGTATGGCCAATTGATGAGCAAACACAATTTGAAATTGGATATCGAGGGAATTTTAAGACTCAAAAAAATGATTATGAGGTAAATATTGAAGAAAACAATGTTTTTGTGACCAATTCAGATCTTTCAAACGTTTTGTTGTACACCGAAAATGTAAGTGCTGCTTACTCGCAATTTGGAAAGAAAATAAAAAAAATTTCCTATTTGTTGGGTTTACGAATGGAGCATTCCAATATTATCATCGACCAACAAACTACTAATGAAAAAGTAGAAAAAAACTACTTGGATTGGTTCCCTACCTTTAATTTGTCCTACGAACTAACAGAAAAAGAAAGCTTTACTCTTGGATTTAGCAGAAGAATTAGACGCCCGAGAAGCTGGTCGTTGAATCCATTCCCCTCTCGGTCCAGCATTACCTTTTTTCGACAAGGAAACCCTGATCTAGATCCCTCTTATTCCAATACCATTGATCTTGGATATTTGAAACGCTGGGAAAAATTTATATTCAATAGCTCTATTTATTACCAAAAATCAACTCAAAACATCGAACGTATTACAGAAGCAACAGATGAATTTGTTGATATAACATCAGACGACGGTGCAGTAAATTCTGTTCCTGCACTGCGATCAATATCAGTTAACTTATCAGAGAACATAAGGACTGGTACCGAGTTTACATTGACCTATTCCCCCTCTAGAAAAATTCGATTGAGTGGAAACTTTAATATTTTTAACTCTCAAACGATTGGGGATTACAACGGAGCTAATTTTGATGCTGAAATCATAAGTTGGTTCAGTAGAATAAACGTCAACCTCAAACTCCCAAGAGGTTTTGACACTCAAATTCGCGGTTTTTATTTTGGACCTAGAGCAAATGCACAAACAAGGTCTCAGGGTATTTTTACACTTTCTGGTGCAATTAATAAAAGTATCTTAAAGAAAAAAGGAACACTTTCCATACGTGCAAGTGACTTGTTGAATACTCGAAGACGAAAAAGTACAACCACAAACGAAAATTTTACAACCTATTCCGAATTTCAATGGAGACAACCTAACTATGTTCTAACATTTACCTACAAAATAAACGAAAATAGGGCACTTAAAAAACGTAGGTCTAATCGAAACAACTCTGGTGGCGGAGGAGATGAATTTGATTTCTAAATCTACTATTATTCTAGTAAAATAAAAAGTGTCATGAATTCATGATTTGTGAGATTTTTGTAATTATTGATAAAGCCGAATAAAAACTTGTGCATTGCAATTACTCTTGTAGTTCAGACTTCTTAGCTTCTTTACGTTCTTTTAGCCACTCCAAAAGCGCTCCAGTTAACCAGTAAGGGATAACAAAAGTTAAAAGAAAGATCATCAACCAAAAACCAATAGTTAAAATGGTTAAAAAAGATAAAAAACCTAAATATTGATCGAATTCAAACATTTTCATAAAATTTTACATAAAATTAAGTCTTTTACTTTATTAATCCCAACGTTCTATTTGTTTTTTACATAAGAATTTAATTCCGAATCCATACTATCTTCTTATTCCCCTAATCTAAAAATTAGTATTTTAGTGTTCACAAAATTTAAACTAAAATACAAAATGAAATATCGCATAGAAAAAGACACCTTAGGAGATGTTAAAGTACCTTTAGACGTTTATTGGGGGGCACAGACAGAACGTTCACGTTCTAATTTTAAGATAGGTTTATCCGCCTCTATACCTATTGAAATTGTTTATGGATTTGCATACCTCAAAAAATCTGCTGCATTTGCAAATCATGAATTGGGTGTTTTGGAAATCACAAAACGAGATTTTATTGTTCAAGTATGTGATGAAATTCTTGAAGGGGAACTCGACGACCAATTTCCTTTGGTAATCTGGCAAACTGGATCGGGAACTCAAAGCAACATGAATGTCAATGAAGTGATTGCCAACCGCGCTCATGTACTGGCAGGAAATAAATTGGGAGAGGAAAATAAAACTTTAGCACCCAATGATGATGTAAATAAATCTCAGTCTTCAAACGATACCTTTCCTACTGGAATGCATATTGCAGCTTACAAGAAAATCGTGGAAACAACTATTCCAGGAATTAAACAACTTCGTGAGGCATTAGATAAAAAAGCAAAGGCATTTTCGGATGTTGTTAAAATTGGACGAACCCATTTGATGGACGCTACTCCTTTGACTCTAGGTCAAGAGTTTTCAGGATATGTTTCTCAGTTGGACCACGGATTGAAAGCATTGAACTTTACTTTGACCCACTTATCAGAAATTGCTCTGGGTGGTACAGCAGTTGGAACAGGAATAAATACCCCTGAGGGATACTCCAAAAGAGTTGCTGAGTACATTGCAGAATTCACCAAACTACCCTTCATAACAGCTCACAATAAGTTTGAGGCTTTGGCTGCTCATGATGCAATTGTAGAAACCCATGGAGCATTAAAACAATTAGCAGTTTCTTTGAATAAAATTGCAAATGACATACGCATGCTTTCCTCTGGCCCTCGTTCTGGAATTGGTGAGATAATTATTCCCACAAATGAACCTGGTAGTTCAATTATGCCCGGAAAGATAAACCCTACCCAATGTGAAGCCATCACGATGGTCTGTGCTCAAGTTATGGGGAATGATGTAACCATTTCGGTCGCTGGAACTCAGGGTCACTACGAATTGAATGTTTTTAAACCCGTAATGGCAGCGAACATCATACAGTCCGCTCAATTGATCGGGGATGCTTGTGTAAGTTTTACTGAAAATTGTGTAAAAGGGATAAAACCAAATCAAAAACGTATTGATGAATTGGTTTCCAATTCACTGATGTTAGTAACCGCACTGAATACAAAAATTGGGTACTACAAAGCTGCAGAGATAGCCAACAAAGCTCACAAAGAAGGTAGTACATTAAAAAAAGCTGCTTTGGCTCTGGGATATGTTAGTTCGGAGGAATTTGACGCTTGGGTAAAACCCAAAATGATGACTGGAGAAAAATAAATGGCATGGAAATCATTCCTTATGAATCTCGATATGCAAAAGATTTTCGTCTTCTAAATGAAGCTTGGCTTAAAAAATATTTTGTTGTAGAACCTTATGATTCTGAACTTCTGAGTCAATGCGAAGATATTATCATAAAGCCTGGAGGGTTTATCTTTTTCGTTAGGATTGGTGCCAAAATAGTAGGAACAGCAGCCTACATTTTTAAATCAAAAGGAGTCTATGAACTCGGAAAAATGGCAGTTGATCCAGTATTTCAAGGGCAAAAGTTAGGACAAAAATTGATGTTCTTTATGCTTGAATTTGCCCAAAAGCACCATTGGAGCAAGATCATCCTCTATTCTAGTACTAAACTAAAAAATGCCCTTTACATTTATCAAAAGAAAGGTTTTATTGAGGTTCCGCTTGAACCAAATCTGCCCTATGATCGATCGGATATTAAAATGGAATTGAATTTAAAATAAAAATCATGGCCGTTAAACGCATTAATCCGCTCTTGTTCTTTTTATTGTTGCTTTTTGGAACTCTTGTTCAGGCGCAAACAAAAAAACAACTTCCAAAATCTACTTTGGTTATCCCACCAAAACAAGTTGTCTGGATAGATTACCCTTACATGAAAGGTTTTAGTGTTAAACTTTGGAATAAATCGAAGTTTGAACTTGGTGTTTCGGCAAGAGAACATCAATCGGACTCACTTCATAAAGGTTTTGGAATTGATAGAAATGCTTTCGCTACTCTTTCGGTTAAAGAAAATCAATATTTACAACTGGAAAATCGGTTTATTGCCCCCTTAAGAGTAGAATACACCTTATTTAAATCTGGTCCAGGAAAGAAAAAACGAACTGTAGCAAATCGGACAGTTGCTTTTTATTTGGTGAACAGCACTGCTCAAACGCTACCCATACTAATCCCTGGAATCATGAATCCCAAACTTACTCCCTTTTCCCAAAGTGGTGTTGAGCTTCCATGGGGACAAAAGATTTTTTTAAAAACACCAGGTGAAAAGTTACTCTTATTGACCGTAACCGATAGTATTCCAAAAGGAGCAGGAATTGATGTTGCTGATTTGATTGATACTGCATTGAACCCAGAGGATTAGATTATCCCCCTGTAACTTTGAATGTTGAAATCAAAAGAATACTATTTTTTTTGACATGAAGCTGAATTCTTTCTTTTCTTGGAGATTTGTTTTTTTAGTTCTTTTAAAAGTAATTGAGTTTAAAATCTAATCTCGAGAAAGCTTTCGGTATTGTATTCTTTTGGGCATTATGTCTTGACCCAATCGTTTCTTTTTATTTACTTCATAATCTGAATACGATCCTTCATAAAAGTACACTTGAGAATCCCCCTCAAATGCAAGGATATGAGTACAAATACGATCTAAGAACCAACGGTCATGTGAAATTACAACAGCACAGCCGGCAAAATTCTCTAAACCTTCTTCCAGTGCTCTTAAGGTATTAATATCTAGATCATTAGTTGGTTCGTCTAAGAGTAAAACATTACCCTCTTCTTTGAGGGTCATTGCCAAATGAAGTCGGTTTCGTTCTCCACCCGAGAGGGTAGATACTTTTTTATTTTGCTCACTTCCACTAAAATTAAAACGACTCAAAAATGCTCTCGAATTAACTTGTTTTCCACCCAACATGATCAGATCTTGCCCATCACTGAAGTTTGACCATATGGATTTATCGGGATCAATATTGGAATGCGACTGATCTACATAGGCTAATTTTACGGTTTTTCCTATGGCAAAGCTTCCACCATCTGGAGTTTCTTCTCCCATAATCATTCTGAAAACTGTAGATTTACCCGCACCGTTGGGACCAATTACTCCAACAATTCCAGCCTGTGGCAGGTTAAATGAAAGATTGTTGAACAAGAGCTTATCATCATAAGCTTTTTTGACGCTTTTTGCTTCAATAACGTTTGTCCCGAGTCTTGGTCCATTTGGAATAAAAATCTCCAAATTTTCCTGTATCTTACTTTGATCTTGACTTACCAGTTTATCGTAATTGGACAAACGAGCTTTTTGTTTGGTTTTCCTCCCTTTTGGAGCCATACGAACCCATTCCAATTCCCGTTCTAGAGTTTTTTGGCGTTTAGAGGCTGTTTTTTGTTCCTGTGCCAAACGGGTAGACTTTTGATCCAACCAAGAGGAATAGTTTCCTTTCCAAGGAATACCTTCTCCCCGATCCAACTCCAAAATCCATCCAGCTACATTGTCCAAAAAGTAACGGTCGTGAGTAACAGCTATTACAGTTCCTTTGTATTGTGCTAAATGATGTTCTAACCAGTGAACAGATTCTGCATCTAAGTGGTTTGTAGGCTCATCGAGTAAAAGAATTTCTGGCTTTTGCAACAACAAACGACAAAGAGCTACTCTTCTGCGCTCCCCTCCTGATAATACACTTAATTTTTGATCTCCGGGGGGGGTTCTCAAGGCATCCATTGCAATTTCCAATTGGTTGTCTAGTTCCCAGGCCTTGGAGGCATCAATTTCGTCCTGCAAAACAGCCTGGCGATCCATGAGTTGCTCCATTTTATATGCATTTTCATAAACCTCGGGTAGTCCAAATTGATCGTTTATTTTATTGTACTCATCAAGAATAGCTAAGGTTTCAGCAACTCCTTCTTTTACAACTTCAAGTACTGTTTTTTCTTCATCCATCAGAGGTTCCTGTTCAAGGTAACCCACCTTGTATCCGGCAGAAAAAGAAATATCTCCTTGGTAGTTTTTTTCAATTCCTGCTATGATTTTAAGTAATGTAGATTTTCCAGAACCGTTGAGACCTAAAATCCCTATTTTAGCACCGAAGAAAAAACTTAGATAAATATCTTTGAGTACGAATTTGTTTGCAGCTGGGTAAGTTTTTGAAACCCCCGACATGGAAAAAATTATTTTCTTTTCGTCTGACATCGTTTTAAATTCTTCCCTTTAAAGCGTTAAAGGCCCATGCTACAGAGTAAAATCCGACACCTGCTACACAAAATCCAATAGCGTATTCAGGGTATTTAATTATTCCTAAGGCTATTAAAGCGGTTCCCAAAATTAACATTGCGAGGGCAGCATAACCAAAGATTTTATTTTTGTTTAAACTCATGTTTGTAATTTTACATCTTCAAAACAAATATCGCTTATTTATTTTAAATTATATAAATTATTATGGTCAACCTGACGAACAAACCCTATGATATTAAACCAAGGAACCTTTAAAATTTTGTAGTTTTAAAACAAATTTTGTAAATGAACCTAAGTTTCAACAAAAATGAGGATCACAATAAATTATTGTGGTCTTCGATTCGACAAAAATTTGTTACCATAACTTTTGGTGGTGGAAAAAAACAATTGCAAAAAATAAGAGATCAAGGGAAGATGACTGCCCGTGAACGCGTAAAACACCTAATTGATTCAGATACTGAGGCACTCGAAATTGGAGCCTTTGCAGCTCAAGGTATGTACGAAAAACACAAGGGGTGCCCTGCCGCTGGAGTTATAGTTGTTTTGGGATACATCCACAAACGTTTGTGTGTTATTGTTGCAAATGATGCCTCCGTTAAAGCTGGCGCTTGGTTCCCTATGACTGGTAAAAAGAACCTGAGAGCACAAGAAATTGCTTTAGAGAATAGACTCCCAATAATTTATCTTGTAGATAGTGCTGGAGTTTTTCTTCCGCTTCAAGATGAAATTTTTCCTGATAAAGAACATTTTGGAAGAATTTTTAGAAATAACGCTAAAATGAGCAGTAAGGGAATACTTCAAATTGCCGCAATTATGGGAAGTTGTGTTGCTGGTGGTGCTTACCTTCCCATCATGTCCGATGAATCATTGATTGTTGACAAAACTGGAAGTATCTTTTTAGCTGGAAGCTATTTAGTAAAAGCTGCCATTGGAGAATCCATTGATAATGAAACTCTAGGAGGGGCGACAACCCACACAGAAATTAGTGGTGTAGTGGATTATAAAGTAAAAGACGATGCTACTGCCCTAGATCATATTCGCGCTCTTATGAATAAGGTTGGTGCACCAGAAACCGCAGGATTTAATAGAATAGAACCAATTGCACCGAAAAGGGATGAAAATGAACTCTATGGTTTACTGCCCTCCTCAAGAAATCAACCATACGACACCTACCCTATTTTAGAATGCTTAGTTGATGATTCTGAACTTCAAGAGTACAAGAAAGGATATGGTAAAACACTGATAACTGCCTATGCGCGTATTGATGGGTGGTCGTTAGGTATTATAGCAAATCAGCGGAAGGTTGTAAAATCTTCCCAAGGTGAAATGCAATTGGGTGGAGTAATTTATGGTGATGCTGCAGATAAGGCTACTCGTTTTATCGCCAATTGTAATCAGAAAAAAATTCCTCTTTTATTTTTACAAGATGTAACAGGTTTTATTGTAGGCAGTAAAGCTGAGCACTCTGGAATTATCAAAGACGGTGCTAAGATGGTTAATGCAATGTCGAATTCTGTTGTTCCAAAATTTACTGTAATTATGGGAAATTCTTATGGGGCAGGAAATTATGCTATGTGTGGTAAGGCATTTGATCCACGACTCATTGTTGCATGGCCTAGCGCTGAAATGGCTGTTATGGGCGGATCACAAGCTGCAAAAGTTTTGATGCAAATTGAAGCTTCTTCGAGAAAGAAAAAAGGGGAACTGATTGATGAAGCTCAACAAGAAAAACTGTACAAAAAAATAAAGGAAGGATACGATAAACAAACCTCTCCCATTCATGCTGCCTCTCATTTGTGGACTGATGCAATCATTGATCCCATAACTACCCGTCAATGGATCAGCAGAGGGATTGAAGCTGCAAATCAAGCTCCAATCGAGGAAACCTTTAATATGGGAGTTTTACAAGTTTAAATACATTCTATTTGCAATCTAGAAGTAGCCCAAGGGTTTTACTTCTCATCAACTTCCCGTTTTCTGTGTATTTGAAAGATTTCATGTAAAATACTTTTTTAGGTATTTCGTAGGAATTGAGAACATTCCTATCTTGGATTTGTTGAATCAGGTTTTCCTTATTTTCCTTTGATTCCACAACTAAAATCACTTTATGTCCCAATTGTTTATCGGGTTGGCTTCCAATAAAAAAGTTGGAACCCATAAATGTACTTATTTTTTGCTCTACTACTTCTGGAATTATCTTAACGCCTCCAGAGTTAATTACTGAATCCACTCGACCCAAAAGTTTAAAACTTGAATTACCCTCTAAGGTTACCAAATCATTTGTTATGATGGTGTCTTTGCTCAAATAAGGTGCATTTATACATAAGCATTGTCGGTCATCAACTGAGATTTGAACATCCGCCAGAGTTCTAAAAAAATTCTTTTCGGAATTAATGGACATTGAAGCAATATGGGTCAAGGTTTCTGTCATTCCATAGGTAATAAAGCATTTGGTCCTTTTAGTTTTTAGCTTCTGTATCAGTTTAGTTGACGTTGCTGCTCCACCGATGAGTAGAGTTCCAATTTGATTTAGATTTGAAAGACTATTTTCTACTTGCAAGGGAACCATCGCGGCAAAATCGTATGTATTGGTGTTATTTCCCAGGATATTCCCATAAGGTTCAACAACATCCAGTTCAAGTCCCAAAATCATAGCACGCACCAGCATCATTTTTCCAGCAATGTATTTTGCAGGAAGACAATTCAATGCTTTACTACCAATTTTAATATTAAAATGATTTCCAGTAGCTAATGCAGAGTTTACCATGGCTTGCTTTGGAAAGCAAATTGTTTCAGGTATTCCAGTAGATCCCGAAGTTTGAAGTAAAATGTTCTCCTTCGAATCGATCCAATCCATCAAAAAATCCCCAATTTCTTTTTGATGTGGCTCACCATCTTTTATGAAACTGTTAGCCACTTCTAGAAGATCATCAAATGAATAGGAGTTTCCATTCAGTTTGAATCGATTATGAACATTTCTGTAGCTCGGTTGTTTAGGATTCATCAATACTTGCGGTTAGTTTATGTTTCCAATTCGACCAACCATATTTTCGAGCAAGTACTAATAAACTTATTGGATACATCAAAAATAAAACTAATATGAGTTGGGGCCACAACGAGGGTTCAGAAACGTCTTTTAAAATAGAATTGGTTTGAAATACGGTCCAATCTGCGGTAACCAAAAGCGCAGTTAATAAATTATTTGATACATGAAAACCCAGTGCCAATTCTATCCCTTCATCCATTAAGGTCATGATTCCAAAAAAAAATCCTGTGCCGATGTAATAGAGCAAAATAGCCATTCCTAATTTTTCCACTTCAGGATTAAAAATGTGTAACGAGCCAAAAATAATCGATGTTAACACAAGAGGCATCAAACGATTTTTTGTCAGCTTAGCAAAACCCTGCATCAAATATCCTCTAAATAAATACTCTTCTAGACCCGATTGAAATGGGATAAAAATGATTGATATTCCAAACATAATTAGAAATGGAATCAGTTGAAAAGATGTTTCATAATCCTGAGGAAAAATGAAATAATCAACTAAAACAGTGAAAATGGCGACAAGTCCCCAAAAGCTAAAGCCAAAGAAAAAACGTTTGATGTCTATTGAGGATCTTGCTGTAGTTACGCTTGTAAAACTCTGCCTGTGTACTTTTTTGAGTACAATCAAAAATCCAAGAAAGGCAATGAAAAAGGGGAAAAGCAAAAAGAACAAAAGTAAGTTCGCATCCAAATGAGCAAACATACTCATTGGATTCTTGGGATCCATTGTAGCATTAGATTCCTCAGAAGTAAAAAATAGCATGGGAAATTGCCCTGCAAAACTAAAAATAATGACAATCATTGACCCTAAAAGATACCAAGCAAAAGGTAATCTTTCAATCAAATCATTTTCTAAAAACCGGTTTACTTTATTTTGCTCCATATTTTTGCATTATTGTAACCAATAAATCCATTTTTTACCTCCAAGGGTGAATCTACATTATTTGTAAACAAACTGCCTGTTCCAAGACCTTGAGGCCCGTTTGTGTTTAAAGTGTAGGTCCATTGGCTTATTGCATTTAAACCTACATTACTTTCCAAAGCACTGGTAATCCACCAACCAATATTTTGTCTCTGAGCCAAATTAATCCACTCCTGCGATCCTTTAAAACCACCAATAAAACTGGGCTTTAAAATAATTAACTGGGGTTTTATGGAGTCCAGTAAATGCTTTTTTTGCTCCAAATCAAATACACCGATAAGTTCTTCATCCAATGCAATAGGAAGGGGCGTGTTTTCGCATAAAGTTGCCATGGCCTCCCATTGTCCAGATTTTATGGGTTGTTCGATGGAATGAATTTCAAGTGCTGCCAAATCTTCGAGCTTTGATAGCGCCTCTTTTGGGGTAAAAGCACCATTGGCGTCTACTCTCAGTGAAATTTCATTTTTAGAAAAGCGCTGTCGTATTAATTTTAAAACAGCAAGTTCCTTTTTAAAA
This sequence comes from uncultured Flavobacteriales bacterium, assembly GCA_913020155.1. Classification (GTDB taxonomy): domain Bacteria; phylum Bacteroidota; class Bacteroidia; order Flavobacteriales; family Flavobacteriaceae; genus Arcticimaribacter. The sequence goes on from CAJWBA010000003.1 coordinate 48,932, forward strand.
TCTATGGCTCCAACCTTCATCTTGATGCACTTAAAACCAGACGCTAACTTTTGCTCGAATTGATCCATCATAAAAGACTGATCTCCCATCCACATGAGTCCATTGATTGGTAGTGTATCTTCGGATTCTGTAAACTTTGAAGGGAATAATTTGAAAGGATCTTCTGATGTTAAGGAAATAAATGTAGTTTCTATCCCCATTTGAATGGATGGAAACGCTCTCATTTCCTTATACAAAACGTCTTTACCTAAATGGATATGATCACAAACCCATTTCAATTTTTCTTCATAATCGGGGCGGTCGTCACAACTCAACCCCTTCAAAAGTCCACACTCTCCTATTCCCCAACGTTCGTTTTCTTTGAGTATTAGAAACCAAGTTTCTTTCTGTCTCAAAATGCCACGAGAAGTTCCGCTGGGCTCATTGAAATCGAGTATATGTTTAGAATAACTTGCTTTCATTTTAGAGAAGTTGTCCGACAGAAAACAATATAGCAAATAAAAATGTGCAAAGGGCGAGGCGCTTCAATTCGGGATCAAAATCTTTGGGGTCTTCGTATTCCAAAACTCGTTTTAAGTGATACATCATAGGCAATACGGCAATCATAAAAAGATAGGACGGCTGGGCATTCAATTTTACAAAAAATACCGCTGACAAAACCGCAGTAAATAATAAAAAAACATGATAAATTTTGGATTTTTTTGCTCCCAAAAGAATGGCCATCGTTGTCTTGTTTGCTTGCTTATCGGTATCGATATCACGCATATTATTAAGATTCAAGACTCCAACGCTCAAAAGTCCAATAGTAGATGCTGGAAACAGCAGTGTTGTATCGAGAGTTTGTGTTTGTAAAAAATAAGATCCTAAAACACTTACACCGCCAAAGAAAATAAATACAAAAAGATCTCCCAATGCTCTGTATCCATAAGCGTTTGAACCAACAGTGTATTTGATTGCAGCAACAATAGAAACAATACCTAGCAGTGTGAAAATTAGCGAGTATTTTAATTCAGAAACTCCAAAAGCCAAGAAAATTAAGGATAATGCTAAAATTAAAGCTACCGCTGTACATATTTGAATTCCTTTTTTAAGTTCTTCCTTAGAGAGTAATCCTTGTTGTAATACACGTGGTGGGCCAATTCGCGACTCGTTATCAGTTCCCTTTACACCGTCTCCATAATCATTCGCAAAGTTCGATAATACCTGAAAGACTATGGTTGTTGCTAGTGCAAAGACAAATACCACCCATGAAAATTTATCAGCATCATATGCCAAGCTGTTCCCAACGATTATTCCAGAAAGCGATAAAGGGAGTGTTCTGAGCCGGGCAGCTTTGAACCAAATTTGAGTCTTAGAATTCATTTAATCATTTAAAATTATACGTTTATCATTTTCGTAAGCTACTACCCATGCATCATCGACCCCTAATCTAACAATCTCTTTTCTGAAAGCTTCTGCTTCTTCTTCAGTTTCAAAGTTTCCAAGCGAGTAGAGATTGTAATGGTTACTTTTTGTTTTTTTAAAATTCACTAAATTCTTCGAGAACAATAGAAATGGATCATTTTGAGTTGCACCAATTTGTACGGTATAAATTCTTTTAGATGTTAGGGTTTTATTTTGTTCATATAAAACTACATCACTTGCCTTACCAAAGTTTGTGTAGGTAATGGCTTTTTCTGAGGTTGATTGATACCTCCAACTAATACCTGCCACAATAATAAGAAGTGAAAAAGAAATTATTGAAGTGTATTTGTAAAAAGTGATTTTATCAATTTTCTTTTTTGACTTTAAATGGAGATCTTGAAAATAGACAGAGGAGTTTCTTAAATCATCAACTTCTTTGTATAGATTGACTAACTTTTTTTCATCAATAAAGGGCATATCATCTTTAATTTATGGGAATTTAGGGTATTGTTTGAAATTTGGGTCTCTGCGTTCTAAAAAAGCATTTTTACCTTCTTGTGCCTCATCCATTAAATAATACATTAAAGTGGCGTCTCCAGCCAATTGCATGAGTCCGTGCTGGCCATCCAATTCAGCATTCAAACAGCGTTTTACCATCCGTAACGCCAGTGGGCTGCGCTTTTGCATAATTTGGCACCATTCGATTACGGTGGCTTCGAGGTTTTCTAGAGGAACGACTTTGTTGACCATACCCATTTCTTCGGCTTCCTTGGCAGAATATTGTTGACATAAAAACCAAATTTCGCGTGCTTTTTTTTGCCCTACATGGCGAGCCAAATAAGACGATCCAAATCCTCCATCAAAACTGCCTACCTTTGGTCCTGTTTGACCAAAAATGGCATTTTCGCTTGCAATTGTTAGATCACAAACAACATGCAAAACATGTCCCCCTCCAATTGCATAACCGTTGACCATTGCAATAACGGGTTTAGGTATTTCACGAATTTTCTTGTGCAGGTCAAGTACATTAAGACGAGGGACTCCGTCTTCCCCAACATAACCTCCAACACCTTTTACATTTTGATCACCTCCACTACAAAAAGCTTTATCCCCCATCCCTGTAAATACGATAACATCTATGTCATTACGTTCCCGACAGATGTCCATTGCTTCGAGCATCTGATTGTTGGTTTCTGGACGAAATGCGTTGTACACATCAAGACGATTAATTGTAATTTTAGCTATGCCTTTATGGATTTCAAATAATATGTCTGAATATTCTTTTAAAGGTTCCCAAACAAATGTTTTCATAAATAAGTTTTTATTATTATTCTCTCCTGATGAGGAATTTTTTATTAAAAATACAAGATTTTAATCCATGGATTTAAAGTAATCCAACAAAATTTGATCATTACTTTTTCTGGGTGTAAATATTTCCATCACTCGAGGTTTGCTCGAAGCTTTGAAAAAAGATTTCAACTTTCTTTTTAAGCGACTTTGGGACTTTACACTTGTATAATAGAGATTAAAAGATTTACAGAGGTTTTTTGCGTTTCTATTATGAACGGTTTCATAATATTTATCGTAAACAGCAGTATCTTTTTGACCCGGTAGTATTCGGAAAATACCCCCTCCCTGATTGTTGATGATTATTACCCTAAAATTGGGTTTCCAATAGTCATTCCAAAGGGCATTAATGTCATAAAAAAAACTCAAATCTCCTGTGATTAGCAATGTAGGGCTTTCAGTTACCGAAGCAGCTCCTATAGCTGTAGAACTGCTGCCATCAATACCACTAGTTCCACGGTTACAAAAAACAGAAACAGTTTTTGGGAGGTCGAATAATTGTGCATATCGAATGGTTGAACTGTTTGCCAACTGAAGTTGAATTAGATCAGGAATGTATTTGAAAACAACCTCAAAAGCTTTTAAATCTGAAAATGGAATTTGCTTGAGGTAATCTGAACCCTTCAATTGATTTTGCTTGTACAATGATATGACTCTTTTGTTGTATGTACTTTCTACGGAATTTTTTGATTCATTTTGAAGGGTTTCAAAAAAGTTTTGGGGGTTCATTTGGATGTAATTAGTCAGAACATAAAAAGTATTATAAGCTTTTTTTGGATGAATATGCCAATGGTTTTTTGGGGGATATTTTCGGAGGTAGTTTTTTATTTTTTTTGAAACGATCATCCCTCCTATGGAAACCAATAAATCGGGTTGAAGTTGTTCTAATGTGTCGTCATTTTTATTTTCTATGGGAGCAATCAACGAATCTATAGCATCAATAAAACTGGGGTGCTTTAAGTTTGAGGTTTTTTCTGTTAAAACAATGACAGTGGGATCATTTGCCCAGTATTGTTGTACGTCCTCTGAAATTGAATGTGGAGCCAATACTCCTACTAATACTATTTTTTTCTTTGATGAATTCCAAGTGTCAACAAACCCAGCCATGGGTATGTCTCTTTTTGGAAGATCAACCAAACTTATGTTTTTAGGTACAATTTCAATATCAGTAGTTCCGAACAAGGGTTCCTCTAAGGGTACGTTTAGATGAACTGGACCAGAGTTGCTGATGGACTTATTCAGAACCTCATTTAGAAGTTTTTCGTTTGTAATTTGAATTTCCTCTTGTTTGCGTTTCAAATCACTTTTGGATGCATTCTTTGAAATTAGTTTTTGCATCGGATTTTGCAGCAAGGTTTCTGTTGCATGGCTTACATCTGGAATGAGATATGCTGAAGCTTCTAAGTGGGGTTCAAAAACTTCGGGCTGACGTATGGTCTGTCCGTCACCAATATCAATTCGGTGAGGCATTCGATCTGCAGAAATAACTACCAAAGGAATGTCACTGTAAAAAGCTTCTGAAACTGCTGGATAATAATTGAGCAATGCAGATCCCGAAGTACAAACAACTGCTACGGGGTGTCCTAATTGCTGAGCCAAGCCCAAGGCATAGAAAGCTGCCGAACGTTCATCTACAATGCTGTAGGTTCTAAAAAAGCTGTTCTGAGTAAATCCCTGAGTTAGGGGGGCGTTCCGAGAACCTGGTGATATCACAATGTGTTGAATTTTCTTGAAGACACAAAAATTGACAACGGTCTGTGCTAAAGGGATTTCAGAGTAAAGCTGCTTTGGGATATCTTTCATTGTTTTACAAAAATACAAAACAACTAAGCTTACATAAAGTTTATTGTGTATTTATTCAAAGAGCTTTACAAAAAGTGTTTGCCTTCCGCTGGGTTTCTTGCCATTCTGATTCTGGATTACTTTTTAAGGTAATCCCTGCACCTACATAAACATTATATCCTGAGGGAGTCAATTCTGCGCATCGCAAATTGACAAACAAATCGGCTTGATTGTTTGCTTCAAAAGGGCCCAAAAAGCCTGTGTAAAACTTTCGGTCGTATCCTTCATTTTTATTGATGAATTTTATACTCAAGTCTTTGGGAACGCCCCCAACTGCTGGAGTTGGATGTAATGCTTTTATGATATTTGGCAGTTTTAAATTTGGATGCTTTATTTTTAAGTCTGTTTTTAGATGCCATAGCGCACCTGCACGAGTGGATTTTAAAGTTCCGACATCAATCTTTAGTTCGGGTAGCATTTGAATTAATGAGGTTTTTATGTCATCCGTAACCAGTTGCTGTTCTTCAATTTCTTTATCAGTCCATTTTGCTTCTTTTCCTTCTTCAACTTGAGTGGTTCCTGCCAATGCGGTCGTAATTAAAACGCCTTCGTTAAGGTTGATAAAGCGTTCTGGAGTTGCTCCCATCCATGAGCCGGTTTGAGGATGGTTCCAGAGATAGACAAAAGCACCTGAGTACAATTTAAGTAAATTTTGAAAAGTTTGGAGTGGATTTTTATCTGTTACTTTGCAGTCTATTGCCCTTGAAATTACTACTTTTTGTAATTCTGTTTGCTCCAGCTTTTGTTTTGCTTGATTTACTAAGTCAATAAAAAGTTCTTTATTTTCCTCCTTGTGAATATCTTTTTTATCAGAATCAAACTCCTTGGAGGCAATTGTAAACGAGTCCTGATGAGTATTGGGTATGAAGCTGTAAAGGTCTGTTTCGGCAAATGGAGCCATCAAAAAGCCTGCTTCTGAAAAATTAAAGGTTAGGTGAAGTTCATCATTTTTTTGGTAAAAAAGCTTTACTTCATTAGAGTTTGGAAGTTTGTAAACTGCAAAAGCAACCTTTTTGTCTTGTAGGGCCTTTAAGTGATCAAGCATTTATTTTTTTGGTAAAGTGATTGTAGTGAGTTTACAACTTGAAATTAAGTCTCCAGCCTCATTGGTTACCTTTATTTCCCATACTTGAGTGGTTCTTCCATTGTGCAATGCTTGTGCTTTTGCATACACATAGCCCTCACTTATTCCTTTCAAGTGATTTCCAGACATCTCAATTCCTCTGACCATGGGGTTTTTAGTCTTGTTAAACAAATATGCCGCAGCGCTTCCAACGCTCTCTGCCAGAGCAAAAGTAGCTCCGCCGTGCAAAACACCATCGGGTTGATGGACTTTTGGAGTTACTGGCATGCGAGCAATTAAAAAATCATCGCCTAAATCAACAAATTCGAAATCTAAGGTTTTCATCAACGAGTCTTTCTTAGACCCATTCATTATTTCAAGTAATTGCTTTTTTTCCATGTAAACAAAGGTACAAAATCTAAAAAAATTTGAATGCTTCTTCTGTTTTATTAAATAGGGATTATCAACTGAAAAAAAACTTTAACTTACCATTTTTTTAGTCCCAATAATTTTCACCCAGCACTGACAAGTCGGCTTTCTCATAATGTGTTTAATCCTTTTTTCTTGGGTCACCTGGAAATGCATGACCCTCTGGTGCAATTCTGTTTTCCGCGAGTTGATCCTCCAATTTATCAAATCCAGTTCCTCTTCTTGGGCAGGCATCATTGATAAATATTGTGCAATCCTTACTTTATCCCTAGAATTATTTGGATGTATCCCATGCGGTTGCAAACTTTTGAAACCAAAAGATCTCAGACTTTCATCTTTACTTTGAACACCTTATCTTCTAAACGATAAATGTCAAGTTTAAACCGATATCGATCTTCTGAAGGCACAAAGCCATATTGGGCACCATATTTTGACCTATGAAATGTCTGATTTAACGTTGATAAGTTCCAATATTCCTCATTTAGACTTTGACTACGGGATAAAGAACGATTAACTAAAAGTGTTGTTCATTTTAAAAAAAGATTTCTTTGAGTCCCATTTTCAGAGTACTCCGGAATTGTCTTCATTGGCTCAATTATTTGAACAATATAAAATGGATTAGCTTTTGATGGGAAAATCAAAGTTGATGTTGGGAAAAAATTATTTCAATTAGAAAAGCTTAAACCTTTTGAACAATACATTCAAATTCTCGAAATACTTCAGATGGTGGCAGATACCAATGACCTTCATTTATTGTACAAACAGCCGTACAGAAATAAGTACAGTGAGCGCGATCAAGGTAGGCTCAGAGAGATTTATGCCTTTGTTGATAAAAACTATCATAGGATTAAGTTGCGCAAATTAGCAACCTATCCAAAAAAGTATTTTGTAGGTATTTTAAAAAATCTAGTCAATACACCTTTGTTGAATTCCACAATCGTTACCGGATAAGCCAATACAAAAGAATATTGATTTTGGGTCAAAGTGTTGGTTATGCTTGTTTTAAGTCTGGTTTTGAGAGTCTGTCCTATTTCAATCAAACTTTTAAAAAAATAAGCTAAGAAAATCCGAGTTACTTTAGAAACCGATATTTGTAAGTGGCGGATAGAAAAGGTTGTTTATTTTAAAAATGAATTTAAAAACCCCTAACTTCGTTCTTTTAAAGTAACAATGAAAAAACTTGCTTTTTACTTTTGTTTTGTTTGCCTGTTTTTAGTTTCGTGTTCAGAATATGAAAAGCTAAACAATACCGAGGGGGTTTCTTTGGATTTAGCTCAATATCGTGTTGAGCAGCTTTCGAATGTGAATTATCAGTTGAGTTTTTTGATTCCTCCACTAAAAAAAGATCCTGTTTTTTCTGAGTTAAAACTTACAGTTACTGTTCACGATCTTACGAATCCCCTTTACCTCGATTTTAAAGAAGATTCTTCACATTTAAAATACCTGAATGTGAATGAACAAGCAATAGAGATTATCCATGAAAATGAACACCTTATTATTTCTCAAGAATTTTTAAACTTGGGAGTTAATATTATTGATCTTGAGTTTGAGGCAGGAGATTTATCTTTAAATCGAAACGATGATTACCTATACACTTTGTTAGTTCCCGATCGAGCAAGAACCTTGTTTCCCTGTTTCGACCAACCCAACCTCAAGGCGACTTTCACACTTAGTGTTAAAGTTCCTGAAAATTGGAATGTTCTGGCGGGTTCGCACCTTGAGTTGTTGATAAATGACGGTGTCAATACAAATTACAGGTTCAAAGAGAGTGATTTGATGAGTACCTACCTTTTTTCTTTTGTTGCCGGCAATTTTAATTCCACAATAGACAGATCGTCTACCTATAATATGGATTTTCGTTATCGAGAAACTGATGTGAATAAAACTAGTATTAGCATACCTGAAATCTTCCGTTTACACAATGCTTCCCTAAATTATCTTCAAGACTACACCAAAAAACCTTTTCCTTTTCAAAAGATTGATTTTGCTGCTATTCCCGGGTTTCAATACGGCGGTATGGAACATACAGGTGCTATTCAGTACAGAGAGGCTTTTATGTTTTTGGATGAAAATGCAACTCAGACTCAAGAATTATCTCGTGCTAAATTAATTGCCCATGAAAGTGCTCATATGTGGTTCGGCAACTTGGTAACAATGAATTGGTTTAATGATGTTTGGATGAAAGAAGTTTTTGCGAATTTTATGGCAGGTAAAATCATGAATCCTCTTTTTAAGGAAGTAAATCATGACCTTCAGTTTTTAACCTCCCACTACCCCAGTTCCTATAGTGTTGATCGAACTCAAGGAAGTAATCCAATCCGACAAGAGCTACATAATTTGGAGCGTGCTGGGTCTCTTTACGGGAGCATCATCTACAACAAGGCTCCTATTATGATGCGACAATTGGAACAAATTTTAGGGGAAAATGATTTTAAAACTGGGATTCAAACCTACATCCAACGCTTTGCTAACAGCAATGCCGATTGGAATGATCTAATCTATATTTTTGATCAGAAAACTTCACTGGATATTAAAAAATGGAGCGAAGTTTGGGTTAATTCCCCAGGGCGTCCAATTTTTACCGATCAGCTTGTTTATGATGAAAAAAATAAAATAAAATATTTTGGACTGCATCAAAAAGCGGAGGATGGTTCTGACAAGATTTGGCCTCAGTCTTTTGAAATAAGCTTGGTTTACCTCAACGACACAAAAACCTTTAAAGTTTTTAGCAATGAGCCGATTACAGTTGTTGAAGAAGCTATTGGGCTGGACAAACCCAGCCATGTTTTGTACAACAGTAATGGATTTGGATATGGGGTTTTCCCTTCCAATGAAAGTTTAATAAATTCTGTTTTAAATATTGACAATGAGGTGTCACGCGCCCATATTTACCTCAATACCTATGAAAACATGCTGTTGGGTTTAATCGATGTAAAAACTGTTTTTAATCTCCTTCTTAATGGAATTGAAACTGAAGAAAACGAATTGATTTTACATCTTATTTCCAATCAGACCCGAGATCTGTTCTGGAATTACCTTTACACAGAAAATGACCAAGAACGACAAATCAAAATTGAGAATTCACTCTTGAAAAGATTGCAAACTAAAGCATCAAAAAACATCAAGAAAATTGTTTTTAACACCTATCGTTCTTTAGCAAAATCTTCTGAGGGCTTAAATCAAATTTACCGCCTGTGGAACCAAGATGAGGAAATTGAAGACCTTTTTTTTAATCAAGACGAGTTAACTAATTTGGCACAAACACTTTCCTTATTTGGGCATCCCAATTCCAAAGAAATTTTAGATAAAGCCAAGGCTGCACTTACCAATCCTGACAAACGCGAGCACTTTAAATTTATGGAAGCTGCCCTTACTGGTGATCCAGAAATACGAACCGCCTATTTTGAATCATTTAAATCACCTAAATACCGAGAAAAAGAAAGTTGGGTTCAAGCTGCAGCTGGCTTTATACACCATCCCATTCGGCAAGATGAGAGTATTAGGACCCTGCCTCTAAGTCTTAAGCTCCTTGAAGAAATTCAAAGTACGGGCGACATTTTTTTTCCAAAAAGATGGTTAGATGCTACGGTTGGGCAATACACCTCAAAACAGGCTTATGATCTTGTTTTGAATTATTTAAATACAAATCCAAACTTGAGTCCTGACCTCAAGAACAAATTACTACAAGCCTCAGATAAACTGTTTAGAAGGCATGGAACAGACTAGGGACTGTTTTTTTTTATTCATTCTTAAAAAGCACCCAAAAGAATACTTTTTAAGAATGAATGAAAAAAAGGTGTTATTCTTTAACTTCCTCAAAATCAACATCTTGAACATCTTCTGATTCAGAGGCTTCAGCAGCAGGCTCAGGCTGAGGGTCAGCACCCGTTGTTTGTTCAGCTCCATCGGCTTGTGCCTTATAAAGCTCTTCCGATGCATTTTTCCAAGCTTCATTGATTTTCTCTAAAGCAGGTTCAATCACAGCAAGGTCTTTAGACTCAAGTGCTTTCTTGAGTTCTTCCAAAGCTTCTTCAATGGGTTTCTTTTTGTCATCAGATAATTTATCTCCAAATTCTTTCAACTGGCTTTCAGTTTGGAAAATCATTTGATCAGCACTGTTGAGCTTGTCAACTTGCTCTTTGGCAACTTTGTCAGCTTCGGCATTTGCCTCTGCTTCTTGTTTCATCTTTTGAATTTCTTCTTCAGTAAGTCCTGAAGAAGCCTCGATGCGTATGTCCTGACTTTTACCAGTTGCTTTATCGGCTGCTGTTACTTTAATAATCCCGTTTGCATCGATATCAAAGGTTACCTCAATCTGAGGGGTTCCTCGAGGTGCAGGGGGGATTCCATCCAAATGAAAACGTCCGATGGTTTTGTTATCCGTTGCCATAGATCGTTCTCCCTGAATAACGTGTATTTCAACAGAGGGTTGATTATCAGCAGCAGTAGAAAATACCTGAGACTTTTTGGTAGGAATGGTAGTGTTCGATTCGATCAACTTGGTCATTACACTTCCCATGGTTTCGATTCCCAATGAAAGAGGCGTTACGTCCAATAACAAAACGTCTTTTACATCTCCAGTCAAAACACCTCCTTGGATAGCAGCACCAATGGCTACAACTTCATCGGGGTTTACCCCTTTAGATGGTTTTTTACCAAAGAATTTTTCAACTTCTTCTTGAATGATTGGAATACGAGTAGATCCACCAACTAAAATAATTTCATCTATTTCAGAAATCGATAAACTAGCATCATCCAATGCTTTCTTCACGGGAGCCATAGAACGACGAACCAACTCATCCGATAATTGCTCAAATTTTGAGCGAGACAAACTGGTTACCAAGTGCTTCGGTCCAGAGGCAGTAGCCGTAACATATGGCAAGTTTATTTCCGTTTGTGCAGAAGACGAAAGTTCAATTTTAGCTTTTTCAGCAGCTTCTTTCAAACGCTGTAGAGCCATTGGATCTTTGCGAAGATCAATATCTTCTGCTTTTTTAAAGTCATCTGCTAACCAGTTAATCAAAACTTGATCAAAATCATCACCACCCAGATGGGTATCACCATTGGTAGATAAAACTTCAAACACGCCATCTCCCAATTCGAGGATCGAAATATCAAAAGTTCCTCCACCAAGATCGTATACCGCGATTTTGCGATCTGCACCATCTTTTTTATCTAAACCATAGGCAAGGGCTGCTGCAGTAGGTTCGTTTATGATTCGCTGAACTTTAAGTCCTGCAATTTCTCCTGCTTCTTTGGTAGCCTGACGTTGAGCATCATTGAAATATGCAGGAACGGTAATAACCGCTTCTGTAACATCTTGACCCAAGTAGTCTTCCGCTGTTTTCTTCATTTTTTGAAGAATCATGGCAGAAAGCTCTTGAGGTGTGTACAAACGTCCATCAATATCAATACGAGGAGTATTGTTATCGCCTTTAACTACTTTGTAAGCTACGGTCGAAGCTTGTGTTGAAGATTCAGAAAATTTATTCCCCATAAATCGCTTTACAGAGGCTATTGTTTTGGTTGGGTTGGTTACGGCCTGACGTTTTGCAGGATCTCCTACCTTAATCTCTCCAGCTTCTACAAATGCAATTACAGAGGGAGTTGTTCTCTTCCCCTCAGCATTTGGGATTACCACAGGTTCATTGCCCTCCATCACAGATACACAAGAGTTAGTAGTTCCTAAGTCAATTCCAATTATCTTACTCATTTTAAATTATTTTATATTTCAAAAACATTATATTCAAGGAGTATGCCATTAAAGAAAAACTGACAGCATGTCAGCGATGTATGCCTATATCAATCTGAGTTGTCATTAATATTAGTTCCCAAGGGTTTAAAAAAATAAAACTCAAAAGAAAAAGAGTACATTTGAAAAAAATTAAAGCATGTCTGTCGCAAAGAATACATACAACAGAGTTACCACAAATTCGCTCTTAAAAATGAAAGCCAATGGAGAAAAAATCTCAATGCTGACTGCATATGATTTTACTCTTGCCGGCTTAGTTGATCAGGCTGGTGTTGATGTGATATTGGTTGGAGACTCTGCATCCAATGTAATTGCTGGTCACGAGACAACACTTCCCATTACATTAGATCAAATGATTTACCACGCAGGAGCCGTAATACGTGGAGTTAAACGAGGGTTGGTATTAGTAGATCTACCCTTTGGAGCCTATCAGGGAGATTCTAAAGAAGCTCTTAAATCGGCAATCCGAATCATGAAAGAATCCGGGGCACATGCAGTAAAGCTAGAAGGTGGATTTCAAGTTAAATCCTCAATTGAACGAATTATTCAAGCTGGAATTCCTGTGATGGGACACTTGGGACTTACACCACAATCCATTTACAAATTTGGAACATATACCGTTCGAGCCAAAGAAGAAGCAGAAGCAAACCAGCTTATTGAAGATGCCAAAATGTTAGAAGAAGTTGGATGCTTTGGATTAGTTTTAGAAAAAGTACCGGCAAAATTGGCTGAAAAAATTGCTTTAATTGTTTCTATTCCTGTCATTGGAATTGGAGCCGGAAATGGTGTAGATGGCCAAGTTTTGGTTCTTCATGACATGTTAGGAATGAGTAAAGAGTTTAGCCCAAGGTTTTTGAGACGGTATTTAGATTTACACACTGAAATTATTGGAGCTATTCAACAATACACAAACGATGTAAAAACTAAAGATTTCCCAAACGAATCAGAACAATACTAAAATCATGAAGTTAGAAGTTCTCTATGAGGATAATCATTTATTTGTTGTCAATAAACCTCCAGGAGTTTTGGTTCAAGGAGACAAAACAGGAGACATTCCTCTGGTTGAACTTGCAAAGGACTACATCAAATACAAATATAATAAACCTGGTGCTGTTTTTCTAGGAGTAGTACATCGACTCGACCGTCCTACAAGCGGAGCAATTGTTTTTGCAAGAACTTCAAAAGCTCTCGAGCGATTGAACTTGCAATTCAAAGATCGTATTACAAAAAAAATCTACTGGGCAATTACCAAAACCTCACCCATCCCCACTTCCAAAACTCTGGTTCACTGGACTGTGCGAAACCAAAAACAAAATAAATCATACGCATACAAAAAGGAAACTCCAGGTTCCAAAAAAGCCGTTTTAAAATATTCGGTGAAGAAAAAATTAAATAACTACTCCTTATTAGAAATCGAATTGGAAACGGGAAGACACCATCAAATTAGGTCTCAACTTTCTGTAATTGGTTGTCCAATAAAAGGAGATCTGAAGTATGGAGCTTCCAGGAGCAATCCCAACAGAATTATTCATCTTCATGCACGTTCACTCGAAATTCTTCATCCCGTGACCAAAGAATCGGTAAAGTGTATCGCACCTTTACCTAAAGATGCTGTGTGGGATGCCTGTTTTTTCGATTGATTAAATGAGCCTTAGCATGTATGATTTCGGCAACCGTTTTATTTTGAATTTTACTTTCCAACCAAGATAAAATGTCTAAATACAAAAAAGCTCTTCTTTCATAAGGATCTTTTTCATATTGCTTAAGTTCAGCATGTAATTTTTTGAAGGCATCTTTCAATTCGTGAGGATAAATATTCCCAAGTTTTCGAACAAACCGAATCAGAGATTTTTGAACCTCATGTAAATCACCCATTTTTAATAAAAACTTAAAGGTATCTCGAATATGTTGGTCAATGTGATAATCAAAACCAGCTTCATAGTGAGCAATAAGATTCAGCAAACGAGTAAAACATAGTAAATCCTCTCTCATTTTAAGTTTCCTATTGTTTACAATTTTATTTAAATAAATAATTGCTTTTTTAAAGTCGTTCGATCCAAAGTACAAGCATGCAATTTTGTAATAAAACATCATTACGTGATGCTCATCAATTTGCCCTTTGTGCTCCTCAATTTTTGTCAACAAAGGGTTGATAATCTCTTGTCCCTCTTTAAAGTTTCCTTCCAAAAAATACAAATTAAAACGGTTGTTGTATTCATACAAAAATACAAGAGCACTCAAATTATCATTTTCTGGGAAATCTTTAGAATTCACAGTATTAAGCATTATTTTTAAAACCTCACGAAATTTCATTGGATGCTTCAATAAGGAAATGGATTCCAATAAATAATTATTCCCCTGTAAATAAAAAACAGGATGCGAAGAGATCATATCGGGTTGCTCGTCAAACAATCCGACCCATTTTGTAGAATACCGATAACTCGACAAAAAATCTTGTGTAAGCAAACTGTACCAAACATGTGCCTTAAAAAACCATAACTTTTCTCTAAAGCCCAGGTCATCAAAAGAAAACTTGGTAAGTCGTTCCAAAAAAAAATTTGTTGCCGAACGGAATTCATCATCACTTTTTACATATCCTGTTTTGATGAGACGTTCATACAATTCCAAAGATAAATTGGATAATTGACTAGAAATATGATTTTGATTACTAAAATAAGTTGCGTCCTGAACAAGCTCTTCGGTACGATTACTCATGCTTCTTGTAATATACTGAGACTCGATAACTTTTTCTAACTCAACAATTTCAAAAGCAGCATATTTTTCCTCAAACTTTACGGCAATGGTTTTTGCTCGATCCAAAAGCTTCAAACTTTGATTGTACAACCCTTTTTGGTAAAGTACTGTAGCAAAATCCAATTGTTCTCGGATTTGCATTCTCTTGTTTTGTTGAGAGGGATTGAGACGCAAACTAATCAGAATTTGACGATACAAATGAGCTTTTAGATTAGACAACTGCTGTTTGGTTACAAAATCTTTTTTGAGAATAATTTTCTCATCATAAAGCCTCATTTTATCCAAAATATTGAACAAACTTAGGAATTTTGAGTTTAAATTTGAACCCATTCTTCCGACATAAAGTTTGAACTGTCTTTTTTCCGATTTTGACAAAGATTTTATCAGAACAAAGAGGTTTTCTTTTTGACCGTTCGTCATTGTAGCAATTTTTTACATAAAACATTCATATAAAGTACTTTATTAATAATCGTATCTGCTCAGGTTTCGTAATAAAAGTAAGTAAAAAATGACAAGTGTATGCATTAAAATATTAAATTCGTAGTGCTTTCAGTAAATTGAATAAATATGACTCAAGAGCACGTCCAGATTTTTGATACTACTCTACGCGATGGAGAGCAAGTACCAGGGTGCAAATTAGACACCAAAAGTAAACTAGTTATTGCAAAACGATTAGATGTTCTTGGTGTTGATATTATTGAAGCTGGTTTTCCGGTTTCTAGTCCTGGTGACTTTAATTCAGTGGTAGAAATTTCTAATCTTGTAAAAAACGCAACAGTTTGTGGTCTAACTCGTGCCGTAAAAAACGACATTAAAGTTGCAGCCGATGCCTTGAAAAATGCTAAAAGGCCAAGAATCCATACCGGTATCGGTACTTCTGAATCTCACATAAAACACAAATTCAATTCCAACAAAGAAGCCATAATCGAACGTGCAGTTGCTGCTGTTTCCTATGCTAAATCGTTTGTAGAAGATGTCGAATTTTATGCTGAAGATGCAGGAAGAACAGATAACGAATTTTTAGCTCGTGTGTGTGAAGCAGCAGTCAAAGCAGGAGCAACTGTACTCAATATTCCCGATACAACTGGCTATTGCTTACCAGAAGAATACGGAGCTAAAATCAAATATCTAAAAGAAAATGTTATTGGCATTAATAAAGCAGTAATCTCCTGTCATTGTCATAATGACCTTGGGTTAGCTACTGCCAACTCAATTGCAGGAATAAACAATGGAGCACGTCAAATAGAGTGTACCATTAACGGTATTGGAGAGCGGGCAGGGAATACATCCCTCGAAGAAGTGGTCATGATTTTACGTCAGCACCCCTATTTGAGATTAGATACAAATATTGATTCAAAACTTTTGTATTCAACAAGTCAGATGGTTTCAGATTTAATGGGTATGATCGTTCAACCCAACAAAGCAATTGTGGGTTCCAATGCCTTTGCTCATAGTTCTGGAATCCATCAAGACGGAGTAATCAAAAACAGAGAAACCTATGAAATCATGAACCCCCATGATGTAGGAGTTATAGAATCTGCAATAATACTAACTGCAAGGAGTGGTCGAGCAGCACTGGCTTATCGTGCAAAAAACATTGGCTATGAACTAGATAAACTTGAACTTGACAAGGTTTATCAAGAATTCTTGAAGTTAGCAGATACACAAAAAGAAATTACAGACAAAGATATTCCAACCATTATCAAAGCAAGTAATATCGACTTAGCTTAAAATTTTTATTACCAACATATGAGTAAAACATTATTTGACAAAGTATGGGATTCGCATGTAGTGCAACAAATTGAAGATGGACCTGATGTCCTTTTTATCGATCGCCATTTGGTTCATGAAGTTACAAGTCCAGTAGCTTTTTTAGGGTTGAAAAACAGAGGTATAAAAGTAATGAGCCCAAAACGTACTTTTGCTACTGCAGATCACAATACCCCTACAATAAACCAACATTTACCTGTAGCAGATCCCTTATCTGCAAACCAACTAAAAGCCCTTGAAGAAAATGCCAAGGCACACAACATTTCGTATTGGGGATTGGGTCATGAAAAAAATGGGATTGTCCATGTTATAGGTCCTGAATATGGAATTACCCAGCCCGGAGCTACAATAGTGTGTGGAGATTCACATACTTCTACTCACGGTGCTTTTGGAGCCATCGCATTTGGAATTGGAACATCGGAAGTTGAAATGGTATTAGCTACTCAATGCATTATGCAGCCCAAGCCCAAAACCATGCAAGTTAACGTAAACGGTTCCTTAAATAAAGGTGTAACACCAAAAGATTTAGCATTATTCATAATCTCTAAACTTTCAACCTCTGGCGCAACTGGTTATTTTGTTGAATATGCTGGGGAAGTTTTTCGATCCATCAGTATGGAAGGTCGAATGACTGTTTGCAATTTAAGTATTGAAATGGGAGCTCGTGGAGGAATAATTGCTCCCGATGAAAAAACTTTTGAATACATCAAGGATCTTGAATTTACTCCTAAAGGAGCAGCTTGGGATAAAGCAATGACCTACTGGTCAACCCTAAAAACAGACGAGAATGCAACTTTTGACAAAAAATACACTTTTGACGGAGATGCAATCGAACCCATGATAACCTATGGAACCAACCCGGGGATGGGAATGGGAATTTCGGGAGGTATTCCAACAGCTGAAAGCGTTGACGTAGGTGCTGCTACCTTCAAAAAGTCTTTAGATTACATGGGGTACAAACAAGGAGAATCTATGATCGGTAAAAAAATCGATTTTGTGTTTCTTGGAAGTTGTACCAATGGTCGTATTGAAGACTTTAGAGCTTTTACCGAAATTGTTGAAGGAAAAAAGAAAGCAGATCACGTTACAGCTTGGTTGGTTCCAGGGTCACACAAGGTGCTCAATGCCATCAAAGAAGAAGGTTTGTTAAAAACACTAGAAGCCGCAGGCTTTGAGTTACGTGAGCCCGGATGTTCGGCTTGCTTGGCAATGAATGATGATAAAATACCGGCTGGAAAATATGCAGTAAGTACTTCAAATAGAAACTTTGAAGGTCGCCAAGGTCCTGGATCAAGAACCCTTTTGGCTAGCCCTAAAGTAGCTGCAGCTGCTGCAGTAACAGGAGTTGTAACCGACCCAAGAAGTTTATCTTAAAATAAAGAAAACACAATGGCTTACGATAAATTTAATACCCTTAAAAGTTCAGTAGTACCCTTACCGATTGAAAATATTGACACTGATCAAATAATACCTGCACGATTTTTAAAAGCAACCGAACGAGTTGGCTTTGGAGATAACCTTTTTAGAGACTGGAGATACAATCAGGATAATAGCGTGAAAAGTGAATTCCCGTTAAACGACAAAAAATACAGTGGGAAAATATTAGCTGGAGGTAAAAACTTTGGTTCAGGATCTTCCAGAGAACACGCTGCTTGGGCAGTTTATGACTATGGTTTTCGCTGTGTTGTATCCAGCTTTTTTGCAGATATTTTTAGAAATAATTGTCTTAACATTGGTGTGCTTCCGGTACAAGTATCCGCCGAGTTCCTACAAAAAATATTTGCTGCAATAGAGAGTAACTCTAATTCTCAGTTAACTATTGATTTGTCAAAGCAAACCATTACAATCGATTCTACAAGAGAATTTGAAACTTTTGAAATCAATTCTTACAAAAAAGAAAATATGCTTAATGGTTTTGATGACATTGATTATTTGATCAACATCAAAGATCAAATTGGAGAATTTTCAAAAAATACGCCCCTGTAATTTAATTCTATCTCAAGGTTTATGAAACCAAGAACGATTGAAATTATGGACACTACCCTTAGGGATGGTGAACAAACTTCCGGAGTATCTTTTTCCTCATCAGAAAAGCTTACCCTAGCCAAACTTTTGTTGGGCGAACTCAAGGTAGATCGCATAGAAATTGCCTCGGCTCGAGTTTCCGAAGGAGAATTTCAGGCGGTTAAAGACATAAGCGCTTGGGCAAATTCAGAAAATCTAATTGACCGCATTGAAATTCTAACATTTGTCGATAAAGGGATTTCCATTCAATGGATGATCGATACTGGAGTTCGAGTACAAAATCTGTTAACCAAAGGGTCACTCAATCACCTAACACATCAACTCAAACAAACCCCAGAAAAACACTTTGAAGGAATTGCAGAAACAATTGCTTTAGCCCAATTCCACAATATTGAAACTAATGTTTATTTAGAAGATTGGAGCAACGGTATGCGTTATTCAAAGGAATATGTCTTTTCATTCATCGATTTTTTGTCTAACCAACCCATTAAAAGAGTTTTACTCCCCGATACACTGGGAGTTCTATCCCCTGCAGAAACCTTTGCCTTTTTATCAGAAATTGTTGAAGGTTATCCAAAGCTAATCTTTGATTTTCATGGTCACAACGACTACGATCTTAGTGTTGCAAACGCTATGGAAGCAATAAAAGCAGGAATTCATGGACTACACCTTACCGTAAATGGTATGGGAGAACGCGCTGGAAACACTCCACTTGCAAGTCTCGTTGCAGTTGTAAATGATTTTCTTCCTGGAGTTGAAGTCAATATCAATGAAAATTCATTGAACAAGGTCAGTCAGCTGGTATCAACATTTTCAGGCTTTAGAATCCCGGTAAACAAACCCGTCGTTGGTGCCAATGTCTTTACACAGACCGCTGGAATCCATGCAGATGGTGACAGTAAAAAAAACCTGTATTTCAACGACTTACTCCCTGAGCGTTTTGGACGTAAGCGAAAATACGCACTAGGAAAAACATCAGGAAAGGCAAACATTCAGAAAAACCTTCAAGAATTAGGATTGAGTTTGGACGATGATGCTCTAAAGAAAGTAACCCAGCGTATAATTGAATTAGGAGATCGAAAGGAAAAAGTAACTGCCGAAGATTTACCCTACATCATATCGGATGTCATGAACAGTGGCGCTAACACCAAAAAGGTAATAGTAAAATCCTATGTACTAACACATTCAAAAGGATTAAAACCCTCAACTACTGTTGCTGTGGAAATTGATAAAATAATTTATGAAGAACAGGCAAGCGGTGACGGTCAATATGACGCATTCATCAATGCTATTCGTAAAATTTATAAAAGCAAAAAGATTGAACTGCCAAAATTAATCGATTATGCAGTTCATATCCCCCCCGGTAGTACATCTGATGCACTTTGTGAAACCACCATTACTTGGCAACAAATAAATAAAAATTTTATAACCAGAGGTTTGGATTCAGATCAAACCATTTCAGCAATAAAGGCAACCGAAAAAATGCTTAACATAATAGAAACACAACTATAAATCCTAGAATACAAAAAATGAAATTAAACATAGCTCTTTTAGCCGGTGATGGAATTGGACCAGAAGTCATCGATCAGGCAGTAAAAGTATCTAATGCAATCGCTCAAAAATTTGAGCATCAAATCAATTGGACTCCTGCTCTAACTGGAGCATCTGCAATTGATGCAGTAGGTGAGCCCTATCCCGATAAAACCCACCAAATTTGCTTGGATGCAGATGCCATACTTTTTGGAGCTATCGGTCACCCTAGATTTGACAATGATCCCTCTGCAACAGTTCGTCCAGAGCAAGGTTTATTGAAGATGCGCCAAAAATTAGGCCTTTTTGCAAACGTTCGCCCGACCTTCACATTTCCCTCATTGCTCGATAAATCACCTCTTAAGCAAGAACGTATTGAAGGAACTGACTTGGTTTTTTTAAGAGAGCTCACGGGAGGTATTTACTTTGGAGAACGAGGACGAAAAGATGAAGGTAATACTGCCTTTGACACCTGCACCTATAACCGATCAGAAATTACCCGAATTGCAAAGAAAGGTTTTGAATTGGCAATGACTCGATCAAAAAAATTGTGTTGTGTAGACAAAGCCAATGTTTTGGAAACTTCACGCCTATGGAGAGAAACTGTTCAAGCAATGGAAAAAGACTATCCTGAAGTTGAAGTTTCTTACGAATTTGTTGATGCTGTAGCCATGCGCCTTGTCCAATGGCCAAACAGTTATGACGTCTTGATTACCGAAAATCTTTTTGGAGATATTTTAACAGATGAAGCTTCAGTAATATCAGGGTCTATGGGATTGATGCCCTCAGCTTCTGTTGGATCAGAAAATGCTTTGTATGAACCAATACACGGGTCTTTTCCGCAGGCAACCGGATTAGACATCGCTAACCCCTTGGCCACAATTCTGTCTGCTGCAATGATGTTCGAAATGAGTTTTAACCTTCAAGAAGAGGGAGCGCTTATTCGCAAGGTTGTAGATCAAGCACTTACCAAAGGTTTTGTAACTAAAGATCTTGCAGATGGTGGAAAAGCATATAAAACTTCTGAAGTTGGTGATTACCTAGTTGATGCAATATTAAAATAAGCTCCAGAATCTATTAGAAACAGAATTTTAATAATGTCTTCACATGACATATCTTAGTAAACATGAAAGATCTATTATTGAATGACGGTAATTTAATTCCACAATTGGGTTTTGGTACGTATAAAGCTAAAGAACAAGAAGGTATTGAAGCTTTGAAATATGCTATTTCAAAAGGCTATCGACTAGTTGATACAGCCTCTATTTATAACAATGAAGTTGCAGTTGGAAAAGGCATTATAGCAAGTGAAATAGACCGAAAGGAAATATTTGTTACAAGTAAAGTTTGGAGAGAAAATCTAGGTTATCAATCTACAAAAATAGAATTCGAGAAAACTTTAGATCGACTTGAATTAGAATACTTGGATTTATATTTAATCCATTGGCCTGCAAATGCAAAAAATTATGATAACTGGCAAAAAACAAATGCGGATACTTGGAGCGCAATGGAAGAATTACAAGTAGATGGAAAAATCAGATCCATCGGAGTAAGTAATTTTTTTCAAGAACATTTAGAATCCCTGTTTCAAACAGCAAAAGTAATTCCTGCCATCAATCAAATAGAGTTTCATCCCGGATACTGGCAACCTGAGGTAGTTGATTTTTGTAAACAACACAATGTTACTGTAGAATCATGGTCACCATTGGCTCGAGGAAAAGTATTTGGAAACGAAACTTTAATTAAAATTTCTGAAAAATATCATAAGTCTGTTTCTCAAATTTGTTTACGCTGGATTATACAACACGAAGTGGTACTCATTCCAAAGTCTACAAATCAAGATCGAATATTAGAGAATATGGAAATATTTGATTTTGAATTATCTAAATCCGAAATGAATCAAATCAATTCATTACCCGAAATGGGCTTTAGTGGAGAATTGCCCAACATCTGGCCAGACAGGCTTTAATTTTAAAAAAAGTATATGAAACTCAACATCTATCAAATTGATGCTTTCACGGATACTATTTTTAAAGGAAATCCAGCTTGTGTTGTCCCATTAGAAAATTGGCTGTCAGATAAAACCCTATTAAAAATAGCAGAAGAAAATGCAGTGGCTGAAACTGCTTTTTTTATTAATCAAAAAGATTTTATTGAACTCCGTTGGTTTACTCCAGAAATTGAAATGGATTTATGTGGACATGCTACCCTTGCTACTGCACATTGCCTAAAAACAATACTTAATTTCCGAAAAGACAAAATCATTTTTAAAACTTTAAGTGGAAATCTGACTGTTAAGGTAGAGAATGACGTCTACACTTTAAATTTTCCGTCTCGAGTACCCATAAAATCTGAATTACCGGAATCCATAAGCAAGGCACTAAACATTCAACCCCGAAAAGTTCTAAAATCAAGAGATTATGTATTGGTTTATGATACTGAGGAAGAAGTTAAAAATATTGAGATCAACAGGACTATTTTTGATCAGATAAATTTGGATATGGGAGGAGTAATTACAACTGCAAAAGGAGAGGACTGTGATTTTGTATCGCGATTTTTTACCCCGCAAGCATCAATTTTAGAGGACATGGTAACGGGTTCTGCACATTGCTCTCTTATTCCTTTTTGGTCCAAACAATTTAAAAAAGAAAAACTGATCGCAAAACAAATTTCTTCTCGAGGCGGAACTTTATTCTGTCAGAACAATGGTAAAAACGTTCTTATCAGTGGGAAAGCTGTGACATATTCTACAGGAAACTTTTGGATTCAATAACCAATAAAATAAAGCCTTTAATATTATACAATTACCCTTCAAATTCTCTTCAATCAAAGTTTAGACAAGTCATCATATAACTGGAGAAATAAAGAGAGAATACTGATTAAGGAAATGTTATTTAAACCACATAATCATTCTTGTTATTTGATTATCTTAGGGACTCACTTTTAAGAAAAATAGCCTATGAAAATTCCAGAAAAAAATCAATTTCAAGTTATAAAATCAAATTTTACGAAAATTAAAATTCAAACAATTCCAGATAAAAATCTGACCCTTTTAGAGGGTGAAATTTTAGTTCAAGTGGATTTGTTTTCTTTTACATCAAACAACATCACCTATGCAGTTTCTGGTAATATTATTCGCTATTGGGAGTTTTTTCCCGCCGTTAAGGAAAACATTGAAGAATGGGGAGTTATACCAGTTTGGGGATTTGCAGATGTAGTTGATTCAAAAACAGAAGAAATCCCAGTTGGAGATCGAATTTTTGGTTACTTCCCTCCTGCCACTCATCTGAAGATGAAAGCAGACCGCATTACCGAAAAAAAATTTATAGATGGTTCTGAGCACCGATCCACTTTACCATCCACTTATAATTTATACAAACGAGTACTTTCAGAACCTAATTATGACAGAAGTTTTGATCGAGATCGCGCTCTATTATACCCACTCTACATCACCTCTTTTAGCCTTTGGGACTCACTCAAAGAACACAATTGGTATGGTGCAACACAAATTATAATTCTAAGTGCATCAAGTAAAACAAGCATTGGATTAGCATATGCACTACATCAAGACGAATCTTCACCCAAAACGTTAGGAGTAACCTCTGGTCGAAATTTAAGAGCGGTAAAACAATTGAATTTTTATGACACATCCCTAGCATATGATCAACTTAATAGTATAGATAACAATTTACCAACTGTAATCGTAGATATGTCCGGAAATAATGAGATTTTAGTTGATTTGCATAAAGCATTGGGAGATCAAATGAAATTTACCCTTAAAGTAGGTTTAACGCATTGGGAAGAATCCAATCCAAATGAAGGAATTATCAGGGAACGTTCAAAATTTTTCTTTGCACCGAGTCACATCGAAAAACGAATCAAAGATTGGGGAGCAAGTGAATTTGACAACAAAACTTCACGCTTTTTACTGGATGCTACTGCAAAAACCAAAAAGTGGTTGAACTACAAAGATTTAGACGGTCTAGAGGAACTTAAAACCCAATATCCAGTTGTTTGTAGTGGAAGCCTTCCAGCTGACATCGGATTGATTGTTAAAATGTAAAAAATATGTTTTTTTTTAATAAGGTAACTCCAAAGCACCGTTCAATACATTTCTAGAAATGATGATGCGTTGAATTTCGGAAGTACCCTCATAAATTTGAGTGATTTTTGCATCTCGCATGAGTCGTTCAACATGGTATTCTTTTACATATCCATTACCACCATGAATCTGAACAGCTTCGACGGTGTATTTCATTGCAACATCAGAGGCTTTTAACTTTGCCATTGCACTCGCATAACCAAAATCTTGACCGGAATCTTTGAGGTAAGCAGCTCGATAGACCAACATTCGGGCAGCTTCAATTTCCATAGCCATATCGGCAAGTTTAAATGCTATTGCTTGATGTTTCCCTATCGGTTTTCCAAAAGTTTCTCGTTGATGTGCATATTGTACGGATAATTCATAAGCTCCCGCAGCAATTCCTAATGCTTGAGCAGCAATTCCTATCCGCCCACCCTCAAGGGTTTGCATCGCAAATTTAAATCCAAAACCTTCTTCACCAATACGGTTTTCTCTAGGTACTTTTACGTCCGAATAATTGATCGAATGTGTATCTGAAGATCGAATACCCATCTTATCCTCTTTTGGACCGATATTAACACCTTCCCAATCACGTTCTACAATAAAAACATTGATTCCGTGATGTCCTTTATCTTTATCCGTATGGGCAATAACCAACTGAATTGTTGCCTTTCCACCACTTGTGATCCAATTTTTTACACCGTTCAAAATATAATGATCACCTTTATCAATAGCAGTTGTCCTCTGAGAAGTAGCATCGCTTCCCGCTTCTGGTTCTGAAAGACAAAAACAACCGACTTCTTTACCTGAGGTAAGTCTTGGAATATATTTTTGCTTTTGTTCCTCAGTACCATATTTTTCAAGGCCCCATAAAACAAGTGAATTATTAACAGACATGATTACTGAACAACTGCTGTCAATCTTCGAAATTTCTTCCATTGCAATAACATAAGACAAGGTGTCCATTCCACTTCCTCCATATTTAGGATTAGCCATCATGCTCAGAAAGCCCAAATCTCCCATTTCCTTTACAAGTTCAGTTGGGTATTCCATAGAACTGTCTCTATCAATAACCCCTTCTTTTAATCTAGTGTTTGCAAATTCACGAGCTGCTTCTTTTACGCTGATGTGTTCCTCTTCTAATTTAAATATCATTTAAATATATTTTTTAGGGGCTTATTTAGTTTGTTCTCTTATTAATCCCTCTTGGGCTACCGAAGCTATTAATTCTCCTTTTTTATTGAATATACTTCCTCTAGCAAAACCAAGAGAATTAGATGCACTTGGACTATCCATAGCATAAAGTAACCATTGATCAATTCGAAAATCACGATGAAACCACAAGGCGTGGTCTAAACTGGTGTAAAATATATTTTTATTATTCAATTCTTCCCGATGTGGAAAAGTCGCAGTGCTCAATAAATTATAATCAGATGCATAGGCTAAAATTTGATGATGAATTGCTGTGTTTTTCTGATCCAAAACCTCTGAAGTCTTAAACCAAAGGTTATCAAACGGGGATCCATTTTTAGAATACTTGGTTAAAAAACTTTCAACAGATCGAATATCAAATACCTTGGGAAGTACGCTTTTTAAACGATTGTAAATTTTTGGCGCAAATTTTTCTAATACTTTAATTTCATCTCTTGAGGTGTCAAGGCTTTCTGGCTTTATCAAATTTGGCATGGGGATTTGATGATCTACTCCTTTTTCATTTTTGTGAAATGAAGCCGACATATTAAAAATTGGTACTCCATTCTGTTTGGCTACAACTCTACGTGTAGTGAAACTTTTGCCGTCACGAATAGAATCAACTTCGTATTGAATTGGAATACCTAGTTGACCTCCCAGAATAAAATAAGCATGCATGGAATGAGCAAAACGATCTTTAGGTACTGTTTGATATGCAGCATAAAGAGACTGTCCTAAAACTTGTCCTCCAAAAACTCTCCCCCATGGAGTTTCATAATTTACGCCTACAAATGTATTATCATCAATTTTTTCAAGCGTCAACAGGGCAATAACTTCTTGAATGGTATCCATAGAATCTAATTAATTTTTGTAGTCATGAATTGATTTTCCAGCTTCAGATAACGCTCTCAATCCACTTGGAACGGAAAAACGTTCTCCAAATTGATTCGCAAAATCATCGCATTCAGCAACAAAATTTTGCATTCCTACAAAATCAATATAAGACAATGCTCCTCCCGTAAAGATAGGGAATCCCCAACCGAGTACAGAACCCAAGTCTCCATCAACTACACTTTTTAAAACACCTTCCTCTAGACATCTAAATGCTTCAATAGCTTGACGGTGCATGATTCGTTTTCCAACGGTTTCTTTATCTAAATAATCTAAATTAGAACCATATTTTTCTGCAAGGCCGGGCCAAAGTTTCTTTGGCATTCTGTTTGGGTAGTCATAAAATCCTGCCCCCCACTTTTTACCTTTTCGGTCATGGTTGTCAACCAAATCTTTTTGCATTTTGTATGAACGCTCTTGAAATGCAGGTTTGTTTGGGGTTGGATCACTTTCATAAACATGTAACCCCAAAGTAAGAGTTACTTCATCAATAACAGCCAGTGGTCCTACTGCCATGCCTTCGGCTTTAGCAACATTTTCTACCATTGCCGCAGGAACTCCTTCTTCAACCATAAAAGATCCTTCAGAAACAAAAGTTCCAAAACAACGTGAAGTATAAAATCCACGACTATCATTCACAACAATAGGTATTTTACCTATGGCTACAGTATAATCAACAGCTGCAGCAATTGCTCGAGCTTCTGTTTTTTCTCCTACGATAATTTCAACCAATGGCATTTTTTCAACTGGAGAAAAGAAATGGATACCAATAAAGTTATCAGGACGTACAGAGGCTTTTGCTAATTCAGTAATAGGAATTGTAGAAGTATTTGAAGCATATACTTTATCAGCCGCTAAAACAGCTTCGGTTTCGGCAGTTACAATTGCTTTTAATTTTGGATCTTCAAAAACAGCTTCTATTACCAAATCGCAATCTTTCATTGAAGTTGGATCTGAAGTCGGTAAAATTCTAGACAATAAGGCTTCTGCTTTTTCAGAAGTATAACGCTTTTTTGAAATAACTTTGTCTAAAATGGTTTTGGAATAAGCTTTTCCTTTGTCTGCCCCTTCCTGTGAAACATCTTTTAAAACAACATCCATTCCTGCTTTAGCAGAAACATAAGCAATTCCTGCTCCCATCATTCCTGCTCCAAGGATTCCCAGTTTCTTGATTTCATACTGAGGTTCTGATTTTGGACGAGCAATTCCTTTTTTGGCTTTTTGTAGCTCTGTAAAACCTGTACGAATCATGTTTTTAGCTTCTTTAGAGGCCAATAACTTCGTAAAATAACGTGCCTCTATTTCTAACGCACGGTCTATAGTCAAAGGCAATCCATCGTGAATTACTTTTAAAATATAATTTTGAGCAGGATAGTTACCATGTGCTAACTTACCTAAGTTTCCTGCTGCACCTATCAAAGTCTGCACTCCATTAGGTGACCAGACATCACCACCTGGTATTCTATGTTTTTTATTGTCCCAGGGTTGTACTGGGTTTGGATTAGAATTTATCCAATCTTTAGCTTTCTGGATCAATTCCTCTTGATTTTCTGCCAATTCATCAATTAGCCCATCTTTTAGGGCTTGGGCTGGACGTACTTCTTTTCCTTGTAGCAAATACATCAAAGCATTTTGTATACCCATTAAATAGGGTACCTTAGAATTTCCACCTACTCCCGGAAGTAAACCAATTTTAGCTTCTGGAAAACCTAATTTAATTTTAACGTCATTCAAAACAACACGATGGTGACAAGCTAAACAAAGTTCTAAACCTCCACCCATAGCAGTTCCATTAATTGCTGCAACAAAGGGCTTTCCAGAGGTTTCTAACGCTCTGAATGCGTGATGCATTTCAATGGTTCTTTCAAATTGTTCTTTAGGATTAGAACCCATGTTTTTCAATTCACGAAGATCAGCTCCTGGCATAAACATGCTTCTTAATGAAGTAATTATTAATCCTTTGACATCTTTATCAGCAACTGCTTCTTGTGCAAGTGTGAGGTATGCGGTAACAAATTCTGTACTGAAAAGATTGGTTGGATTATTGATTTGATTGATCGAAAGAACCCCGATGCCATCTGCTCCAACTTCAAATTCAAAAAGGTCGTTTTTAATATTTTCCATTTGAAATATTCTTTTTTCTTAATTATTAGTTAAACACGTTCAATGATTGTTGCAATTCCCATACCTCCTCCAATACAGAGGGTAACCAATCCAGTGTTCAAATCTCTTCTTTCTAGCTCATCCATCAATGTTCCTGCAATCATACATCCCGTAGCACCAAGTGGGTGTCCCATTGCTATTGCACCTCCATTTACATTTACTATAGAATAATCAACCCCCAATTTATCCATAAAGTACATTGGGATTGCAGAAAACGCTTCATTAACTTCAAACAAATCAATATCATTAATGTTCATCCCTGCTTGTTTCAAAGCTTTAACAGTAGATGGTACCGGGCCTGTAAGCATTATTGTTGGATCTGTACCTTGGACTGCAGCTGCTCGAATTTTAAATCGAGGTTTCATTCCCAATGAAGCTCCAACTTCTTTGTTTCCGATTAAAGTTGCTCCTGCACCATCAACTATTGCTGATGAGTTACCAGGATGATGGATATGATTGATTTCCTCAACTTCAGGATATTTGTCTATTGCAACAGCATCAAAACCTCCCATACTTCCCATCATGGCAAAAGAAGGTTGAAGATTACTTATTCCCTCTAATGTTGTTGAAGGGCGGATGTTTTGATCTGTACTTAACACATCTATTCCGTTGATGTCTTTGATTGAAATACGAGACACGAATCTATTATCAGCCTCAGCTTCAGAAGCTCTTCTTTGAGATTCAACAGCGTACAAATCCGCATCATTTCTAGAAAAACCATATTTGGTTGCAATTAGATCAGCAGAAATTCCTTGAGGGACTAAATTCCTTGGAATAGCTTGTAAGGGGTCCATTAAAAAACCTCCACCATCAGAGCCCATTGGAACTCGAGACATGCTTTCTACTCCTCCAGCAACCATTAAAGAACTGAATCCAGACTTCACATAAGCGGCCGCTTGATTCATTGCCTCTAATCCTGATCCACAAAATCGATTTAAGGTAACTCCACAAAGGTGGTCTCCATAATTTGATTCCTGTGCAGCAGATTTTGCTATATTTACTCCTTGGTCTTTTACCTGAGCAACGCAACCGAAGATCACATCTTCTACTTTTTGGGTATCCAATGCATTTCTCTCTTTCAAAGCTATTAAAACTTGTTTGGATAATTCTGTTGGTGTTACCCCGTACAAAGCACCTTTCTTATTTCCTTTACCGCGAACTGAACGAACGGCATCATAAATGTAAGCTTCCATCTCTCTTGATTTTATTTTTTAATATTATTCATAAACTCTTTCATTACAGTCTGAATATGTGGGTCTGAAAAATTATCAGCCAAATCAGCTATCTTTTGGGATAAATCACCGTCAACTAATTTAAGTAAGTTTTTGCGCATAAAACGTTTTGTTTCTCTAAAAACGGGTGAATAAATTTTTAACAAGCTTTTTAAATAAATTTCGGAACGTTCAAGAACTTCTTCAACTGGGACTGATTCGTTTACCAAACCTACTTCCAAAGCCTCATCACTATTAAATAATTGTTTTAATTGTACTGCTTCCCAAGCTCGTTTTTCACCCAAATGATAAGCATAAATATCTGAAAAAACTTCTGGTAGAGACATTGATAGTTTGAATTCATGCATACCCACAACGTGTTTTGCACCTTGCCCCATTATTCTGTAATCTGCACAAAGTGCTAAAATGGTACCCCCAGCTGGGGCATAGCCTGTTATTGCACAAACAAAAGGTTTTGAAAAACGAATCATCGCTTGAAGAGCTTCATGATAAAATTTCCAAAAATCTTTGACGTATTCGGAACCACCTGAAGCAAGGCTTGTGATATCTAAACCGGCACTGAAACCATGGGGTCTTCCAGATAAAATAAGACCCAATATTGAATCGTCTTGATCCAATTCAAGAAAAATATTTTTCAAATCACGAACCATAGCAGTGTTGATTTGATTTACCCTACCTCCATCTAACTGGACAATGGCGTAGTTATCTTTTTGTTCAACTTTGAGAGTGGTGTAAGACATTTAACTTAAAATTTAATTTTCACAAATATATCAATTAATTGGTTGTATTCTTAATTAATGTTAAAATGAGTGCAAACTATTTTTAAAATTGATTAAATAGTAGTTAATTTGGGGTTAAATGGAAGAAAACAACAAGAGAAATACTACAAACAAACGAAAAAGAGGAAGGCCTAATGAAAAGTCTGGTATTGATTTAAATAAAATTTTAAACATTGCACTAAAAGAATTTTCAAAATTCGGCTTTGAAGGCACGAGTATTAATAAGGTTTCTTTACTTTGTGAGGTCAATGATTCTCTTCTTCACTACCATTTTGGGAACAAAGAAGATCTTTGGAAAAAAGCAGTCAGTAGAGCTTTTGATGCCTACATGAAAGAGTCTGTAGCTACTTTCAAACTTTTAAAACACCTGTCATTAAAAGATACAGCAAAAACATTAGCAAGGCAGTTTATTTATTACAACTCTAAGTTTCCAGAACTCTATTTAGTTATTATTCATGAAATGACACATGAATCTCACCGCAGTGATTGGTTAATTGAGAATGTTCTCAAACCACTAACTTTAAAAACCAGTCAACTCCATGGAATGTTGGTTAAAAAAGGGCTTTCTGAAGATTTTCCTATACCCAATTTAACCACAATCTTTTTTAGTGCAGCAAACTCAATTTTCTTATTTAATTACCAAATGAAAAAACAATT
Source organism: uncultured Flavobacteriales bacterium (assembly GCA_913020155.1). Classification (GTDB taxonomy): domain Bacteria; phylum Bacteroidota; class Bacteroidia; order Flavobacteriales; family Flavobacteriaceae; genus Arcticimaribacter. The sequence goes on from CAJWBA010000003.1 coordinate 79,845, forward strand.
TGGAATTGACCCGTTTGATGAAAAAGAAGTTGAAAAACATGCCGACATAATTGTCAAAATATTTTATCCCAACATTTAATAATTTAGAAATAAAAACAATAATTACTTGTTTGCGGGCTATTATTAATCTTAGCATCGTGAGTTGATTTCAATACAAGTAAAAGAAATCATATATTGGCTAAAAAATTTAATTAAAGATCTTCAGGCAATGAACAAAAACAAATTCATAAATAGCTTTTTAAAATTTGGTTCACTTTTTATTTGTTTAATCCTTATTCTATTTGTTTTTTTTAGAGACTCAGACATTGATGCTGAAACCTTAAAAGAACTTTACTCAGATTCCCACTCTCAATTCATTTCAATTAATGGATCAAAGGTTCATTACAAAGATCAAGGAGCAGGCTTTCCAATTATTTTAATCCACGGAACGAGTGCTTCTTTACATACATGGGATGCATGGACTGAAAATTTAATCGAAAACTACCGAGTGATTCGGATGGATTTACCTGCTTTTGGTTTGACTGGTGCAACTGAAAATAATTCTTACGATTTAGAAAGCTACAATCGTTTTTTAGAATCCTTTACCAATAAAATTGGGGTTTCAGAGTTTGCTTTAGCAGGAAATTCATTGGGAGGTTCTATTGCTTGGCATTATGCCTCAAATCATCAAAAACAAGTAAAACAGTTGATACTAATTGATCCCGGAGGGTTCCCATTAGACAAAGGAAAACCTTTTGTGTTTAGACTAGCAGAGATTCCCATTCTCAATCAACTATTAAGACACATCACTCCTAAATCCTTTATTAAAGAAAATCTTGAACAAGTGTATTATGATGATTCAAAAATAACCTCAGAACTAGTAGACCGCTATCATCACATGATTTTGAGAGAAGGAAGTAGAAATGCATTTATCAAAAGATCAAAAATAGTTTTCAAAGATCAAACAGGTCTATTAGAAAAAATAAACACACCAACTCTAATTCTTTGGGGAGAAAATGATATTTGGATTCCTGTAGAAAATGGATCAAAATTTCAAGCTAAACTTCCCAACAGTCGATTGGTTGTAATGAAAGAAACTGGACATGTCCCTATGGAAGAAAGACCAGAAGAAAGCTTAAACCATCTCTTAAATTTCATGAAGGAATATGATTTGGAAACCCTTGATTTATCTAAAAAAGAAAATCTATGAACATCATTCAACTTTATCTAATGGGTGGAATTTATTTTATACTAGGAATCATACACTTTACCCATACTGGATTTTACAAACCACTAATGCCAAAATTTTTACCAGCCCACAATACTCTTATTCTTTGGAGCGGTTTAGCGGAAATAGTTTTAGGCTTGGGAATTTTTTTTCCAAGTACAAGAGCAATTTCATTGATGGGTATTATTGCAATGCTGGCAGTCTTCTTGTTCGTTCACGTAAACATGTTGTTTCCTGCAAATCGACTGGGGGTATCTCTATGGCTTTTATGGTTACGCTTAATCATTCAATTTGTTCTGATGTACTGGGCTTATGTAAATTTACCTTAGTATTTTCAAACACACCTTTAAGTTAAAAAAAGGTAACTATTAGAGGAGATACTCCGTATTTACAAAATTAGATTCTTTGGAATCCATTAAAGCATCCAATATTTCATTGTTGTATGGATTATCTTTAGCAGCTACAAAAGTACGTATTGAAAACGACCGTAAGGCATCAAAAACACTAAGCGTTCCTACAGCAGAATTTTTTCGCCCTGTAAAAGGGTAAACATCTGGTCCGCGCTGGCATGCACTATTGAGATTAACACGACAAACTAAATTTGCTAATACATCAATTAGTGGTGCAAGTTTTCGAACATCTCTTCCAAAAAGACTTACTTGTTGTCCATACTCTGAGGCAGCCATTGCATCCAATGGTTCGTTAATATCACTGTAAGATATGATAGGAACTAACGGACCAAATTGCTCTTCATGATAGACATTCATTTCTTTGTTGACAGGATATAGAACTGCTGGAAAAGAGTAATTTTCGGTCAGCTCTCCACCTTTCTTGTTCATAATTCTGGCGCCCTTAGAAACAGCATCTTTGACCAATTCTTGAATGTATGCCGGTTTTCCTGGTTCTGGCAAGGGAGTCAAGAAAACATCCTCTTCCCAAGGTAATCCAAATTTCAGAGCATCCACTGCTTTCGAAAACTGTTTATTGAATTCATCAACTATGGATTCATGAACATAGAGTACTTTAAGTGCTGTACATCGTTGTCCATTGTAGGAAAGGGTTCCAGAAATACATTCCTTTATGGTAGAGTCTAAATCAGCATCAGGTAGTATAATTCCTGGATTTTTGGCTTCCAAACCTAGAACCAATCGAAGGCGATTCTTATTTGGATGCAAGTCTTGCAGAGCAACAGCAGAAGAGCTATGACCAATTAATGCCAAAACATCTACTTTACCTGTTTCCATTATTGGTGAAGCAATCTTCCGTCCACGTCCAAATAATATATTAACTACTCCTGGAGGAAAACTTTCTTGAAAAGCATTGAGTAATGGGGTGATGAGTAAAACCCCATGTTTTGCAGGTTTAAAAATCGCTGTATTACCCATAATAATTGCAGGAATAAGTAAACAAAAGGTTTCGTTTAGCGGATAATTATAGGGCCCCAAGCACAATACAACTCCCAAAGGACCTCTTCTTATGTGCGCGTGAATTCCAGATTGTTTATCGAACTTAGCACTTTTGCGATCAAGTTTTTTATAAGCTTCAACAGTGTCGTATATATAATCTACAGTGCGATCAAATTCTTTGTAAGAATCGGCTTTGTTCTTGCCAATCTCCCACATCAATAATTCTACAACCTGTTTTCTAGATTGCTTCATTTTTTCTGCAAATGAAATTAAACAGCGTAGACGATCTTTTACTTTCATTGTTGGCCAAACTCCTTGGCCTCGATTGAATGCCTTTTCGGCAGCACCTAATGCAGCCAATGCAGTATCTGTTTCCATATCGGGGATAGAGCCTAAAAGTGTTGGGCTTATAACCCCTTCTTTGTCTTCAGAATGTATTGTCGAATATACTTTACTGGTATTTCCTTTCCAGGTATGCAATACACCATCAACAAGGTATTGATCACAATGAATAGGCGAATTAAACTTTAGAGGAGAAATTTTACTGCTTTTAGAATGTTGTGTCATAAGATTATTTTGTTTAATCTTTTATTTTAAATATTAAACTAAATTAAGAATTTTATTTTACAATATAATAAGGTAAAATAGTAAAAATCAAAGATAAGAAACAAAAATATTGTAAGGCAGTTCATCCAGTATAAAATTAGCTCAAACTAAAATTTGTTAGACAAATAAAACACTACTATCTTTAAATTGTAATGATAAGAATAAAAGCATGAATAATTTATTGGTTTCAAAAAAAATAGGTCTATTTGTAGGTCCATTGTTGTTTTTACTGTTTATAAGTGTACCCATTGTAAATTTATCTTTTGAAGCTAGTGCTGTCATTGCCTGTGCCAGCTGGATGATCATTTGGTGGATTACAGAAGCTGTTTCTATTTCAGCAACTTCTTTACTTCCTTTAATATTATTTCCTATGAGTGGGGTAATGGATGTCAATGATGTCGGTGCCAATTATGGAAGTTCCATTGTCTTTTTATTTTTTGGTGGATTTGTTTTAGCCTTGGGTCTCGAAAAAGTAAACTTACACCGAAGAATAGCCTTAACAATTATCAAAAAAACAGGAACTACCCCCAATAAAGTAATTCTTGGTTTTATGATTGCAACTGCTTCTATGAGCATGTGGATCAGCAACACAGCAAGTACTGTAGTAATGTTGCCTATTGCCATATCGGTTATTCATTTATTAACCAATGAAAATAAAAACCCAAATAAAAATCAAAAAAATTTTGCTTTAAGCGTAATGCTAGGAATTGCATTTTCAGCCAATGCTGGAGGGATAGCTACCGTTATAGGAACTCCTCCAAACTCGGTACTTATAGGTCTTCTAGAAAGCGAATATCAAATTCAAATTTCTTTTGTGAAATGGATGATGATAGGACTCCCATTTGCATTAATTTTGATTGCCATCATTTATGTAGTAATCGTACATTGGATTTTCCCTACTAAAGATTTGCAATTTAAAACCTCCAATAATGTCATTGATGAGGAACTCAAAAAACTGGGGAGTATTTCACCAAGGGAAAAACAAGTATTGTTTGTTTTTGTAATAATTGTGTTCTTGTGGATTTTTAGAACAACGATCAATTCGATATTTCCCTTTCTAAAATTATCGGATACAACCATAAGTATTATTGGAGCATTAGCACTTTTTGCTATTCCTGTAAATTTAAAAAAGGGGGAATTTATCTTAAAATGGGAAGACACTCAAAAATTATCTTGGGGAATCTTAATCCTATTTGGTGGTGGATTAGCTTTAGCAAAAGGAATGTCTTCTACTGGAATTGTTTCTTTGATTACAAACTTCATCGCTGATGGAAACTTTAGTGTGCCTTTGACAGCATCTCTTCTCATTATTTTAATGTTATTTATGACAGAATTGATGAGTAACGTGGCTTTAATCTCATTACTAGCACCAGTAGTTGCAGGGATTGCAATTGGCTTGGAAATCCCGATCCTTTATCTATTGATTCCTGTAACAATTGCAAGTAGTTGTGCTTTTATACTTCCCATGGCAACGGCTCCCAATGCAATTGTATTTGCTAGTGGGTTCGTAAAAGTTCATGAAATGGCGCGAATAGGAATAATAATCAATTGTATATCTGTTTTAATTTTAATCCTACTTTTTAGGTTTGGAATTCCTTTAGTTTTTTAAAAACTTAAACAAATCGGGTTTGTCATTAAGATATTCGCTAAAAAAATCTTGGGCTTTCATACGATCAACAAGGGATTGAAAATCTGTGGCTTTTTTCAGTTCAACTCCCAGCACAGCTGGTGCAAAATGTTGATTGCTCTTCTTAGTGAATTCAAAGTAAGTAATATCATCATCAGGACCTAAAACATTCGTTACAAAATCTTTGAGCGCTCCAGCTCGTTGAGGAAAACGAACAATAAAGTAATGCTTTAGTTGAGCATGAAGCAACGCCCGTTCTTCTATTTCAGGAGTTCGAGTAATATCATTGTTTCCTCCACATAAGATAGCAGCTACTTCTTTACCTTTAATTTTTGAAGCATATTGCCCTATCCCTGCTATAGATAATGCTCCGGCAGGTTCTGCTACAATTCCTTCCTTGTTGTATAAATCTAAAATTTCTTGACAAATTCTACCTTCATCCACAGTAATACAATCATCTAAAAGATTTTGGCAAATCTCAAAACTTAAGTCCCCTACCCTTTGAACAGCGGCGCCATCAACAAATTTATCGATTTTCTTAAGTCTGGTGTTTTTTTGATTTTGAAGAGAAATTTTCATGGAGGGGGCACCAAGAGGTTCTACTCCTATTATTTTGGTTTGGGGAGATAAAATTTTAAAAACCGTAAGCATTCCAGAAATTAAACCTCCACCTCCTATGGGAATAAAAACATAGTCTAGGGGTTTGTTTGCTTGTTTTATCATCTCAATTGCAATGGTCCCTTGACCTTCGATTACATCAACATCATCAAAGGGGTGGACAAAAACTTGATTTTGTTTTTTACAATGTTCTAATGCTGCCTTTTGTGAATCATCATAGGTGTCACCTCCCAAAACAATTGACACGTGGGGTCCCCCAAACATTTTTACTTGTTCCACCTTTTGGCTGGGAGTAGGTATTGGCATAAAAACGGTGCCTAATATTTTAAGTTGATTGCAAGAAAAAGCAAAACCTTGTGCATGGTTTCCTGCACTGGCACAAACAATTCCCTTTTGAAGTTCGCTTTTTGAAAGCGAATTTATTTTATTAAATGCACCTCTTATCTTAAAAGAACGGACCTGTTGTTGATCTTCACGTTTGAGGTAAATAGAGGATGAAAAAGAATTTGAGAGGCGTTCATTAAATTGCAAAGGAGACTCAAGCGCTACTTCTGATATCAACTGTAGTGCTTTTTGAACTCCTAATATTGTAGGTTTTTTTTGCAATAATTATATGATTTTTTTCATCGCTGTCATAGAATCCCGAAGTTCATATCCTATCATTTCGATGGGATGAAAACGAATGATTTCGTTAATGTCGATGAGTTGTTTATTGTCTACACCATTATTTTGGTCTACTGCATAATGAGTTCCAATTACATCTGTATTTATCTTTTTCATGAAATCTGTTAGCATTGGCTTACAAGCATGGTCAAATAAATAACATCCGTATTCTGCCGTATCTGAAATAACACGATTCATTTCAAATAATTTTTTGCGTGCAATAGTATTGGCAATCAAAGGAGTCTCATGCAAAGATTCATAATAAGCCGATTCTTCTTTAATTCCTGCTGCAACCATAGTATCGAATGTTAACTCTACTCCTGCTCGCACAAAAGCAACCATTAACACCCCATGATCAAAAAATTCTTGTTCTGAAATTTCTTGGTCAGTTACCTTGGTTTTTTCAAATGCTGTTTCACCCGTAGCAGCTCTCCAACCCAATAAATTTTTATCATCATTGGCCCAATCTTCCATCATTGTCTTAGAAAAATGTCCCGACATAATATCATCCATATGCTTGTGAAACAAGGGTTCCATAATTTCTTTTAATTCCTCAGAAAGCTCAAATGCTTTGATTTTTGCAGGATTAGATAAACGGTCCATCATGTTGGTGATTCCACCGTGCTTGAGTGCTTCTGTAATGGTTTCCCAACCGAACTGAATTAGTTTTGCTGCATAAGATGCATCAATTCCTTGTTCTACCATTTTATCAAAACATAAAATAGAACTGGTTTGCAACACTCCACAAAGAATGGTTTGCTCTCCCATCAAATCGGATTTTACCTCAGCCACAAAGGAAGATTCTAAAACTCCAGCTCGATGACCTCCAGTAGCCACTGCATAAGCTTTTGCCTGAGCTAAGCCCTGACCTTGTGGGTCATTTTCAGGGTGAACTGCAATAAGTGTTGGAACTCCAAAACCTCTTTTGTATTCCTCTCTTACCTCTGACCCTGGACACTTTGGTGCAACCATAATTACAGTTAGATCTTCCCTTACCTTAGTTCCTTCTTCAACAATATTGAAACCGTGAGAATAAGAAAGCGTTGCTCCCTTTTTAATCAAGGGCATTACTGCTTGAACAACTGGTGTATGATTCTTATCTGGGGTAAGGTTAATCACAACATCCGCATCTGGAACCATTTCTTCATAACTTCCAACAGAAAAATCGTTATCTACCGCATTATTAAAAGATACTCTTTTTTGATCTATTGCACCTTGACGAAGTGCATAAGCAATATTCAATCCTGAATCTCGCATATTCAACCCTTGGTTGAGGCCTTGAGCACCGCATCCTACGATTACAATTTTCTTTCCAGCCAAGGCTTCAATACCGCCTTCAAATTCTGAAGCGTCCATAAATCGACATTGAGCTAGCTGTTTGAGTTGTTCTCTGAGTGAGAGTTTATTAAAATAATTTGCCATTGTTGTTGTTTTAATCTTTATGTTGTTGTTTAAATGTATTTAAAATTTCTGAGATCCCCATTTTTTCTTTGGTTATGGAAATTCTTCCTGATCGTACAAACTGCATAAGTCCGAAGGGTTCAAGTGATTCTCGAAGTTCTTCTGTTTCATGTCGAAAACCTGTTTTTTCGATTACAAAAAAATCAGGAGAAACGGTAACGATATTTGCATTACTGTTTTTGATTGTATTTTGAATCTGACGTTCTTCAAACAATGAGCTTGATTTTACTTTATAAAGTGCAGACTCCTGAAAAATCGTTTCTTCATCGGTATGATAGTAAGCTTTGATAACATCGATTTGCTTTTCGATTTGCTGTATAATCTTTTTGACACCTGCTTCTGTCATTTTTACCACAATGATGAATCGAAAAACATCGGGGATTTCAGACTGTGAAGTGGATAAACTAATGAAATTGATGTGCCGTTTTAAAAAAATTGCGGATACTCTGTTAAGTAAACCTATATTGTTCTCAGTATAAATCGAGATGGTATATTTTGTGAAATCGCTCATTTATTTTAATCTTATGTCTGAAACCGATGCTCCCGTAGGTATCATTGGAAACACATTAGCTTCTTTTTCTACACAAACTTCAAGAAAATAGGGTTCATCAGAAGCAATCATCGTACTTATTGCAGCATCTAAATCTTCTCGTTTGTTTACTCGTTCTGCTTTAATGTTATAGCCTTTTGCAATGGTAACGAAATCGGGATTAATCATTTCAGTTGAAGCATAACGCTTATCAAAAAACAGTTGTTGCCACTGGCGAACCATTCCCAAATAGTCGTTGTTCAAAACCACAATTTTGACCGCTGTTTTATTTTGAAAAATCGTTCCCAATTCTTGAATGGTCATTTGGTAACCCCCATCCCCAATAACTGCAACTACTTCTCTATCGGGTGCACCCATTTTGGCTCCAATGGCAGCTGGAAGTGCAAATCCCATGGTTCCTAAACCACCCGAGGTTACATTACTTTTTGATCGTACAAACTCAGCATATCGACAGGCAATCATTTGATGTTGACCAACATCAGTAACAAATACAGCATCTCCTTTTGTGTGTTTATTGATTCCAACTATTACTTCTCCCATTGTCAAGCCTTCTTTTGTTGGCAATATATCTCCTTGGATTACACTTTCATATTCTGTTTGCATATGATTCTTAAAAAGCTGTTTCCAGTTCTTGTATCCTTTATGCTTTACTAAAGAAGTCAACAAGGGTAAACTTTCTTTGCAATTCCCCAAAACTGGATAATGTGCTTCAACATTTTTATTTACTTCTGCAGGATCAATTTCGAGATGAACAATGGAAGCCTGTTTGGCATAAGTATCTAAATTACCTGTTACTCGATCGTCAAACCGCATCCCCACTGCAATCAAAACATCGCATTCATTGGTGAGAATGTTAGGTCCATAGTTTCCATGCATTCCAACCATACCAACATTTAGCGGATGTTTTGTAGATAAGGCCGATAGCCCCAGAATTGTCCATGCGGCCGGAATTCCCGTGGCTTCAACAAAGTTTTTGAACTCCTCTTCAGCTTCACCCAGAATAACTCCCTGTCCCCAAATGATCATTGGCTTTTCAGCATTGTTTATTACTGCCGCAGCAGCCGATACTTGGTCTTGCTCCAAAGCCGGAATTGGAGTGTAGCTTCGAACAGCTTTACATTTTTTGTAAGAAAAATCGAATAGATCGAATTGTGCATCTTTGGTAATGTCAATCAAAACCGGTCCCGGTCTTCCCGATCTAGCAATATAAAAAGCTTTTGCTAAAATTTCAGGGATTTCGCTGGCCTTTGTTATTTGGTAATTCCACTTTGTAACCGGTGTAGAAATACCAATTATATCAGTTTCTTGGAAGGCATCTGAACCCAATAAATGAGAACCTACTTGTCCTGTAATACAAACCATTGGCGTAGAATCCATTTGAGCATCTGCAATACCGGTAACCAAATTTGTAGCTCCTGGGCCCGAAGTAGCCATTGCTACACCAACCTTACCCGAAGTTCTTGCATATCCTTGAGCAGCATGGGTAGCTCCTTGCTCGTGCCGAGTTAAAATATGCTGAAGAACATCAGAGTATTTATAAAGCTCATCGTAGATGGGCATAATAGCACCCCCTGGATAACCATAGATTAGATCTACTTTTTCAGCTAAGAGGCAACGGATGACAGCTTCCGCTCCTGAAATATGATTGGTTTTTTGATTTTTCATTTTAAAACTCGTCCGTTACACAACCTTCTGAAGCTGTAGAAACATTTTTAATATATTTGTATAATACCCCTTTTTCAAATTTGTATGCAGGTTCTTTCCAATTTACTTTTCTTATTGATAACTCTTGGTCACTTACCAAAACATTTAACTTATTGGTCTCTGCATTTATTTCAATAATATCTCCATTTTGGATCAGTCCAATAGCTCCACCCTCTTGGGCTTCGGGGACAATATGCCCAACCACAAAACCGTGTGTTCCTCCAGAGAAACGACCGTCAGTAATTAGTGCAACATCTTTACCTAAGCCAGCGCCCATAATCGCTGCAGTTGGCTTTAACATCTCGGGCATTCCTGGGCCTCCTTTTGGACCTTCATATCGAATAACAATCACTTCACCTTTTTGAACTTCTCCTTTTCCAATTCCATCATTGGCTTGATATTCGCTGTCGTAAACACGAGCTGGTCCTTTAAACAACAATCCTTCTTTTCCTGTAATTTTTGCTACAGATCCTTCCGGAGCAATATTTCCCTTGAGGATACAAATATGACCCGTTGCTTTGATTGGGTTATTTATAGAATGAATTAAATCTTGTCCTTCTTTAAGGTCTTGCACTAATGCTAAGTTTTCGGCTAAGCTTTTACCGGTTACTGTAAGACATTCTCCGTTTAACATACCTTCTGCTAACATTAATTTTAAAACTGCCGGTACCCCACCTATATTGTGTAAATCTTCCATAAGATATTTCCCACTAGGCTTTAGGTCTGCTAAGAATGGAGTATTATCCATTATCACTTGAAAATCATCTAAACTAAATTCTATTTGTGCAGCTTTGGCTATCGCTAAAAAATGCAATACTGCATTGGTTGATCCCCCCAAAACAGCTACCAAACGAATTGCATTTTCCAATGATTTTCTAGTTACTATATCTGAGGGCTTAATATCATTTACTATTAAATGCTTTAGGGCTGAACCAACTTTTTCGCATTCTACTTTTTTGTCCTCACTGATTGCTGGATTAGAAGAATTATAGGGCAATGCCATTCCTAGAGCCTCAATAGCTGAGGCCATAGTATTTGCGGTGTACATACCCCCACATGCACCTGCACCAGGACAGGCGTTTCGAACAACTTGTTTGAATTCATTTTCTCCCATAGTACCAGCAACTTTCTCACCCCAAGCTTCAAATGCCGAAACAACATCCAATTTTTTGTCTTTGTGACAACCGGGTGCAATAGTTCCACCATAAACAAGTATTGAGGGTCGGTTTAATCGCAACATAGCCATCAAAGCACCGGGCATATTTTTATCACATCCTACTACTGTAACCAAAGCATCGTATGACATTGCTTGAACTACCGTTTCCATTGAATCTGCTATTACATCTCGGGAGGGGAGTGAAAATCTCATACCGGGAGTACCCATAGAAATACCGTCACTCACTCCAATGGTATTAAAAATGAGCCCAACTAAATCCGAAGCCTGTACCCCCTTTTTAATATCAATCGACAAATCATTAAGGTGCATATTACAGGGGTTACCTTCATAACCTGTTGATCCTATTCCTATTAAAGGCTTTTTAAAATCTTCCTCCGTCAATCCAATTGCGTGCAACATGGCTTGAGCGGCGGGTTGAGTGGGGTCCTGAGTAACCGCTTTACTGAACTTATTGTATTCCATTCTGTTTAAATATATTTCGAAATTATGACACTAAAAAAAGAGTGGTATTTTTTTTTTTTTAAATGCCCTAAATTCAAAATCATTTTTTATTTATAAAATATTATAAAACAATTATTTAATTATAAAAATAAATGATATTCAAGTTCATTATTTATGCATAAAATAAGCAATAAAATAAAACAAAAAAAACGACTTTATGAACCAAAAGAACTGCTTTTATTGATAGCTCATAATTTTTAAGCTTTACATAAAAATATTTAAGCTTTATCTAAAGAATTTATATAATATTAATTTATTCGCTTGTTTTATTGTTTTATTCATAAAATAAAAACGATTCATGAAATTGGTTTTATGTTTTAGATGGCAATAATATCCTATTTTTATAGGAAAAATGATAGAAAAAAAAGTTAGTAAGGCTATTGAATTTAGAAGATCAGTACGAAAATACGATGCAAGTAAAACACTGAATAAAGAGGAAGTAAGATCATGCATCCAACAAGCTACACTAGCTCCGACAAGCAGTAATCTTCAGCTATGGGAATTTTATCACATTACCAAAGTCGAAACCCTTAAAAAAATGGCTACCGCTTGCTTTAATCAATCAGCAGCAGCAACTGCATCTCAACTAGTGGTCGCTGTTGTTCGAAAAGACTTATGGAAAAAAAGAGTAGCATCAAACATTAAGTTTCTTGAACAACAGTTTGGAAATCAAAAATTAAAGAACTTCATAGATAAAAAAAAATCTATGGACTATTATAAAAAAATAGTTCCTACGGTTTACAGCGATTTTTTTGGACTCTTTGGATTACTTAAAAAAATATTGGCCGCTTCTATGGGGCTGTTTCGCCCAATGTATCGAGAATTGAGTTCAGGTGATCTCAGAGTTATTGCACATAAAAGTACTGCTCTTGCTGCACAAAACTTTATGATCAGCATGGCAGCACTGGGTTATGACACTTGTCCTATGGAAGGGTTAGATTCTAAAAGGGTTAAAAAAATTCTAGGTTTACCCAAAAAGGCAGAAATAAATATGATTATTGGTTGTGGACACCGAGCTGAAGGAGGGATATACGGGACACGTTTTAGAGTTCCTTTTGAAGAGGTTTATCGTGAAGTTTAAACGATATTTTATCTCCCGCTTTTTTCTGGGCTAAAATACTGAGAGCGTCTTCGCAAAGTTGTAAAACTCTTGGATAACCCCCTGATACTTGCCCATCCATTCCAGCAATCAATAGGGTTCCAGAGGGAGTCATTTGGACAGTACCCGGTTGGACAGCGCAACTTAGTATCGACTTGGGTTTTGATTTAAAGGGAGTTTTTATCCGATATCCCATTCGGTTCTGACTTATTATTTTAAATTTAGCTACTATTAGAGATTTTTTCAATGAATCTTCGAACAACTCATATTCTGGTCCCTTCTCAACTTCCAATTCATCAGAAAACAAATAATCATCTTTTACTCGAATTCGTGAATTTTTGGTTTGAAAACTTGTTTTGGATTTTAACCAAAAAAGATTGGTTTCTTTTTTGAGAAATGCTTCGGAAGTAATGGGTTGGTAAAAAGAGGTACTGCCCAAAATTTTGGGAATGATCAGGGAGTGATTAATTTTTACATAGGTTCGTATTCCGTTAAGGGCTTGTCTCAACTTCAAAATATCTCCAGAATTTAAAGCAACAACCTCATTGTTTGTGATTGGTATGTCATTTAGAAAGGTTTCCATTTGAGCACCTGTTATTACAAGTGAACAAGACTCATGAAAACGCAAAATTGGGCCAACTAAGGTACATTCAATTAAGGTTGTATCGGTTTTGATTCCCAGAAGTGAATGTGCTAGATCAAATGCCTTACGATCCATTGCACCCGAAATGGGAATCCCCAAATGTCGATATCCCATTCGACCTCGATCTTGGACAGAAGTATAAAAACCTGGATCGATAACTTCAATCATAAGTCACTTGATTTATTAAAGGGTGGTTTTTTTGATCTTGGATTGCCAACAAAACCTCTTGAAGTTCCTTCTCTGAAATTTCAAAAAATCGGATTCGATCTCCAACTTCAATAAAGTTAGGTGGGGATAACTCAAAGTCGATTATGGGTATAGGACAATTGCCTATCACGTGCCACCCACCAGGACTGTCTTGAGGATAAATCCCAACTTGACTTGCCCCTACCGCCAAACTCCCTTTGGGAGTCAATCGATTAGGAGATATTTTTCTGGGAATTATCAATTCTTCAGACAACCCACTTAGATATGGAAAACCAGGCAAAAACCCATAAAAAAAAAGACAGTATTCCAGTTTCATAAACTGTTCTAAATAAGTATTTACTTGTTGCTGATTTCCTCTGAAATGATCGAAGAGATCGCTAGTAAATTCATCAGCAAAACAAACGGGAAGCTTCCAAATTGGATTCTTTTTATTTTTTTCAATCTTTAGAGAATCCAGTGTTCCAAAAATCTGCTTGTGTATTTTATGGGGATCAAACTCCCCTTTAAAAAAAAGGTTTATGCTGTTGAATGAATGGGTTACATCTTCCAATTGGTCATTGTATTTAATTTTTAACGTTTTACTTAGCTTCAGAATGAATTGCAAGGCATGATCTCCTTCGCGATGTGGAAAATTTAATATTAAGGTATTTCCCAATTTGCTGAAGCTAAAATCTGTTTTAGTGTACATCAATTCCCTTTGTTTTTAAAAGCTGATGAACATGCTTGATTATTTCTACTGCTTTGGGGTTATCTCCGTGTAAACATAGGGTTTGAACATTCAAGTCAATGGTTTTGTCAGCTCCAATTGGAACTTTTTTTTGGGTAACCATCAACATAAGCTGCTTTTCAATTTGATCTAAATCATTTAAAACTGCTCCTTCTAGGGAACGTGAACGAAGAGTAGCATCGGGGTTGTAAACTCGATCCATAAATCCTTCCAACTTTACCTTCAAACCAACTTTTCGACATTCTTTTTCCAATAAACTGCCTGGGGAACAATAAATATAAACATCAGGAATAAGCTCTTCAATAAGTTCAATAAAAACTTGTGTAGGAATTTTATCGACAAACATATCGTTATATAAAGCCCCATGTGGTTTCATGTGATGAATACTGCTTTTTGTTAGGGAACAACATTCTATAAATCGGTTAAATTGTTGTTTCAAATGTTGTTTTAGTTCATTAATAGATAAAGACATTGATTTTCTGCCAAAGTTTTCAGGATCTGGATATGCGGGATGAGCCCCAACTTTTATCTCGTGCTTTTTTGCCAAAATCAAAGTTTCTAAAATTGAGTTTCGATTACCGAAATGTCCCCCACAAGCAATGCTACAGGAACTTATGTAAGGCATTATTAAGGAGTCGTTTCCAATTCCTTCGCCCATATCGCAATTGAGGTCGATTGTTGACATATTAAAAAATTAAACCCAAACTTTTTACACCTAAAAAAAGGAAAAATAATTCAATAACCGATAAAATTATGTTGGAAGTAACAGAGGCTATTTTTCCTTGCATCAGTTTGGAATTATTAACCAAGAATATTAAAAAAAATCCCACTACTGGAAGTAAAATCCCATTTGTGATTTGTGCAAATCGAACCACTTCAATGGGTCGAATCTGCAAAGAAGAAAGAATAACCCCAGTTGCGAGAACCAAAAGTACAATACTTTTGTATCCTGCTGAATTTGTACGCCATCCAAAACATTCACAAACGACAAATGCAGCTGCCATAGGTGCAGTAATGGCTGAGGTAATCCCTGCAGCAAACAAACCCAAAGACATCAATGTGGTTGCAAAACCTCCATACAAGGGTGCCAAAGCTTGCCCTAAATCTGAAGCGGACTCAACCGGTTGACCCTCCAGTGCAGCGGCAGAAATTATTATACACAAGGACACCAAACCTCCTAGACCAACAGCAAATACAGTATCCCATTGAAGGGATTGTAACGAAAAATGATCTCCTTTTACCAATGCAGCATGTAAAAACAAATTATAGGGTACAACAGTTGTGCCCAATAAACCAACAATTGTAAGGGTTTCCTTTGCATTAAAAGTGGGCATAAAAAGTCCATGTATAAGGTTTTGCAGGTTGGGTTTTGTCAATACAGCGGTTATCAAAAAAGAGACACTCATCAATAGAACAATGCTGACCAGTAAATTTTTTAAAAGCTTGTTGGAACCCAATAAAATTAATCCTGCTACCAAAGCTCCCAAAAAAACAGGAAGGAAATCAAAACGAGTTCCAAAATAAAAGTCCCTACCTGAAATAATTGATTGGAGTCCAATTAAAGCACCGGACAAATTCCCTGCTTCATAGGCAGCATTTCCTATGAAAATAGCACTAATGAGAAGCAAAGCCAAAAGAAATTTAAAAATTGGATTTGAAGTTTGAAGCAGTAAACTCTCGGCTAACCCTTTTCGGGTAGTGTAACTAATTCGAGCGGTTGTGTTCTGAATAAAAATGGTGATAAAAATAGACAACAACATCGCCCAGAGCAATGAAAATCCATTTTGAACTCCAGCTAAAACACAGAGTGTAATGGTTCCTGGACCTATAAAAGCAGCCGTAATTATTATTGCTGGACCTCCATTAAATTTTGGAAACATTTTTTTTTGTGAAGTTAATCATTTTACATTATCCTTAAAGACAATCCTTTTTTTAGAATTAAAAAAGCTTTGCTTTTTGCTACTCTGAATTGAAAAAGCCGGAATATAAGAAAAATTAATACTTAAAGAGGTAAAATAAAAATCACAAGGATCCAAAAATTGATTTATGAGCAACTGCTAAGGACCAAAAAATTTACTTAGAAAATTTTAAATTAAATTTTATTCTTTGGGAATTCCAGAACGCAACCACTGGTAATAGGTTGTGGCATCTGAGTATTGGATAGGGCTGTTGAGCAGGGTTCCATCTGCTTTCATCAACACATAAAAAGGTTGTGATGCAGTATTAAAGTTAAGGCTCTGAAATGCTGCCCATTGTTCTCCAACTGTATTTATTTTCTGAATTCTTCCATCAGGAAATTGAAAATTAAATTGGGAAGCTTCCTCCAATTTTTTTCGATCATCTACGTACAAAGAAATCAGAACAACCTCATTGTTTAGGATTTGATAAACATCTTTCTGAGACCAAACATTTTCTTCAACCTTTCTACAATTTACACAGGCCCAACCCGTAAAATCCAAGAGGATTGGCTTTTGTGATTGGCGGGCAACTGCCATGCCTTCCTCAAAATCTTTGTAACAATCGAGACCCAAAGGGCAATCATTTTCGGTAGAATAAATACTGTAAAATTCAGGCGGAGGAAAACCACTCAATAATTTTAGGGTATTTTCTTTGGAAACTAATCCGAAGGATAAGTAAACTGTCAAAATTAAACTAAGCCCCCCTATCGCAATTCTGATTTTTGAAAGCTTAGCTTTTTGATCATGAGGAAACCCAAAAACTCCAAATAAATATAGAGTTAGTCCCAAAGCTAAAAGCAGCCATATTCCCAAAAACACTTCGCGCTTTAAAAGTCCCCAGTGAGAAACCAAATCTGCATTGGATAAAAATTTCAGTGCCAGTGCAAGTTCCAAAAATCCTAAAACTACTTTCACAGTGGTCATCCAACCTCCTGATTTGGGCAAGGCATTGAGTGCATTGGGGAATAGGGCAAAAAGGGCAAAGGGTAATGCTAGAGCAAAACCAAAACCTGTCATCCCTGCAGTGAGCTGAAAAGCACCACCATCAGTTGACAAACTTCCCGCCAAAAGGGATCCCAAAATAGGACCCGTACACGAAAATGAAACGATTGCTAGAGTGAGTGCCATAAAGAATATTCCCAATCCTCCTTGCATTTTGGATCCTGAATCTGAAGAGTTTCCCAAACTGCTGGGCAATGCCAATTCATAGTATCCGAAAAAAGAAAAAGCAAATAAAATAAAGACTGCAAAAAACAAAAGATTTAAAGGAACATTGGTTGCAATAGAATTCAGTATCTCTGGGTTGATTGAATCAATAAAATGGAAGGGCAAACTCAAAATCACATAGATCAAAACAATAAAAAAACCATAAAGCAAGGCGTTTGAAACTCCTTTTCGCAAACTTTTGGCTTGCTTTAAGAAGAAGGAAACTGTGAGGGGTATCATGGGAAAGACGCAAGGAGTCAAAAGAGCAATAAACCCCCCCAAAAATCCTAGTAAAAATAAATTTAAAAAGGGGTATTCCTGCTCAGTCTCGTTGAGGCTGCTTTTTAAGTACTCTCTATTCTTTAGGTCTAAGGTCAATCCTTTTGAACGCTCCAAACTTTTCTGGTCCAATTCCAGTGAAGTAATTGTAGCTCCTTCCTTTAGGGCAATGGCAAAATTTTCTGATCTAAAAATACACACTCGATCGTCACAAGCCTGATATACGATTTCGCCTGCAATTAGATCTAAACTCGAATCAATTACATCAACTACTTGAGTAAAAATGGCTTCACCATCAAAAAAAGAAAGATCAATTTCAAAAATTGGATCATATTCGAACTTAGGAATGCTTTGTTTTATGGGTTCGTCCAATACAAATTTTGTGGAATCTATCTCAAAAATAAATTCGGTAGGTAGAGGTCCATCCTCGGGTAATTCGATCCCGTACAAATGCCATTTTTCGAAAATGGTAGCCTTAAATTGAATCTCAATTTTTGTATCAGAGCGACGTTTCCAAGAATAGTCCCATACTACAGGCTCACCATTGGTTTGAGCATAAATGCCCACACAAAAAAATACAAATAGAATGTGTAGATATTTTTTCATTTTGTTTTCAGTATTAAACAGTAGTTTTTTGTCGGTTTAATGGTATATCTGCGGTCCGCTCTTTTATTAATAACCCAAACAATGGTATTTCCGGAACACAATAACCATTGATTTTCTTTATCAATTTGGGAATACTTTTCATCTTTAAAGTACTTACTTAGTTTTTTCTTTCCTTGCATACCTGTAGGATAAAAATAATCACCTTCTTGAAATTTACGCAACTTTAGAGGATAAATTAATCGAGATTTATCAAGAGATACACAAGAGTTATTGTTCTCAAAAGTAGAAGCCACATGGAGTTTTATGGGCTGTTGAAGAGGTTTTTTCACATCCCAAAGAACCTCAGAAACCTGAGTAAAACTATTTTTTGCCAAAATCCATTCACCTCGATTGACCAACAGACGGTGAGAACCAGATTTCAAGTACTTCCCGCTTTGAGTATCCAACAAATCTTTTAAATCTCTTGGGTGAAAGCCATAGGAAGAAAATAAAGCATTGAGATAGTATTCGACTGGGGTTAATTTTTTTAAGGCAACCAAATCAATATGAATATGGGTTCCTTTTTGCAAAAAATGTTGTTCTTTCCATTGACAAATAACAGAATCTATTGCCTGATGACTTTGCCTGATATAGTCCATGGTGTGCTTGAAATTAGACAATAAATTGGGTTCATACAGCTTCCATTTGGGTACAACTTGGTTTCGAAGTGCATTCCTCAAATAAATATCTGATGCGTTTGAAGCATCTTCTCTCCATTCTAGATTTTCTTGTTGGGCATAAGCCAAAATTTCTTTTCGTGTAAAAGGCAAGAGCGGACGTGCAATTTTTGGAGTATTTTCGGGAATTCCAATTAATCCGGACAAACCGGATCCCCGACTAGTATTAATCATAAAAGTTTCTAATTGATCGTCTAAGTTATGAGCGGTTAAAATTTGGTCGTAATACTCTTTTTCTAAAAACTCATCAAACCAAGAATAACGTAATTCACGGGCAGCCATTTGTGTTGAGATTTTATATTTTTTAGAATAGATTTTAGTTTTAAATTTTTTTATTTGAAAAGGAATTTGATTTTTCTTACAAATTTCTTCTATAAATTTAGCATCAGTATCACTTTCTTTACCTCGTAATCCAAAATTGCAATGGGCTACTCCAAAATCCAGCTTACTTTGAATCAATAAATGGAGTAAAACCCTACTATCCAGACCTCCACTGAATGCTAGTAGAATTTTTTGGGTTCTGAAGTTTTGAAATTTATTGTCAATATTTAATTTAAAACGCTTGATCACTAAACAAAAATACATGAAACTAAAACAAAATGAATGTTTTTTATGAAATTCGAAAAAATGAAAAACAAGTTTGGATTTCTGATTAGAATACTTGAACTTTGTATTGATTTATGAAAGAGAGCATTACACATATTTATTCATCCACGGTTTTACTAAACGATCTTTTTCCGCGTGCATTCCGTCACCGCCCCTAGGGGTGCATATCTTTAAGAATCTTGGTGTGTCCGGATTCACTTACAATCCTTATTCAATTTTAACTTTAACTAAATATTTCAATAATGAAAATCGTTATTGGTAACTCCTCACATATTCATTTTGCAAAAACAATAAGTCTTTGTATCGACGAGTCTGCTAAAGACCGTGGAACTGGTATTGCTCGAAGAACCCCAGAGTACATCATCAAAAAAGTACAAAATGGTAATGCTGTTATTGCAATTGATGGAGATCAGTTTGCAGGTTTTTGTTACATCGAAGTATGGCAGCACGGAAAATACGTAGCTCATTCGGGCTTAATTGTATCTCCTCAATACAGAGGTAAAGGGCTAGCCAAAGCAATCAAGAAAAAAGTTTTTGAATTGTCTTTAGAAAAATACCCTGGGGCCAAAATTTTTGGAATTACCACAGGTCATGCTGTAATGAAAATTAACTATGAACTCGGTTACAAACCGGTACATTTTTCAGAATTGACTGACGATCCAGAATTTTGGAAAGGATGTCAAACCTGTAAAAACTATGATGTTCTTACCCGAACAGATCGTAGCATGTGTTTGTGTACGGGAATGCTTCACGAGCCCAATGATAAAAATAAATCGAAATCAAAGACCACAGCTTTTTTGAATGGTCTTTTCAAAAAAAAAACAAAATGAAAAAACTTGTACTTGCATACAGTGGAGGTCTAGATACCTCCTATTGTTTAAAAACCCTGTTTCAGGAAGGATACGAAGTTCACGCAGTTAGTGTTAATACGGGTGGTTTTACCCCAAAAGAAATTGAAGAACAAGAATCCAAAGCTATGCATATGGGTGCAGCTTCTTATCAATCAATAGCTGCTCTTGAATCTTTTTATCAGAAAATAGTAAAATACTTAGTCTTTGGAAATGTGCTAAAAAACAACAGTTACCCCCTTTCTGTTAGTGCTGAACGTATTGTACAAGCAATGGAGATCATTGAATATGCCAAAAAAATTGATGCAAAGTTTATTGCTCATGGAAGCACAGGAGCAGGAAACGATCAAGTACGTTTTGATTTGATTTTTCAAGTATTGGCTCCTACAATCAAAATCATTACTCCCATAAGAGATCAACAACTCTCTCGAGAAGATGAAATTAAATACTTAAAAAGCCAAGGAATTGAACTGTCTTGGGAAAAAGCCCAGTACTCAATCAACCAAGGACTATGGGGAACCAGTGTAGGCGGAAGTGAAACCCTAACCTCACGAAATGCTCTACCAGACGAAGCTTACCCTAGTTCTTTATCAGAAACAAAGTCTGCAAAAATTAGCTTAAAGTTTGAAGCTGGAGAGCTCATCGAACTCAATGGTAAAAAGTCTGATGCTGTTACGCTTATTCAAGAATTGCAAGATTTGGCTAAAACTTACGCAATTGGAAGGGATATTCATGTTGGAGATACCATTATTGGAATTAAAGGACGGGTTGGTTTTGAGGCAGCAGCTCCTTTAATCATAATCAAAGCTCATCATCTTTTAGAAAAACACACCCTCTCAAAATGGCAACAATTTCAAAAAGAACAATTGGGAAGTTTTTATGGTATGCAATTGCATGAAGGAAATTATTTAGACCCTGTTATGCGAGACATTGAACTTTTTTTACAAAACAGTCAAGAGAAAGTTAATGGAGAAGTTTTTATAACACTTCACCCCTACCGCTTTGAATTGGAGGGGATTGAATCACCAAATGACTTGATGAATGCATCCTTTGGAAGTTATGGAGAAATGAATAAGGAATGGACTGCAGAAGATGCAAAAGGATTTATAAAAATCACTGCAAATGCACACACTATATACAGAAATGTTAATAAAGAAGAAACAAAATGAAAACAGTAGGAATAATTGGTGGATCTGGATACACAGGTGGGGAACTTCTTAGATTGGTCCTTCAACACCCTAATTTAGTTTTGGAGTTTGTTTACAGTACAACCCGACCCAACACTCCTCTGAGTGATACCCATCAAGATTTATTGGGAACAACAACTTTGAACTTTACAGATGAAATTAACTTAGATGTAGATGTTGTTTTTCTTTGTCTGGGGCATGGGAACTCATCCCTGTTTTTAGAGCAACAAGAGTTTTCAAAAGAAACAGTTATTATTGATCTCAGTAATGATTTTAGATTGAGTGCAGATAGAAATTTTAGGGATAGAACCTTCGCTTATGGTTTACCCGAACTTCAAAAAAATGAAATCAAAAATGCTAAATCCATAGCCAATCCGGGTTGTTTTGCTACCGCAATTCAGTTGGCTCTTTTACCCTTGGCTGATTCAAAAAAACTAAAAAACACAGTACACATAAATGCAACTACAGGAAGTACTGGTGCAGGAGTTGAGCTTTCATCTACCTCACATTTTAGTTGGAGAAACAACAACTTGTCGTGGTACAAACCCTTTACACATCAACATTTGGATGAAATTCGTGAATCATTAAACACAGCTCAAGGAGACGATACTGAAGTGATTTTTTTACCACTACGTGGAGACTTCACGCGTGGTATTTTTGCAACAGCATACACTTCCTTTGATGGGAGCATTAAAGATGCCTTAAGTCTTTATACAAATTATTTTAGTGAGCATCCCTTTACCCATATTTCGACCCAAGAAATCGCTTTGAAACAAGTAATCAATTCAAACAATTGTTTTATTCATCTGCATCTTCACCAAGGTATTCTTTTGATTACCTCTATAATTGACAACTTGATTAAAGGCGCCTCGGGTCAAGCCTTACAAAATTTGAACTTAATTATGGGTTGGGAAGAGCGTTTAGGACTTGAATTGAAAACAAATATTTTTTAAAAAAACAAAAGATGAAAATAGCAATCATAGGAACTGGAAATCTCGGTTTAAGCATCGCTCAGGGGTTGGTCATCAACAATACGATAACAACCCTCTATTTAACTAAAAGAGATGTAACATCTCTCAACGACTGGGAATCGCATAAAAACGTTTATGTGACCTCAGATAATTTGGAAGCAATACACAAATCTGATATCATAATTTTTGCTGTTCAACCCGGGCAATTTGAAGAAATTTTAAAGTCTATAAAAAGTATATTGACAGATAAACATGTTTTGATTTCGGTAATCACAGGCTTTAAAATTGAACGCATTGAATCCATAATTGGAACTCAATTCCCTATCATAAGAAGCATGCCAAATACAGCAATATCAGTTCGAAAATCAATGACTTGTATTTGCTCAAACAAAGTTGGTGAAAAACGGATTGATATTGCTAGTGCAATTTTTAATGGATTGGGAACATCCATAACTATTGCAGAAGAACATATGCAAGCCGCAACTGTAATTTGTGCTAGTGGAATTGCATTTTGGATGCGTTTAATTCGAGCAATGACCCAAGGTGGAGTTCAATTGGGTTTTGAAGCTAAAGAAGCGATGGATATGTCTGTATTCACAGCTTTGGGAGCAGCTACACTTTTGACGGAGAATAAATCCCACCCTGAAGAAGAGATCGATAAGGTCACCACCCCCAGAGGATGCACCATTTCGGGACTCAATGAAATGGAACATCAAGGATTAAGTTCTTCATTAATTCAAGGTTTAGCGGCTTCTTTTAATAAAATAAATGACATCTCAAATCAATAACTTATGAAATTATTTGATGTTTATCCTTTGTATGATGTAACTCCAGTAAGGGCTGATGATGTTTATGTTTATGACGAAAAAGGAACAGAATATTTAGATCTCTATGGAGGGCATGCAGTAATTTCAATTGGGCATGGGCATCCGCATTATGTAAAGAAACTTAAAAATCAATTGGATCAAATTGGTTTTTATTCCAATGCGATTCATAATCCATTGCAACACGAATTGGCAGCTGCGATTGGTCATCAATCTTGTTGTTCAGATTATCAATTATTTTTGTGCAGTTCAGGTGCTGAAGCAATTGAAAACAGTTTAAAATTAGCTTCATTTCAAACAAATAAAAAAAGGGTTATTGCATTTAAAAACGCC
The DNA here is from genome assembly GCA_913020155.1 of uncultured Flavobacteriales bacterium. Classification (GTDB taxonomy): domain Bacteria; phylum Bacteroidota; class Bacteroidia; order Flavobacteriales; family Flavobacteriaceae; genus Arcticimaribacter. The sequence goes on from CAJWBA010000003.1 coordinate 103,575, forward strand.
TTTCATGGTAGAACAAGCGCAGCAGTAGCTGTAACCGATAATCCTAAAATCAATGCTCCCTTAAACAAACAACAAGAAGTCACCTTTTTGGAGTTTAACGATTCTGCATCCTTAGAGAAAGAACTTAAAAAAGAAGATGTTTGCGCGGTTATTTTTGAGGCGATTCAAGGTGTTGGAGGTTTAGACGAACCTTCAGAGGAATTTATATACGACATGGATCGTCTATGTAAAGAAAATAAGGTGTGTCTGATTGCAGATGAGGTCCAATCTGGCTTTGGAAGAACAGGAACCTTTTTTGCTTATCAAAAATACAGAATTGAGCCACAAATTGTAACCATGGCAAAAGGTATGGGAAATGGATTTCCTATTGGTGGAATTCTAGTTCACCCGAGTATCAAAGCTAAGTACGGAATGTTAGGAACAACTTTTGGAGGAAACCATTTAGCCTGTTCGGCATCTCTCGCAGTCTTAAAGGTTTTGGAAGATGAAAGGTTACAAAACCATGCTTTTAAAATGGGTGTTTACTTCAAAGAACAAGCTCAAAAAATTAAAGGATTGAAAAAGATTAAAGGAAGAGGGCTAATGCTAGGGATTGAATTTGATTTTGAAGTTGGAGCTCTTCGCAAAACTTTAATTTATGATGAAAAAATATTTACTGGAGGAAGTAGTAATAAAAAACTTTTGAGAATCCTTCCTCCATTAACTGTTCAAAAAACACATATTGATCTTTTTTTTAAAGGATTAAAAAAAGCTCTAAATAAACACAAAAATCAGTAGCATGAAAAACTTTATTTCTTTGAATGATCTCCCTGATTTTGACGAAGCATTGTCTTTAGCCAAATCATTAAAAAAAGATCCTTTTGCTTTTAAAAAATATGCAAAACTAAAAACTTTGGGTATCTTATTTTTCAATCCCAGTTTGAGAACCCGTTTAAGTACTCAAAAAGCAGCTCAAAATTTAGGGTTCAATACAATGATTATGAATTTCTCAAACGAAGCTTGGGCATTGGAATTTGATGATGGTACCGAAATGAGAGGTATTCGATCAGAACACATTCGAGAGGCAGCTGCAGTAGTATCACAATATTGTGATATGGTAGCAATTCGAGCTTTTGCTTCTCTAACAGATAAAGTTCGAGATGAAGCAGAAATTGTTCTAAAAAGCTTTGCGAAATATGCAAGCATACCTGTTATTAACATGGAGAGTGCAGTTGGACATCCACTTCAAGCATTAGCTGATGCAATTACCCTTGATGAGTATCCTACTCAACACAAACCCAAAGTAGTGCTTACCTGGGCACCTCATCCCAAGGCACTTCCTCATGCTGTAGCAAATTCTTTCACAAAGATGATGGAGTTTAGAAAAGCAGATTTTATAATTGCACAACCTGAAGGATATGAGTTGGATCCCAGAATTACTAAAGATGTTCCTGTAATTCACAACCAAGAAGAAGCTTTAAAAGATGCTGATTTTGTCTATGCAAAAAACTGGTGTTCATACTCCAATTATGGCTCAATTTTGAGAACCGATAACGAATGGACCCTTACAGAAGATAAAATGAAACAAACCAATAGCGCAAAGTTTATGCATTGTCTCCCTGTACGAAGAAATATTGTAGTTGCAGATGGAGTACTTGACCATCCAAATTCATTGGTTATTGATCAAGCCAACAACAGAACTTTTGCCGCACAAGCTGTACTAAAAACCATTCTCGACAATGACCAAAGTTAGCATTATAAAAGTAGGCGGAAATGTTATTGAAAATCCTAAGGATCTAGATAATTTTCTTAAAGATTTTGCATCAATCACTGGTTCAAAAATACTGGTTCATGGAGGTGGAAAAAAAGTAAGTAAATGGGCAGAACGACTGGGTATACCAGTTGAAATGAAAGATGGAAGAAGAATTACTAATACAGAAACTCTAGAGTTAATTACAGGAATTTATGGAGGTCAAGTCAATAAAAATATCGTTGCTTCCTTACAGGGATATAATTGTAATGCGATTGGATTGTCTGGTGCCGACGCAAATGCAATTCAGGCGGTAAAACGACCTATTGAAAATACAGATTTTGGTTGGGTTGGTGATATTACTTATGTAAATACTTCTTTTTTTAAACTTCTCTTAAATAATGCATTGAGTCCCATTTGCTGTGCCTTGACCCATGATGCCAATGGGCAAATCTTAAATACTAACGCAGATACAATTGCCTCAAGTATTGCGGTTGCTTTGGGAAAAGATTTCGAAGTAACTTTGTATTATTGTTTTGAACAGATGGGAGTTATGAAATCATTAAAAGATCAGAATTCATTAATTGAGCACATTGATTCTCAGATTTACAAAAAATTGAAAGAAGAACATATAATTAGCGAAGGAATGCTTCCAAAGATGAAAAATTCATTTGATGCACTTCAAAATGGAGTTTCTAAAGTTCACATAGGAAAACCTGAAATGATTAAAGGAACAATAAAACATACCACTATTACCTTATAATATGCAAAAAGAACTTACCAAAAAAACACTAGAGCTATTGAAAGATTTAATTGCAATAGAGTCATTTTCAAGTGAAGAAAATGAAACTGCTGCTCGTCTAGAACAATGGTTTATGGATCATGGGATTCCTTTTTTCAGAGAAAACAACAATGTATATGCGTTTAATCATTTTTATGATAAAAAGAAACCTAATTTACTTTTAAATTCACACCACGATACCGTGAAACCGAACGGTGCATATACTAAAAACCCTTTTGATCCTCATATCGAGGATGGAAAACTTTATGGATTAGGAAGTAATGATGCTGGAGGGGCTTTGGTTTCTTTATTGGCTTTGTTTACTTTTTACTACAATCATCCCAATCCAAAATACAATCTGATTATTGCAGCAACAGCAGAGGAAGAAAGTTCGGGTCCATTGGGTTTAAATTCTCTTCTAAAAACACTTCCTCCAATTGATGTTGCTATCGTTGGAGAACCTACACTAATGCAATTGGCCATTGCCGAAAAAGGGTTGGTAGTTTTTGATGGACTAATTGAAGGAACTGCAAGTCACGCTGCCCATCCCAATCAAGAGAATCCAATCATGAAACTTCCAAAATTTTTGAATTGGTTCAAAGAATTCTCTTTTAAAAAAGAATCTGAAGTACTTGGGCCTGTTAAGATGACTGTAACTCAAGTAAATGCAGGAAATCAACACAATGTAGTCCCTTCAGAAGTTAACTTAGTCATTGATGTTCGGGTTAATGACCGTTATTCTAATGCTGAAATTATAGAGTTACTCCAAAAAGAAGCACCCTGTAAATTGACTCCTCGTTCGACCAATTTAAATTCTTCCTCCATACCACTAACACATGAACTGGTTACTGCAGGAATTGAACTGGGAAGAAAACCCTACGGATCACCCACACTTTCAGATCAAGCAAAACTAAGTTGTCCATCATTAAAATTAGGCCCAGGAGACTCTACTCGATCGCACACAGCAAATGAATTTATTCATGTGCATGAAGTGGAAGAGGGAATCGCATTGTACATTAAACTTTTAAACGAAATCTTATGAAACTCTGGCAAAAAGGAAAGGCTGCCCATCAAAAAGTAGATCATTTTACCGTAGGTAATGATCGAAGTTATGATTTAGCATTGGCAGCATACGATTGCATTGCATCAAGTGCCCATGCTCAAATGCTTGCGAAAATTGGACTCCTCGAACAGAAAGAAGCAGATCAGCTTTCGGAAATACTTGACAAACTTAAGCAAAAAGCAGAAGCTGGAACATTTACCATCGAAAATGAATTTGAAGATATGCATTCCAAAATTGAAAATGTATTAACTGAAGAGTTGGGAGATTTAGGTAAAAAAATTCATACAGCCCGATCACGAAACGATCAAGTTTTAGTTGCCACTCATCTCTATCTCAAAGAAGAAATCAGTACAATTAAAAAAACTGTAATTGAACTTTTTGATCTTTTAATGCAATTAGCTGAACAACATCAAAAAGCTTTACTCCCCGGATATACTCATCTTCAAGTGGCAATGCCCTCCTCTTTTGGGATGTGGTTTTCAGCCTATGCCGAAAATCTAATTGATGATGTGCAATTTCTAAACACCGCATATTCTTTAGCAGATCAAAATCCATTAGGAAGTGCTGCAGGCTTCGGAAGCTCTTTTCCAATTAATCGAGAATTTACCACCGAATTACTCAATTTCAGCACACTAAAATACAATGCAGTTGCTGCACAAATGAGTCGTGGAAAAGTAGAAAAAACCTCAGCAATAGCTTTGAGTATGATAGGAAGTACTTTAGCTAAATTTTCTATGGACATCTGTTTGTATATGAGTCAAGATTTCAATTTTATTTCCTTCCCAGATGACCTGACTACAGGCTCAAGTATTATGCCTCATAAAAAGAACCCAGATATTTTTGAATTAATCCGTGGAAAATGCAATGCATTGCAAGGGTTACCCAATCAACTATCTTTGTTAACAACTAATTTACCTAGTGGTTATCATAGAGAATTACAATTAGCTAAAGCACCAATCATTGATGGGATTCAAGAAATCAAAGCATGTTTAGAAATGCTTCTTTTTAGTCTTCCTAACATCGAGGTTAGTTCTAATATTACCGATCAAAAAAAATACGATTACCTCTTTAGCGTTGATACACTAAATGCTGAAGTACAAGCTGGAAAACCTTTCAGAGATGCCTATCGTGAGCTTGGAGAAGCTATTGAAGAAGGAAACTATCAACCCAATCGGTCTGTTGAACATACACATATCGGTAGCATAGGCAACTTGGGGCTTAGAGAAATTCGCAAGAAAATGGAGCAAATCAAATAGTTTGAATATGTGGTAGTTGTTCTGAATAAATTCGTAAACAACTGCTGTAATCTCTGAAAAGTTTCAACAGATTCATCGGTTTTATTTATTTGAAATGCGTAAGTGTAAGAACCAATTCATTTCTTATCTTTTGCCAAAATGTTTGGAGTTTATGAGTTCAAAAGAACGCTTGTATTTTTTAGATGCACTTCGAGCCTTTGCAATTTTAATGATGCTTCAAGGACATTTCATCAGCGGAATATTAGCTCCTGAGTTTAAGCTTGAAGAAAGCTTGTTTTATGATTTTTGGTTCTATTGCAGAGGATTTACTGCTCCAGTTTTTTTTTTAGTAACCGGATGGGTAGTGATGTTTTTACTTCTCAGAAATAAGGTACAAGGGTTTAAAAATCCAAGAATAAAAAAAGGGATTCGTCGGGGTTTGGAATTAATTATTTGGGGGTATGTATTGCGTTTAAACCTTCCTTTGCTTTTAAATGGAGAGTTAAACGCCTCTTTTTTTAAGCCTGATGTACTTCAAATCATCGGTCTGGGATTGATTTTTGTTGTTGGAATTTATACACTCTTAAGTTTTTTAAAAAAAGGGTTGCTCTTCGTTTTCCTAGGATTTGGTTGCCTTGTTTTTGTGTGTGAACCTATTTATGCAAATAAAACCTTCTACACACTCCCCTATTTTTTGAGCGCTTATTTGACAAAAGTCAATGGAGGTGTTTTTTATCTTTTCCCCTGGATTGGATATGTCAGTATGGGTGCAAGTATTGCAATAACTTTTGGTTCCAAGACGAAAAAACTTATTTTAAAAAGTATAGGATTTACTGTATCGGGAATCCTTTTAATTTTTAAATCATCTGCACTTTTTATTTGGATTTATAATCAAACCGATTTGTATCTTTTTCGACAAGTTGCCTATAATAACTTCTTATTCATTAGACTGGGAGATGTTTTTGTTTTACTGGGAGTATTCATAATAATGAATTGTCTTTTCAAAAGAAGTTTTTGGGTTTGGATGGGGCAAAAAACTTTGAGTATTTACATCATTCATTACTTTATTTTTTATGGAAGCCTAAGTGGAATTGGAATTTACAAATACTTTAAATATTCAGGCTCATTAGTTCAAAGCAGCGTTGGGGCATTATTCTTTGTTATTATATGTTTATTGCTTAGTGTGCTTATTCATCGCTACAAAAGTGAATTATTTTTAATACTTTGGAGAAAATTAAAATTCAAATAAACACCACCCTATAATTAGTTTTTATGAAAAAAATAATTTTATATATTGTTGGAATCATTGGAGTTTTACTTCTTTTTAAAGTTGGACAGATTGGTTTGATGGTTTACAAAGCAAAAATTGGATGGAAAACCTTTGAAACTATTGCACCTGAACTAAATCTTGTCAGAAACGATTTCAATGTTTTATTATATTCTAAAGCAAATGCCTGGGTTCATGAAGAAGCAATTCCAGCCGCCAAGAGTACCTTCAAAAAATTAGCTTTAGAAAACAACTGGAAACTTACTATTTCTGATAATGGTGCAATTCATAACCAAGACCAACTATCTCTTTTTGATGTTGTTGTTTGGAATAATGTTACAGGTCAGACTTTAAATAAAAACCAACGAATCGCTTTCAAAAATTATATCGAAGGTGGTGGTGGTTTTGTGGGTTTTCATGGAACTGGAGATGATTCGCACCAATGGGACTGGTATTACGATGAATTGATTCGTGCTGTATTTTCTCATCACCCAATGGCACCGCAGTTTCAAACAGGAACAATGAACAGAGAGTCTCCAAAGAGCTTTCCAGCGAGTGATAAACTTCCTTTGAGTTGGGAACGCGAAGATGAATGGTATGTGTTTTTTGAAAGTCCGAGAGATAAAGGGGCTCATGTTTTATTCACCCTCAATGAAACCGATATGATTATGAGTGGAACTCTCGAAAATAGTTTATTGAAAAGTAAGGATTTTGGTATGGGAGACGATCATCCTGTTGTTTGGTACAATTGTGTGGGAAAAGGAAAATCCTTTTACAGTGCACTGGGACACAAAGCCAGCTATTATGAGGAACCCGATTACCAACTCTTGTTGACAGAAGCTGTAAACTGGGCTGGAAATCCTGAAATAAATTGTGATTTATGAAAATACTTAGAACACCAAATTCGGCATTTCAAAACCTCGAAGACTATTCTTTCGAAGAAAAGTATTGTACCGTTGGAAGTGATTTGCGCCTGCACTATCTCGATGAGGGTAATCCGCTACATCCTGTTGTATTGCTCCTTCATGGTGAACCGAGCTGGTCCTATCTTTATCGTAAGATGATCCCTATTTTAATTAATGGAGGTTTGCGGGTTATTGCTCCTGATCTTATTGGATTTGGTAAATCAGATAAACCAGCGAAACAAACAGATTACACTTATGCCAAACACATTATGTGGATTCAAGATTTGTTGGATCATTTGGATTTAAAAGACATCAATATTTTCATTCAAGATTGGGGTGGATTAATTGGATTGCGATTATTGACTGCTAATCCTGATAATTTCAAATCTGTTGTTGCTGGAAATACTATGCTACCCAAGGGTAGTACAACTCCTCCTCAAGCTTTTTTGGACTGGCAAAACTTTGCTGCAACGAGTCCCAAATTTGACATTGCTACTGTTCTCCAAAACGCTACTACTACTATCTTATCTGATGAAGTTATGAAAGCTTATAATGCTCCATTTCCTTCAGATGAGTATAAAGCTGGAGCTCGGGTATTTCCTGCTTTAGTCCCCACTTCAGATAAGGATCCAGAAAGTGATAACAATAAAGATGCTTGGAAAATTCTGATCCAATGGAATAAACCCTTTTTAAACTTATTTAGCGATGAAGATCCCATTACAAAGGGGGGGGATCAAGTTTTTCAAAAATTAATTCCCGGAACAAATGGGATGGATCATAAAACTATTTCTGGGGGTCATTTTTTACAAGAAGATTCTGGACCAGAGATTGCCGAATTAATGGTTGCTTTTTACAAAAAAACAATATGATTTGATCGATAAAATCTGTTTGATCGTGATTAAAATAGTTATTGTTTATGTACTTTAATTTATTTGTTATATTTTTTCCTCTTATAGTTTTGGTTTCTTTCGAAAAATCGAGTTCATCAGCAGAGGAGACATTCAGGAAAATGAGGATAAATTATTAAACCAGTCCCTGCGCTCCAGCTTTATTTAAACTTTATTGTTTTAATTTTCAGGTTGAAAACAAAATAGGTAGCGATCAATAGAGGATCCAAATCTCTACTATTAAGGGCTTTGATTTTATTTATGGGTATGTGTAAGACTTAATTCTAGAAATAACTTCTATTGATTCCAGCAATTGCTAGGACGATTGTCTGGAGAATCGATACAAATTGATTCGGATTAGCTCCATAAGAGAGGTACAAGATGTCTGCTCAACCGAGGCTAGTAACAAACAAGCTTTTACCACGGAATGTGCCCCCGTATGTTGATGTAACAATCGTATCTATGGTAATTCTTGAGCAGCAGCGGTTAGCGGAGTAACCACCCGGACACTTGGCGAATGTAATTAGATGTGTAGGGGACGATCTTCGGTCGCAGCTAGTGCAGCTTCTTTTACCGCCTCTGCATAGGTAGGATGTGAATGACTCATCCTGGAGATGTCCTCTGCTGAAGCTCTAAATTCCATTGCTGTTACTGCTTCGGCAATTAGATCTGCTACTCGAGCTCCAACCATATGAACTCCGAGTACTTCATCTGTATTGGCATCAGCTAATATTTTGACAAAACCGTCGGTATCCATACTTGCACGAGCGCGACCAAGTGCTCTCATAGGAAATTGACCCACTTTGAATTGAACTCCAGCTTCTTTGAGTTGCTCTTCTGTTTTACCCACCGATGCAACTTCTGGCCAAGTGTAAATTACATTGGGTATCAGATTATAGTCAATATGCGGTTTCTGGCCTGCCAAAAACTCTGCTACCATTACACCTTCTTCTTCAGCCTTGTGTGCCAACATAGTTCCACGGACTACATCACCTATTGCATAAATATTGGGTATTGTTGTTTGTAGGTGGTCGTTTACTTCTATCTGACCCCGTTCGTTCAGCTGTATGCCTGCTGCATCGGCATTCAAGCCGACTGTGTAGGGTTTTCGACCCACAGAAACTAAACAATAGTCACCATCAAAAGTAACTTCAGTTCCTTTTTTATCGGTTGCGGTCACCTCTACTGCCGAACCTTTTCGTTCTACTTTGTTTACGCCATGTGACAAATAAAATTTCACGCCTTGTTTCTTCAAAACTTTTGTTAACTCTCGAGAACATGCACTGTCCATTGAGGGTGTTATTCGATTGGCATATTCTATGACCGAAACCCCTGCTCCAAGTCTTCTATAGATTTGTCCAAGTTCTAAACCTATTACCCCTCCTCCTATTACGATAAGATGTTTGGGTATTTCTTTTAATTCGAGTGCCTCTGTAGAGGTTATGATGCGCTCTTTATCCAAAGAAATAAAGGGCAAAGTTGCTGGTTTAGATCCTGTGGCTATGATGCTGTGCTTGGCTTCAATGGTTTCTTTTTTTTCACCATCTATCTGAATGTGAGTGGCATCAACAAAACTTCCTAAACCTTGATAAACGGTTATGTTGTTTTTGTTCATCAAAAACTCAATGCCCTTGGTGGTTTGTTCTACTACGGCACGCTTGCGCCCTATCATTTTTTCAAAGTTTATTTTTATTTCTCCTGAAATTTCAATCCCATGCGTATCAAAGTGTTTGACTGCATCATCGTAATGATGCGAAGAATCAAGAAGTGTTTTGGATGGAATACATCCAACATTCAAACAGGTTCCACCTAAAGTGCTATACTTTTCTATCAAAGCTGTCTTCATGCCCAATTGTGCACAACGAATTGCGGCCACGTATCCCCCAGGACCTGATCCAATAACAGTAACATCATATTTACTCATCATTTAAATTTTAAAGATTGTAAAACAAAAATACAAATGTTTCTAGATAGAGTGAAGAAAATATTTAATTTTCAGTTTTTTTATAAGTTGGGGAAACCAAATTGAAACTATGCACCTCTTTAAAATCATCATCATGTTTTTGCGTGACAAAGAATACCGCAACCTTTTGGGTATTAAGGTTGTCATAATCAGTATCGGTAATGTATTTTTACCATTACAAGGAAGATTAGTTTTGGATTGATGCCGCCTATTTTTCTGTAATTACACACTACCTCAGGCTTTGGGTATTATTCTCCAGCTACAGACCTTGGGAAGCTTCTTACCATGGGTTTATGTAATCTTAGTAGAAGTTCTTATTTTAGGGCATATCAATGCGGTTTATCAACATTATAAATTCCAGAACTAAAAATAAAAAAACAATTAAAAATCGTATCATTACAAGAAAGTTGTTGATATGTCACAAAAGACTGAATCCCTATCCATTTTACAGGCACTGCTTCCAGTAGTAATACTCGTTTTTTTACTATCCTTCAACGTTACTGTTTACGGTGATGACGCATTGGGAGGATCCAATCAATTTATTCTTTTAATTGGTGCTGCAGTTGCAGCTCTTGTGGGTTTTAGAAATAAGATTCCTTACAGTCAAATGATTGAAACGGTAGGCTCAAATTTGAAATCTACTACGGGTGCACTATTAATTTTATTGTTTGTTGGCGCATTGGCAGGAACTTGGCTCTTGAGTGGAATCATCCCCGCCATGATCTACTATGGCCTCAAGGTTTTACATCCCAGCATATTTTTACCAGCTTGTATTATTATTTGTGCTATCATATCGATAGCCACTGGGAGTAGTTGGACAACCTCTGCTACAGTAGGAATTGCTCTAATTGGTATTGGTAGGGTTCTGGATATACCTGCAGGAATGGTTGCTGGAGCAGTAATTTCAGGGGCTTACTTTGGTGATAAACTTTCGCCTTTGAGCGATACTACAAACCTTGCTCCAGCTATGGCTGGTGCCGATTTATTTACCCATATTCGGTACATGACCCTTACCACAATTCCCAGTATTAGCATAACCCTTGTCGTTTTTTTAATCTTGAGCTTTTTTCAAAATACTTCGGGGACTGCAGATACAGATGTTTTGTTGAATAGTATTAAAGATAGTTTCACAATCAATTTAGGATTATTTTTTGTTCCCATGTTGGTTGTTGTTTTGATCATTCGAAAAACACCTCCATTAGCTGCATTATTATTGGGGACGCTTTTCGGAGGAATTTTTGCTTTGATTTTTCAACCGCATATTGTTGCCCAAGTTGCTGGTGTAACTTCTTTGACATCAATTAGTGCATACAAAGGAGTTATGAATGCCATCGTCAGTGACATTTCGGTAACAACATCCAATGATTTATTGAATAATTTGTTTAGCTCTGGTGGAATGAAAGGTATGCTCGGTACCATTTGGTTGATCATTTGTGCGATGGTTTTTGGTGGAATTATGGATGCCATCGGTGCTTTGAAAAAAATAAGTAATGCCTTGCTCAGCATGGCAAAATCTACTTTTCAACTATTCGCTGGTACAGCTGCTTCTTGTGTTGTAGTAAATTTAACAGCTTCCGATCAATACCTTTCGATTGTTTTACCGGGGAAAATGTTTGACAAAGCTTTTGAAGAAAAAAATTTAGCCCCAGAAAATTTGAGTAGAACTCTTGAAGATTCTGGGACTGTTACTTCTGTTCTTATCCCATGGAATACCTGCGGTGCTTATCAATCTGGAGTTTTAGGAGTTGGGGTTGGAGAGTATTTTATTTATGCGATCTTTAATTGGATCAGTCCTTTTATGACCCTAATTTATGCTTATTTTGGAATTAAAATAAGAAAAGTTAATACCTAGTATTTTTCAAATAACTGAGAGTGTTTTTTTAACACAATCAATCTCAATCTGAACTTAAGTAGAATCATCTAAAAAACTTATTTAAAAGTATATTTATCCAATTTTTTTCTTTTCTAATCGGGTAATACAAAATTAATTTTATTGAAATTTTAAAACATAAATTGAATGTCAATAGTAGGAAAATATTTCCTGGATTTAAGTGTAAACGCAATTAACGAAATGGGTGAAACCAATCGCATTAATGTATTGGAAGAAGCAAAGAAGAACAAGAAAAAAGTTCTTTTGTTCTGGTACTAAAAAGATTTTACTTTTGTGTGTCCATCAGAGTTACATGCATTCCAAGAGGCACTACCTGAATTTGAAAAAAGAAACACCATTATTATTGGAGCTTCTTGTGATACCCCAGAAGTTCATTTTGCGTGGCTCAACACCGCTAAAGACAATGGTGGTGCTGAAAGCATTACTTTCAACCTTTTAGCAGATAGCAACCGAAACTTATCAAATACTTTAGATATTCTTGACAGCACAAACGAGAGATATGATAAGATTACTAGTGTTCTTTTGATGGATGGAGATAATGTAACTTACAGAGCCACATACCTTATTGACGAGAATTAAATGGTTTTCAACGAAGGTATCAACCACATGCCCCTTGGAAGAAACGTTAATGAGTTTATTCGTTTAATTGATGTATTCACTCACGTACAAGAAAAAGGTGAAGTTTGTCCAGCAAACTGGTAAGAAGGAAAAGATGCTATGAATGCAAATTGTGATGGTGTTCAAGATTATCTAAGCAATCACTAAATTATTCCTCATGTTTCAAGAAATAACAGACGATTCGCTTCAACAATTAATTGATTCAAACGATCGAGTATTAGTGGAATATTCTGCTGGATGGTGTGGTAATTGCAGGATTATAAAACCTAAATTTAAAAAATGGCTTCAGAAAATGATACCATAGCGTTTGTAATAATTGATGCTGAAAAAAATCCTAACTCAAGAAAATTTGCTGACGTCATTAAGTTTAGGACGTTTGCATCTTTCAGAGATGGAAAATTGATTGATCAAATTCAAACCAATAAATCTGAGTCATTAAAAATATTCGTTCATGAGGCTACCGCTAATTAAACACCTGTCGAATTTTGTTGTTAATAACGATGAAGATTATTTAATCGAAACGCTTGAAGTTTTGGAACACATTTCAGAACATTCAGGAGTAAAAGATGAAGAGATCGATGTGTTAGATGAATTGATATCTAACCTTTATGGAGCTTTGAAAGTAGACAAAGATATCAAGGCTGGCAAGAGTCAAAAAGAAGTGTTGAATGATTTTATGGAGCAAGTCCAAGGAAGTATTGATTTCTAATTTAAGCCTCCATTAATGGGGGCTTTTTTAGTTTTAATTCAATCATTATTTGTATTTTTGTTAGGAATCCATTACCGGAATGACTACAAAAAAATCATCATCATCTAAAGTGCCAAAATTTTCCGATTCCTCTACAAAGAATAAGCGTACCAGAGAGATTTTAATTGGAGGTTTTTTAATTCTCGTTGGTTTACTTTTTTTTATTGCTTTCATATCTTATTTTTTTAGCTGGGAAGAAGATCAAAGTAGTCTGAATGCTTTGGGTGATCGCTCTATAGCAAGTACAAATCTACTTTCAAAATTAGGAGCAAGCATAAGTCATTTTTTTATTTATAAGTTCTTTGGACTTGCTGCATTTATTATTGCTTATTTGATCGGTTTCACTGGCTTTACTTATTTTTTTAACACCCACAAAGAGAGACTTTTACAACAATGGACTTGGGGACTGTATTACACACTTTGGTTCTCTCTTATGTTTGGCTTTTATTCGGACTCTTTTCCATTACTGAGTGGAGTAATGGGGTTTGAAATAACTGATTTTTTGTTTGATTACATTGGAAATATTGGAGTTGGAATCCTCTTGATTTTTGGTAGTTTAATTTTTATTGTTTTACACTGGAGCATCACCCCAGAAGCCATAATAAATCAGTTAACATCGCTTTTTGAAAAAGAGAGCAACATAGATAAACAAGAACCCCAATTAGTTGAAGAAGTTAGTTTTGAAAATAGCAAAGTTAATTCCCCTAAAATTACGACTGAAAAAGCTACAGAAAATGGAATCCCTTTAGAAAACCCAGTTTTGGAGGTTGAAAAAACTATTGAATCAGCAACGGAAGAAGAACTAGAAATTGAAATCAACACTACAAACGAAGAACTTTTAGAAAATAATTTATCACAACAATTAGTTGAAAAATATGGTTCATATGATCCTACTTTGGAATTGAGTAAATATGTTTTTCCAACGCTAGATTTACTCAAAGACTACGGAGATGGAAGCATATTCATCAACCAAGAAGAATTAGAGGCTAACAAAATTAAAATTGTTGAAACTCTAAAGAATTACAAAATTGTGATTGCTCAAATCAAGGCGAATATTGGCCCCACAGTCACTCTTTATGAAATTGTTCCAGCAGCTGGAATTCGCATTTCAAAAATTAAAAATTTAGAAGATGATATTGCCCTTTCATTATCGGCACTAGGAATTCGTATTATTGCCCCCATTCCAGGTAAAGGTACAATTGGAATTGAAGTTCCAAATCAGAAACCTAGTATTGTTTCTATGCGTTCTGTAATTGCCTCACAGAAATTTCAAAATGCTCAAATGGAGCTTCCCATTGCTTTAGGAAAAACCATTAGTAACGAAACTTTTGTAGTAGACTTAGCAAAAATGCCCCATCTGCTTATGGCTGGAGCCACTGGACAAGGAAAGTCCGTTGGACTGAATGCTGTATTGACGTCTCTCCTGTACAAAAAACATCCTGCTGAAGTAAAGTTTGTTTTGGTTGACCCAAAGAAAGTTGAGCTTAATATTTACAACAAAATAGAACGTCATTATTTGGCAAAACTACCTGATTCTGAAGATTCCATAATAACAGACAACACCAAAGTAATTCATACCTTAAATTCGTTATGCATAGAAATGGACAATCGCTACGAATTGCTAAAAAACGGTATGTGTCGAAATCTGAAAGAATATAACACCAAATTTAAAGCTCGGAAATTGAATCCGGATGATGGACATTGTTTTTTGCCTTACATTATTTTGGTGGTCGATGAATTTGCTGATTTGATAATGACAGCAGGGAAAGAAGTTGAGACCCCCATCGCTCGATTAGCTCAGTTGGCTCGTGCCATTGGTATTCATTTGATTATTGCTACACAACGTCCCTCAGTAAATGTAATTACTGGTATCATTAAAGCTAATTTCCCAGCTCGAATAGCATTTCGTGTAACTTCCAAAATTGATTCTAGAACAATCTTAGATAACGGGGGGGCTGATCAACTTATTGGTCGTGGAGACATGCTTTATACTCAAGGGAATGATCTCACTCGAATTCAATGTGCATTTGTAGATACTCCTGAAGTTGAAAAAGTAGTTGAGTTTATTGGTGGACAGAAAGCTTATGCACAAGCCCACTTACTTCCTGAATTTGCAGGTGAGGAGTCTTCCTCACTAGACATCGACATCAATGATCGTGATGCTTTATTTAGGGATGCAGCAGAAGTTATTGTTAATGCCCAACAAGGTTCGGCATCATTACTTCAACGAAAATTAAAACTGGGCTACAATAGAGCTGGAAGAATAATCGATCAGATGGAAGCTGCTGGAATTGTTGGCCCATTTGAAGGCAGCAAAGCTAGACAGGTTTTGATTCCTGATTTAAATTCTTTGGAACAATTATTGAATAATGAATAATGTAAAACAACAGCTCATGCGCTTTTTTATAATTTTATTTGGATCAACTTCTCTCCTTTTTGCTCAAGGAGCTGAGCAAGCCAAATATTTACTTGAACAAGTATCAAATAAAATTGAAAACCAAAAAAACATCCGTTTTGAGTTTCAGTATGTTTTAGAAAATAAAGAGGAACAAATTCGCCAGGAAACACAGGGTAAAGTTACCCTAGCAGGCGATCAGTACAAATTAGATTTTTTAGAAGTCATTCAGATTTTTGATGGAGATAAAATCTACACCATCGTTCCAGAAAATGAGGAAATTACCGTGAGTTCCCCAGAAGAAAGTGAGGATATTAATTTAAACCCTACCCAGCTTTTAAACTTTTACAAGGAAGGTTATGACTATCAGTGGGACATTTCTCAACGTGTAATGGGAAGAAATATTCAATTTGTAAAACTTATCCCGTCGGAGGAGAATCCAGATATAAAATATCTTTTGTTAGGAATTGATGTTGATCAAAATACCATTTATAAATTAATTGAAATTGGAAATAGTAAAACGATAACAACACTTATCATTAAAAATCAAGAGGAAAACATTTCACTCCCACCGGGGTTCTTTAAATTTAACGAAGATAACTACCCAAACTACTACATAAATAAATAAATAATTGATGAAAATTCTGGATCGTTACATCTTGGTTTCTTACATTCAACGATTGTTGAGTGTTTTTATCATCTTGATGCTGATTTTTATCATTCAAACGATTTGGTTATTTATTGATGAGTTTGCTGGAAAAGGTATCGACATTGGTACTATCTTGAAATTTTTACTCTACTATTCGCCAAAACTTGTTCCCTTAGTTCTCCCCCTTTCTGTTCTGTTGGCTTCAATAATGACTTATGGAACGTTTGCTGAGAATTATGAATTTGCAGCGATGAAATCAACGGGGATTTCGTTGCAAAGAGCAATGCTGAGTTTGGTTTTTTTTCATTTTTTTTTAGGTATTGGAAGCTTTTATTTTACAAATTACATCATGCCTTTTGCAGAAGTTAAATCTTTTAATCTACGAAGAAATCTTGCCAAATTAAAGCCTGCTCTTGCCATAACTGAAGGGGTGTTCAATGACTTAGGGCAAATGAATATTAAGGTGGATGAAAAATATGGAGATGAAGATCGTTTATTAAGGGACATAATAATTCATGAAAAAATACCCAATCAAAAAAATAATATAGTTATTAAAGCAGCCACTGGAGAGTTAAAAAGTGTGGTAATCGGGGATCAACTTCAATTGTGGCTTTTTAGTGGAAATCGATACGAAGAGGTTACTCCAGAAAAATCTGAAGACAAAAGAAGGATTCCGCACAGCAAAGTGAAATTTGAAAAATACATCATGAATATTGATTTATCTGAATTCAATAATATTGATCTTTCTGAGGAAATTTATAAGACTACATTTCGAATGCAAAAAGTAGATCAATTGAATGAAAGCATAGATTCTTTGGAGATTAAATACAATAGAATTCGTGAGCTGTTCGCAGAAAATTTTAGGAAAATCAATGGATCTGACGTACTCAAAAATATTGAAGTGGAAGATGTTTTATACGATTCAATTTTTAAAGAATTAAGAAACCCATTGAGTTTAATCACAAACGAACGCTATTACAGACACAAACTAGTGATTCAAACAGCATTAATGAATACAAAGGGTATTCTTAGAAATATTGAAGGAAAGAAAAAGAATTTTTTTATTCAACAAAAACTGATTAACCTTCACAAAAGTTCATTCCACGATAAATACACTTTAGGTTTTGGGGTGTTTTTTTTATTCTTGGTTGGAGCAGCTTTGGGTGCAATCATTCGAAAAGGAGGCTTGGGCTTACCTGTGGTATTGGCTATTTTAATTTTTCTGTCCTACCACTACATCGGATTGTTTGGGAAAAATGCAGCAGAAGACAGTAGCATCAGTCCTTTTATTGGAAGTTGGGTTTCGGTCTTGATTATTGGACTACTCGCACTTTATTTAACTAAACAAGCCTCACGAGATAGAGGAATTACTAACCTAGACCGAATAATAATTCCACTCCGAAAAATAAGTGATCAATTTAAAAAATTTAAAAACAAAGCAACTCATGCCAAAAAATAAATTAGACAAAATATCAGATGCTATCAAAGCTATAAAAAATGGTAAAATTATTATTGTTGTTGATGATGATAACCGAGAGAATGAAGGTGACTTTATAGCAGCTGCTGAAAAAATTACTCCAGAAATGATAAACTTTATGGCAACTCATGGCAGAGGTTTGATTTGCGCCCCACTGACAGAAAAACGTTGTGATGAATTGAATTTGCATCGGATGGTTGACAATAATACGGATCCTCTGGAAACCGCTTTTACTGTTTCGATTGATTTAAAAGGAAATGGAGTTACCACTGGAATTTCTGCGAGCGACCGAGCTAAAACGGTTAAAGCATTGGTAGATAATTCTACTCAAGCTCACCAACTTTCTAGACCTGGGCATATTTTTCCGTTAATAGCTAAAGAAGGCGGTGTACTAAGAAGAACAGGACACACAGAAGCCGCAATAGACTTTGCGCGACTTTCTGGAATGAAACCGGCTGGAGTTATTGTGGAAATCATGAATGAGGATGGAACTATGGCTCGACTACCTCAGTTGCTCAAGGTTGCAGAAAAATTTGATCTTAAACTGGTATCCATCGAAGATTTAGTTTCTTATCGAATGCAACACGATAGCCTTATTTTGAAACGTGCAGATGCAGAGATTCAAACTCGTTTTGGGGAATTTCGTTTAAGAGCTTATCAACAAACCACCAACAGTCAAGTCCATGTTGCTTTGACCAAAGGTAGTTGGAAAGAGAAGGATTCTGTTTTGACTCGAATCAATTCTTCGCAAATAAACAATGATATTTTAAGTATGTTGGCTGGATCAAACGATAAAGGAAAAAACTACTTACAATCCTATTTGGATGACATTTTCAACTTAATTAATACCGAGGGCAAAGGGGCGATTTTATTTATCAATCAAGCCCAACAGTCCGAAAACTTATTGGCCCGGATAAATGAACTGACCTCCTTACAATTAAAAGGTGAACTTCATAAAGTTCCGCCCATGAAAATGGATTACAAAGATTTTGGTATTGGGGCCCAAATACTTCACGATTTGAGAATTAATAAACTTAAAGTCATCAGTAATTCAAATCAAGGCCCTCGTGTTGGGATCACAGGGTATGGCCTTGAAATTGTTGAGTATGTAAAATATTGATTTAAAAAAACCAAAGTTTTACAGACATCAAACTAACCATGATAATCATTGCGATTTTTATGACCCCTTCACCCCTATCAACAGACCAGCGACTGGACCACCAAGCACCTAGAGAAGTTCCTAGTCCCAATACCAAGCCTATTATCCAATCAACTGTTCCGTTGTAAGCAAATACAACTAAAGCTCCTGCGGTGTAAATAAAGACGATAGAAACCTTTGTTGAATTTGTTTTGATCAACATCAAACGGTTAATATTATTCAAAAAAAGGATGATCACAAAACCAATACCGGCATTGATAAATCCTCCATAAATTCCAATTAGAAAAAATCCAACAGTTGCATAAAAAAGATATTTACCTGTTAACCGTTCCGGTAAATTCAGAGATTTAGTTTTGGGTTTAAAAGCAATAATTGCGACAACAATTAGCATTACTATAGCCAATACTTTATTAAAAATAGCTCCACTAATATCAACAGCAATTTGAGCGCCTATGAGTGAACCGACAAGGGCAGAAACTCCTAAATACAGATTGAAAGGGAAATTAGAAACTCCCTTGGAATGATATCCTGCGGTTCCTACAAAAGCTTGAAAAACAATTCCAATTCGATTGGTTGCATTCGCTACATTGGGAGGAAGACCCATGAAAATCAAAATAGGGAGGGTCAATAAAGATCCGCCACCAGCCAATGTATTAATTGCTCCAGCTAATATTCCAACGAGTATCAGGAATCCATATTGAACTAAATCACCCATAAATTATCTTTTAAATGAAGATATCTATTTTAAAAACAAAAAATATGAATTTATCGTTTTAAAACATTTTATTAGTTAGAAAAGGAATGTATATTTGCAACCGCATTGGAGAAATGGCAGAGTGGTCGAATGCACTAGTCTTGAAAACTAGCGAGGGTCACACCTCCGGGGGTTCGAATCCCTCTTTCTCCGCATAATATCCTTTAAACCCCTGCTATCAATAGGGGTTTATTTTTTTGGTGTCCGTTTTGGTGTCCCTTCAGCTAAAAGTTAGAGCTTCATAAGGCAATTTATCGCTGTATCTGCTCCAATAATAACACCACATCCTATTGCTTGTTTTTTAAAGTTCTTTGCCTCTAAACCTGTATCTGAATTGAATAATGTTTGTGATACTGTAACCCATTTTGTAGAACTTACTAACGGACCAGTTAAATAAATCCTTAGTATTCAACAATAAAGATTGGCAGAGGATTAAGAAGGAAACCCGAGGAATTGAAAAACTAAAAGACATGCCTAGACATATTGATAAAACCTATTTATTTAGAGACCAAGATGGGAATCCAGATATACCTAAGTATAAGGAGTAGTCAATCTTGATTTTTTTCCAATATTAAAAATAAAAAGTAATTTTATAATGTGATAAAAATATAGTATTTTCGCCGTCAAATCATAAATAATTAACAATGGAAAAGTCAATATTAATTCCAATCCTTTTAGTTTTTATTTTCAGCTGTTCACCAGATGAAGAAACACAAGCCCTAACTAAAACAACCCCTGAACCAGTAGCCACTACTCAATATACTTTAGAAGTTACTGCTGGAGAGGGAGGAACGGTTTCAACTGAAGGAGGAACATTTGATGAAGGGACTCAAGTAACTATTACTGCAACACCAAGTGAAGGTTATTTTTTTGCGG
>CAJWBA010000004.1 GCA_913020155.1 uncultured Flavobacteriales bacterium
GCTGAATGTCGCCGGTTCGAACCCGGTCTCTCGCTCTTTTTTTATGCCTTTTTTGTTTTTTGAATTACAACTTGATGTAATATTCCCCAGAAATACTTTTAACACTAATATTAACATCAATAACTAAGACTTACCATATTATTTTTTAATTTTAAGGTATGAAGATAAAGCTTCTTTTGGTAATGCTTTTTTGCTCTTTTTCAAACTACGCTCAAGAGAGTAGAATGATTTTAAAAGGTCGTTTATTGTACAGAAACAGCAACGTAATTGCAGCTAATGTAGTCAATAACACGGCTCAGACCAATACAATTACAGACGGAGAAGGTGGCTTCGAAATTGAAGCTCGTGTTGGTGATGAGATTGTTTTTTCTTCTGTTCAATATAGAATAAGATCCATGAAGATTACACCCGAAATAATTAAAAACAAACGTCTTGTTGTATCTATTGAAGAAAGGATAAACGTATTAGATGAGGTCGTAATAGGTCCAGAAAATCAAGAGAAATTTTTGGACATGAAAAAAGAAGAGTTTAAACGTGTAGATTACACCCAGGATAAGTCAACTAAACTAATAAACAGAGCAGCTGATGATCGTCAGTTAGTAAATGGACTAAATCTAGTTAATGTGGCCAAGTTGCTTGGCGGATTGTTGATCAAAAAATCGGGTCAACCTGATAAAAAATTAGTTCCAAGTGAAGTGCTACCATATGTTTTTGAAACTAATTTTTTTAATGAAGATTTAGGTCTTAATACTGAAGAAACACAAGGTTTTTTACAACGGATGGATGAAAAATTACCAACCCAAAGATTTTTCAAAAAAGACATGGAATTTGAGCTAATTGATTATTTAGTAAAAGAAAGTAAGCTTTACAAGGAAGCAGTTAGGTAAGGATGAAAAATGTATTCTTTGTTTTTAGTATTCTAATAACAGGATTGCTTTATGGACAAAAATTTAAGTTGCTCATTGGAAAAGTAGATCATTCCGATCTTTCACTTTCAGGAATTCATGTAGTTAATCTCTCGCGAGCAAATGCTGTAATAACCGATGCATCAGGTTTTTTTGAGATATCAGTTCAAGTAGGGGAACGAATACTTTTTTCTGGAGTACAGTTTAAATCGAAGGAATTGATTGTTACTAAATCGGTTTTTGTTTCTGAATTTGTAACGGTTTACCTCGAAGCTTTTGTTAATGAACTTGACGAAGTTATCCTAAAACCCCATAATTTGTCAGGAAATTTGTCGTCTGACTTATCTAATGCAAAAATCAAAAAAACAATTAATTTTGACGATCTAGGAATACCTGGATACAAAGGAAAACGTAAAGAGCGTATTCCTTCACTTCAAGAGATAGCTCTCAACTTGGCCTTTGTTCAAGTTGATATTGAAGCGGTTTACAAACACATTTCGGGATATTACAAAAAACTAAAGTTAAAAAGAAAACAAGATCAAGAATTTCAAACCATGCTTAAAATAATTCAATTTTATGGGCTTTATTTTTTTAAAGAAAATTATGATTTGGAGCAGGAAGAGGTTTATGATTTCGTATTGAGCTGTAAAGAAAATACACCTTTACTCAGTTTTTTCAATCAAAACAGACATGAAGAAGTTTTGCAAGCTTTTTTTTCTTACTCAAAAACTTACCAGAATTCGAATGTTCAAAAATAAAATTTCCATATTCTTTTTTTTGGGGATAGCGCTGTTTCCACTCAGTAGTTTTACACATGATTATTATGTGTCAATTACTGAAGTTGTTTATGTTGCAGAAAAACAACAGCTTCAATTAACTACGCGGATTTTTACAGATGACATGGAAGCTTATTTCAATTCCCAGACCAACGAAACTATTCAACTCTCACCAGACCGTAATTCAATTTTAATTGATTCTTTGGTTGAAAAATTTTTTAAAAATAATTTCAAAGTATTTTTCGATGATAATGAATTAGAAATAAGTTATCTTGGAAGACAATACCAAGAAGATCAAATTTTGATTTTTGCAGAAGTTGCAGAACTGATTCCCCCCATAAGCTATGAAATACAAAACACTATTTTGATCCCCTTTAGAACCAAACAGCAAAATATCGTTCGGGTTAAAAATAATATTGCCAATAAAAGTTTTCTAATGGATGCTTCCAGGACTATTTTAAATCAACTTTGGATCAATTGATTGAAAAAAAGATTATTTTTAAAGTCTTAAAATTAGAAAAACCTATGAAAAGCAATTTTTTATTTTTTTTATTTACTTTTATTTTTTATGGCCTTCTCTTTTCACAAGGGGAAACCTCAAAAGCAGTCCAATTGGGACACAAAAACAACAATAATTTCAAACAGCTTTACGAAGAATTTTCCACTCCAAATAGTTTCAGAACAGCTTCAGGAGCACCAGGTGTTGATTATTATCAACAGCAGGTAGACTATATAATGAATATTGAATTAGATGATCAAAACAAGAGGTTGTATGGTGAAGAAACGATAACTTACACCAACAATTCTCCAGATGATCTAGCATATCTTTGGTTGCAATTAGATCAGAATATTCGAAAGAAAGATGCACCAGCCTTAGAAAAAAATACTTCTTCTATTGCTGCAATGGAAAATGTTGAAAGTTTTGTAAAAGAAACCTTCAAAGAGCCCTTTAATGGCGGGTTTAATGTTGAATATGTTAAAGATTCGAACGGGATGCCATTGCGCCACATAATAAATCAAACCATGATGCGTGTGGATTTACCGACCCCATTGAAAAGTGGACAACAATATGTGTTTTCTGTTAAGTGGTGGTACAACATAAATAATCATGTGACTGATCGAGCACGATCGGGTTATGAATATTTCCCAGAGGACGATAATCGTGTTTATGTTATTGCTCAATTTTTCCCGAGATTGGCTGTTTACAATGATGTTGAGGGATGGCAAAATTATCAGTTTTGGGACAATGGTGAATTTGCCTTAAATTTTGGTAATTACGAGGTTAATATTACGGTTCCAGAAGATCATATCATGGAAGCAACTGGGGAATTGCAAAACCCTAAAGAAGTTCTTTCAAAGGTTGAACTACAACGTTACAAAAAAGCTTTAAATACTTTTGATAAACCTGTTTTAATAGTTAACCAGCAGGAAACCCAGATAAAAGAAGCAACCAAAGCAACCAAGAAAAGCACCTGGAAATTTAAGGCGCAAAATGTTAGAGACTTTGGTTTTGCCACTTCAAGACGATTCATTTGGGATATGATGGCAGTTAAAGTAGGCAATAAAAATGTAATAGCTTCATCATTGTACCCAAAAGAAGGAAATCCTTTGTGGGAAGAATACTCCACAAAAGTTGTTGCTCATACATTAAAAGTTTATTCAAAGTACACTTTTGATTATCCTTATCCAAAAGCAGTTTCTGTTCATTCCAAAAATCAAGGAATGGAGTATCCTATGATTTGCTGGAATCATGGAAGACCCAATGAAGATGGAACGTATTCTGATAAAGTTAAATACGGAATGATTAGTGTTATCATTCATGAGGTAGGTCATAATTATTTCCCTATGATTGTAAATTCAGACGAGCGACAATGGGGTTGGATGGATGAAGGTCTCGATACTTTTGTACAGTATTTGACTGAACAAGAATTTGAACCAAATTATCCCTCACGTAGAGGTGATCCTTCAAAAGTCATTCGATATATGTCTGGGAATCAAGATTTCATAAGTCCAATCATGTCCAATCCTGAAAATGTATTTCAACTTGGACCAAATGCCTATGGTAAACCCGCCACTGCTCTTAATATTTTGAGAGAAACGATAATGGGCGAAGAGCTTTTTGATTATGCTTTTAAAACCTATTCCCGTCGATGGATGTTCAAGCACCCTTCTCCCGAAGATTTCTTTAGAACAATGGAAGATGCATCTGCTGTTGATCTGGACTGGTTTTGGAGGGGATGGTTCTACTCAACTGATGTTGTTGACATAGGTGTAAAATCATTAAAAAGATTTCATATTTCTTCAAAACCTAACAAGCAAGTTGATGATGCTGTTTCAGAATATGGAATGACCTCTGATCTACTTACAGATATGGTTTTTATGATCGATGAAGATTCTGAATCATTTTCCGAAGAACTCAAGAATAATGAGATGAATTCCGAGGCTCTCAAGAACTACCTAGAAGAAAATAAATCTACCCTTTCTGGAAAAATATTACCAAAGTATTTCTATGAAATTGAATTTGAAAAACCTGGAGGTATTGTGATGCCTATTATTATTGAATATTCGTATGCTGATGGAACAAAAGGACAGGTAACTTATCCCGTCCAAGTTTGGCGAAAAAACCCTCAATCTGTTACAAAAAGGATTACTTCCAATAAGGAAATTGTTAAAGTAGTAATTGATCCCAAAGCTAAGACAGCTGACGTTAACCTTTCAAATAATACTTGGCCAAAAGAAGAGATCAAGTCAGATTTTGATAAGTTTAAGAAAGCTGTAAAAGGGTAAGAATTAAATAAAAGCATCTAATAAATTTAGCTGTATTTTAATTGAAATGTATATTTGTAAAAAAAACATGTTCACATTCATTAGCGGAGCGGAGATCGTTTTTATATTTTTTATCATACTGTTGATATTCGGTGCTGATAAAATCCCAACAATCGCGAGGGGATTAGCTAAAGGTATGACACAAGTTAAAAATGCTACTAACGAAATAAAGACAGAGATTCAAAAATCTGCAGATATTGATCCATCAAAATCCATAACATCAGAGTTCACCAAAGAAATAGATAAAGTCAAAGACGATTTCGATAAAATATCAGGTTCAATAAAAAGAAAGCTTTAACGAACACGACTTAGGGTTAAGCCATCTCGAAGTGGAAGTAATACACTATCTACTCTTGGGTCGTTAGCAACTAATTCATTGAACTTTTGAAGCACTCGAGTGTCTTTGTCTTTAGAATCAGCTTTTTGAGTAACTTTCCCACTCCAGAGAACATTATCCGATATAATCAGTCCACCAGAACGTGTTTTTGGAAGAACCAATTCAAAATAATTAAGATAATTGGTTTTATCTGCATCCAAAAAAACAAGGTCATAATTATGTTTAAGATTTGGAATAAGGTCTATAGCAGTTCCAAGGTGTTGATGAATTTGTGTTCCAAAACCAGAACGGTCGAAATGCTTTCGCTGAAAATCCATCAATTCTTCATTTTTATCAATGGTATCAATTTCCCCTCCATTTGCCAAACCTTCGGCCAAGCAAAGTGTTGCATATCCTGTGTAGGTTCCAATTTCTAAAACCCTTTTAGGAGCAATTAGTTTTGACAACATACTTAAAAACCTTCCTTGTAATGTTCCACTAAGCATTCTAGGTAACAATACTTTTTGGTAGGTTTCGCGAGCTAAATCTGTCAAAATTTTAGGTTCGCTCTGCGAATTTGCCACAACATAATCAGCTAATACTTCGCTTATAAATTCCATTTAATTTACTTTGATTTTTGGGCGTGCATAAGGAAATCGTTCAATTAGCTTAGGAATTGCGTATCCATCAAGACCGTTTATCGAAACTACACCACCTTTATCCAACTGTATCCAACCATCTTCAAGAAGCATATCGTCTTCGATAAATAGGTGTTCTATTTGACCAACAATCATCAAAGTATCATTTTCTTTGATGTGATATTCGTTTACA
Organism: uncultured Flavobacteriales bacterium; assembly: GCA_913020155.1. GTDB lineage: Bacteria > Bacteroidota > Bacteroidia > Flavobacteriales > Flavobacteriaceae > Arcticimaribacter. The sequence goes on from CAJWBA010000004.1 coordinate 5,655, forward strand.
TAACTGCAACCCAATTGTAATGGAGCGTTTTTCACAAAAGGAGCTTTCATTTCTTCTTTGAACTCTTCCGTAAAAGAAGTTTGGTCAAATTCTGAAATTTGTTCGTGGTATTTGGCTGAAGTATGGTGCGCATCTTCTATTTGACTTTTGTGGATGTGATTTATTGTAAAGAAACCATTGTTTTTCATGTTCTGATATGTATGTCTCGGCACTGAAGTTGGGCGAAGAATAAAACCAATTAAAGGAGGGTTACTTCCTAGGTGGATAACTGAATTGAAAACTGCAAGATTTGTACTTCCATTTTTAGATTGTGTGCCTATTAAATTTGCTGATTTATATCCAGTACAACTGTTTATCATGTTCAATCTGAAGATTGATGACATTTTTCCTATATCTTCTTTGGAGAAGTGCTTCATTTTTTTTGAAGTAAAGATAAGTGTTGCATAATGTTTTGATCAGAAAAATCTCTAGCTATTGTTTTTATCGTCAAATTTCATAATCTGAAATAATAAAAAAACAACGCCAGCAATAAGACAAACTAAATATATGAAGTGTTTGTACTTTTCTATTCCCTTAAAAGACCCGTTCAACACAAATCTGTCAATGATACTGATAAAACCAAAAAGGAAAGCGAGGATAAAAATAGGTCTGTACTTATTGAAAAAGCTTTTCATAGAAAAAGGTTGTGATTATCTAATTGTAAAATACAAAAGATTAGCTAAAAATTTTATTTATTAATAAATAATAATTTTAGTTAATAATTGTTTTATTTTTACAATATGTATTTTAAGAGGGTAGAAGGAATCATTTACGTTTTTTTGTGTTTACTTCAGTTTAATATAAGCTGTTCTCCGCCTGTATTTAAAATTCCCGAAAAATCAGATCAATCTGTGTTAGGTTGGAAAAATGAAGGAAAGATAAACGCATCCTTCATCGCTTCGGGTCGTTCGGTTGCTTCTTCAAGTAATACTGGATCTCCATCACTTTCAGTAAGTTATATTGCAACCGCACCTAACGTTGATTCTGTTTTGTGGCAATTTCCTGGAGGAAATCCAGTTTCTTCAACTTTGCGTGACCTAGACGTAACTTATTCAAATTTTGGGGCTTATGATATTGGTCTTAGGGTTTCCAATTTAGATGATACCGATTATAGATTTTTTGAAAATTATGTTAAATTATATTATAAAGACGACTGGTCTTTTGGTGTAGACAGTTGGTCAGTAACGGGAACCACCGATATCACAGATTTTGTACCTTATGTAGATGAGAATGGATCATCATGGATATACGTCCCGCATACAATCGAAAATGAAGCGAAATGTGTAAAATCATTTACGGGGTTTCCCTCAAATAATCTGGATTTGGAATTTGAATATAAGCTTAATCCTGTACCTGAGTTTTATGTAGCTACAACTTATCAGGTAAGCTCTTCTACATCAATTACCGTTTCTGGGACAACGCAAACAACAACTTTTACCTTATCCAACATAGTTAGTCCAACGCAGTATGTTGAAGCAAATTCTACACCCACACCAACCAAATTTACTTACCCTACAACGTATCCCGGTCAGAGACGTTTAACTTTAAATTACAATAATATTCCTATCTGGACAACTTCTAGGATGACAGAGGGTAAGTTTAGAAGAGTAAAATTATCTCTACCCTCACTAGCAAACTTTAATTTGAGTTATGTAATTTCTGCAAATACAAAAAACTCATCTGGTGTAATCGAATATCCATTCCAAACAGATATTAGAAATATGACTATTAAATTTAACAAAAAACAGTAAATGGTATTTCTTTAAATAATCCTTTTGGGATTTAGAATATTCAATGGATCAAATGTTTTTTTAAGAGTTCTCATCATGTCTATTTCTTCTTCCGACCTGCTTATAAATAAGTACTCTTTTTTGTGTAAACCAATTCCGTGTTCTGCCGAGACAGAGCCACCAATTTCTTTTAGAGGTTTATAAATAATTGAATTTATAGCGTCTATTATTTCTGTACTGTTTTCTTTTTTCCCAATTATAAAATGAATGTTACCATCTGCGACATGTCCAAATGGGAAAATACGATCAACAAAAGGAAGTTTTTCAAGTTCAACGATCATCTGGTCAATAAGTTCTCCGATGAGTGGGATAGGTATGCTAATGTCAAAATGCTGATCATGATTTGCTTGAGCTGCCAAAACAGAAACATCTTCTCTAATTTGCCAAATTGAGTTCAATTCCCGTTCAGATTGAGCCATAACACCATCTTCTATCAATTCCTTTTTAAGTACTTGTCCAATAAGGTTCTCGAGGCGGACATAATCTTGTTCTACTTGACTTCCTAAACTCTCAACAAATACATAGTATTTGTATTCTTGGGCTAGAGGAGGTAGTAGATAAGAGGGTTGAGTTGTCATTGCTTTGTAGGTTCTTTTCCACATCAATTCAAAACCACTTAATGTCCCTGCTAGGTTTTGCTCCAAGAATTTTAGTAGTTTAATAACATTTTCATAATTTTTAATTCCAACAACTGCGGAAGAACGACTAGTCGGAGCTTCGGAAAGTCTTAAAATAACTTTAGTTATAACTCCGAGGGTTCCCTCTGATCCAATGAATAGTTGTTTTAGGTCATAACCCGAATTGTCTTTTATTATTTTTTTTAGAGAGGAGATAATAGTTCCATCAGGGAGAACTGCTTCAACACCGAGAACCATTTGTCGAGTCATTCCGTATCTAAAAACTCTAAGGCCACCTGCATTAGTAGACACAACACCTCCAATTTGAGCCGAACCCTTTGCCCCAAAACTCATGGGTAACAAAAGGTTTTCTGCTTTGGCCGCATCAATAAGATTTTCCAATATTGCACCAGCTTGTGCTGTTATTGTTCTACTTTGAGAATCCACTTCTTCGATTGCATTCATTTTATCCAAGGCCAAAACCAACTGATGCTTTTGTGTTTCGGTACCTCCAACAAGATTGGTAACACCCCCATGAATTACCACCTCTTGTTTGTTGCGATGAGAAAGCATCATTATTCTCGAAACTTCCTCAGTGGTTTTTGGATAGACAACAGCTAATGCCTCTAAAGGGATGTCTGTTTTCCAAATGTGTGTAAAACGATTTTTTTCTGCACCAGAATGAAGAATATTATTGGGACCAACGATATTGATTAAGTTCTCAACTAAATTTTGATTCATTTTTTATTTTTAAAAAGACATTTCATGGACCTCATCTCCAAGGATAAGGTCTCCCTCTGTTGCTTGGATTACTTCTTCAATACTAACTCCAGGAGCAGTTTCACGCAAAATAAATCCATTTGGTCCAATATCTAGAACCCCTAGTTCGCTAACAATTTTTTTAACACAATTCACTCCAGTTAATGGAAGGGAACACTTTTTCAATAATTTAGATATTCCAGTTCTATTAGTATGCATCATAGCTACAATGATATTTTCGGCTGAAGCAACCAAATCCATTGCTCCTCCCATTCCTTTGACCATTTTACCAGGAATTTTCCAGTTGGCGATATCTCCAGTTTGAGAAACCTCCATTGCCCCGAGAATAGTAAGGTTAACATGCTTGCCACGGATCATTGCAAAACTGGTAGCAGAATCAAAAAATGAAGCCCCTTTCAGCGTTGTTATTGTCTGTTTGCCTGCATTAATGAGATCTGCATCCTCTTCTCCTTCAAAAGGGAAAGGACCCATTCCTAAAACCCCATTTTCACTTTGGAATTCAACATTGATTTCTTTTGGAATGAAATTGGCAACTAGGGTTGGGATTCCAATTCCCAAATTGACATAGTATCCATTTTTCAGTTCTTGGGCTATCCGCTGTGCAATACCGTTTTTATCTAAGGCCATAATTTATATTTTGGGACGAACTGTACGTTGTTCTATTCTTTTTTCATAATCAGTTCCTTCAAAAATTCTTTGTACAAAAATTCCCGAAACATGGATTTCATTGGGGTCTAGGGTTCCAGCAGGAACCAATTCTTCTACTTCAGCTACCGTAATTTTTGCAGCCCCACACATAACGGGGTTAAAATTTCGAGCACTACCCTTAAAAATTAAATTTCCAGCTTGATCCCCTTTCCATGCTTTAATAAAACCAAAATCAGCTTTAAAAGCGTTTTCCAATACGTGCATTTTTCCATTAAACTCTCGACCCTCTTTTCCTTCGGCAATTTCTGTCCCAAAGCCTGCAGGAGTGAAAAAAGCAGGAATTCCGGCTTGGGCAGCCCTAGCGCGTTCTGCCAAAGTGCCCTGAGGTATGAGTTCCACTTCCAATTCGCCACTCAGCATTTGTCGCTCAAATTCTTCATTTTCTCCTACATATGATGCGATCATTTTTTTGATTTGTTTTTGCTTAAGCAATAAGCCCAAACCAAAATCATCAACTCCAGCATTGTTTGAAATACAGCTAAGGTTTGTTGTTTTTAATCGAACCAATTCAGCAATAGCATTTTCCGGGATTCCACATAAACCAAAGCCACCCAGTAAAAGAGTCATGTTACTCTTCACTCCTTTTAGAGCCAATGATACATTGGATACGGTTTTATCAATCATAGGGCAAATAAAATTAAGCTAAAATATTTTTTAGAGTATAGTGGGGTAGGTTGAATGCATTTGCTATCGGCTTATACACAATTTGACCACTAATTATGTTAAGTCCTTTTGCTAGCCCCATATTAGCTTTACATGCTTTTTTCCATCCATTAGCTGCAATAACTTTAGTGTAAGGAAGAGTTACATTATTTAAAGCTTGGGTGGAAGTGATGGGTACAGCTCCAGGAATATTGGCTACACAATAGTGTAAAATACCATCTTCAATAAAAGTTGGGTTTTCATGAGTAGTTGGAACACAGGTTTCAAAACATCCACCTTGATCAACAGCCACATCAACAAGAACAGTTCCTTTGGTCATCTCTTGAAGCATATCTTTGGTAATTAATTTTGGAGCTTTAGCTCCAGGAACCAAAATTGCTCCAATAATTAAGTCAGCTCTTTTGATAAGTCTCCGTATTGTATCCTCGGATGAAAAAAGTGGAGTTACATTTGGGGGAAGAATTTCAGATAAATAACGGAGTCGATCCATGCTGATGTCCAAAATTGTTACTTCTGCTCCAAGCCCTGCAGCCATTTTAGCAGCTTCTGTTCCAACTATGCCACCCCCGAGGATAACAACCTTTGCAGGAGGAACTCCGGGAACACCTCCCAATAAAATGCCTTTTCCATTTTGAGGTTTTTCTAGATATTTAGCGCCTTGTTGAACAGACATTCGACCAGCTACCTCAGACATAGGAATCAATAATGGAAGTCTTTTTAAGTGATCCTCTACCGTTTCATAGGAAATACAAATTGCTTTGCGTGCTTGCATACTAAGTGTTAATTCTTCTGAAGAGGCAAAGTGAAAATAAGTAAAAAGAATTTGACCTTCACAAATCAAATCATATTCACTAGATAAAGGTTCTTTAACTTTTACGATCATTTCGCTTTTCCCATAAATAGATGCTGCGTCAGTTAATATTTGAGCTCCCACATCAATGTATTCTTGATCTGTAAAACCACTGCCCAGACCTGCTGAAGTTTCGATATAAACTGAATTGAGATCTTTTACCAATTCTGAAACACTAGCCGGAGTAAGACCAACTCTATTCTCATTATTTTTTATTTCTTTGGGCACACCTATTATCATAATTGTATTACGTAAATTTTCAATAAATGTACTTATTTTTTTGAATCTAAAACATTTTCAAACTACTGATTTTAAGAGCTTAATTGTCTGTTCAAGCTTTAGTATTTTTGTTCCAATACCTCAGAGGGAAACTTCTGCTTTTATTGGGTTAAGCTTTTAAAAAAAGTATCTTTGAATATGGCATTAACAAACAACGACATCTTTAAAAAACTTCGTGTAGCTCATAAGCTAAGAGACTTTGATATCATAGAGATATGTAAATTGGTAGACTTCAAAGTTTCTAAAGGAGAGTTGGGTGCATTTTTTAGAAATGAAAACCATCCAAAGTACATGGAATGCGGCGATCAAATCCTAAGAAATTTTCTAAATGGATTAGTTATTCACTTGAGAGGACCAAAAAAGTGATGGTTTATTCGTAAAGAAGAATTGTGATACTCCGGTTCAACTTAAAGCCATGTTAAGTAAACTTTAGCATCATCATAAAAATTATTAATTTTTATGTTTACAACTCCAATATTTGTTATTGAGTAATTTTTTTATTCGAAATTATCACATTGATAATTCTTTCTTTTAAAGCAGTTGTTGGTTCACGTGAAATTTTACTCGATCGTATTTTTATTTTGAAATAATATTTAAACTAAAATCTCATCGCAATTAAAACAATTTTTATTTTAGCTCTTTCAATAATTTTGTCTAAAAAAATATCACTTTAAAAACCGATGAAGTAAGTATTCAACAGTTTATTGGAGCTATTGAATCTGAAGACTTTGAATTGGTTGAAAATGCTTTGAAAAATAGAATAATTTCTGCAAATCAAACATTCAATGGCAAAATCTTGCTGATTTATGCACTGATCGGTGATAAAGCTGAAATGATTAATTTGTTGGTTAGATATGGAGCAAATCACAATACTCCTGCAGACGTCGGTTTAACTCTTATGGAATGTGCTGAAAAATTAGACAAAGTTTACGCCAATGAGGAAATCATAGTCATAACCGCATAGTTATTGTCGGTCTTAATTTTATCGCACACAAAACTTAAGCTCTGATAATTCCTAATAATTAGAGAAAGTAACATCCTTTTGTTAAATTTTCAATTTGTTTGAAAACTCGAACATATCTGAGACTTTAAATATAAAATTTTATCTCGTCACAACTTTTGACTTTTTACACTTCCCAAAAGGGAACTTCTGGAGTTAAGCCATAAATAATATTACTGATCTCTTTCCAGATTTGATCTAAAAAAATTAAACGCCTTAATTACTCAAAAATCCTATTTCATTTCAACAGAGTTCACTTCTTACTTACTTATTTTTTAGATAAAGTCTTTATGCAGTAAATATCTATCCCGCCTGTTCCACAAGCAATCCATTACAAATTTAACTTAAACTCCATATTAGAGTAAGTATGGTAATAAAAACTTATAAACCTTTACATTTCAACACTTTCTTATACTACAAGGTTTTATCTGCACCATTTTTCATACCTTTAAAAAAGCTAAAAATATTATAAAACACCATCAATGAAAACTGCTTTTTCCTTTCTGTTTTTGACTTTAACATTGTTTTTAAACGCCCAAGATTTTACTACAACTTGGCTCAAAGAAGCTGCCCCCCGAAACATTGGTCCTGGGGGAATGAGTGGACGAATCACGTCAATTGACGTAGTGATTTCAAACCCAAATATTATTTACGTTGGAACTGCTTCAGGTGGTTTGTGGAAATCCTCCAGTGGGGGTGTGACATGGAGTCCTATTTTTAATGATCAAGTAACCGCTTCGGTAGGTTCTGTTGCTATTCAACAATCAAATCCAGACGTAATATGGGTTGGAACAGGAGAAGGAAATCCTAGGAATAGTCTCAATGGAGGTTATGGTATTTTTAAATCGATAAACGGAGGGAAAACATGGAAATCAATGGGATTAGAGAATACTCGTAATATTCACAGAGTAATAATTGATCCTTCAAATCCCAATACTGTTTATGTTGCTGCAATAGGTTCTCCTTGGGGTGAGCATCCAGAACGCGGAATTTACAAAACTGTAAATGGAGGTAAGTCATGGAAAAAAATCTTGTATGTAAATGATAAAACTGGAGCAGCGGATTTAGTTATCGATCCCAAAAACTCCAATAAATTGATAGCTGCAATGTGGGAACACAAAAGAGATCCTTGGTTTTTCAAATCTGGAGGCAAAGGTAGCGGTCTTTATGTGAGTTTTGACGGAGGTGATAATTGGTCAAAAAAAACAAAAGAAGATGGCCTTCCTGATGGAGATATGGGTAGAATAGGACTGGCGATTGCAGCCAACAAAACAAATATTATTTATGCCCTTGTTGAGGCAAAGAAAAACGCACTTTACAAATCTGAGGATGGAGGTTTCAATTGGAAAATGGTAAACAACAAGAGTGATATTGGGAATAGACCTTTTTATTACTCGGACATAGCTGTAGATCCTCAAAATGAAAACCGAGTATTTTCTGTATTTACCTATGTTAATGTTTCACAAGACGGCGGAAAAAATTTCAGTCAATTGATGCCTGCTTATGGAGTTGATAATGGTATTCATCCAGATCATCATGCTTGGTGGATTCACCCCAATGACGGCTCTTTTATGATCGATGGAAATGACGGTGGACTAAATATTACCAGGGATGGAGGCAAAACATGGCGCTTTATCGGAAATATTCCAGTAGCTCAATTTTATCATATTAGTATAGATAATGAATACCCATACAATGTTTATGGTGGGATGCAAGATAATGGCTCTTGGAGGGGGCCTGCTTATGTGTGGAAAGTGCAAGGAATCAGAAATTCTTATTGGCAAGAAATCGCATTTGGAGATGGTTTTGATGTTGTCCCAGATCGAGACGATTCTCGATACGGCTATGCAATGAGTCAACAAGGATACGTTTCTCGTTATGATTGGAAAACAGGAAATAATTACATTGTACGTCCAACCCACCCGGATCCAGATACAAAACTCAGATTCAATTGGAATGCAGCAATTGGTCAAGATCCTTTTGACAATAGCACAGTTTATTTTGGAAGTCAATTTGTACATAAAAGCAATGATAAAGGATTGACATGGTCAGTGATTTCATCCGATTTGACAACTAATGATCCCCAAAAACAAAAACAAAGTGAAAGTGGAGGACTAACATTAGATGCAACAGGTGCAGAAAATTACTGTACTCTTTTAGTTATCGAACCCTCACCTGTTGAAAAAAACATGTTGTGGGTAGCATCAGATGATGGACGTGTGCATTTTACTCAAGATGGCGGAGATTCTTGGAATGAAGTGACAAAAAATATTAAAGGTATTCCAAAAGGAAGCTGGATAACCCAAATAAAAGCATCTCATAATAACAAAGGAGAAGCACTACTGGTGGCTAATGATTACAGAAGATTTAATTTTAAACCCTATGCATACAGAACAGTTAATTATGGTAAAACTTGGGAGCGGATTGTTGATCAATCAGATGCCAAGAGTTATGCGTTGAGTATTATTGAGGACACTGTCAACCCAAATCTAATGTTTTTAGGAACCGATGATGGCCTTTATCTTTCTTTAAATGCAGGAAAAAAATGGGATAAGTTTGACCCAGAGGTATTTCCAACAGTATCAGTCAAGGATTTGGTAATTCAACCTCGAGAACAAGATCTGATTGTCGGGACCTTTGGAAGAGCAGCATGGGTACTTGATGATATTAGACCCCTAAGGGCTTTGGCTTTAAAACCAGATTTAGTTTCCAAAAAAGTTCACCTTTTTGAGCCACCTACGGCTTATTTGGCAGCATACCAACAACCAACCGGGAGTCGTTTTGGAGCAGATGCAATGTATCAGGGAACAAACCGAAAATACGGAGCAATGATGACCTATTATGTGAATCCACCTTCTGAAGAAGATTCAGACCAAAAAAAAAATAAAGAAGAAGAGGAGGTTAAGGAGAAAGCAATAAAGGATTCACTTACACTTACAATTTATGATGGAGACCGCTTGATTAGAACATTAAAGAAAAAATTGCCCAAGAAAAAAGGGCTTTATCGTTGGTATTGGTATTTAAACGAGAAAGGGTTCCCAAGACCAAGAAGAGAGCCTAGAAAATCAAAAACAGAACCTTCAGGTGTTTCCATTAAACCAGGGACTTACCGAATAGTATTGGAATATGGAGCAGATCAAAACGAACAACAGATTGTTGTAAAATCAGATCCAAGAATTCAAGATTACCCTGAAAATACAGAATCTGTTTATGACACATCAAAAAAACTAGAGGGTTTTATGGCAAAAGCGACTGAATCTGTAAAACAGCTTATTGAGAGTAAACAAGTTCTTATGGATTACCAAAAGCTTTTTAAAGAAAATAAAACAGAATCTGTAAAGGAGCTGACTAAAGAAATGAAAACTCAAATAAAAGCATTGGATTCTCTAATATCACTTTACATTGGAAAAAAGGATAAGCGCCAAGGAATTATTCGTAATCCAGAGAGCACCGTTATGACTAGAATGAGCACCGCATCCCGGTACATTAGAAGTCGTAAGCAAGGAATTACTTCAACCGAGGAAAAACTACTTCAACATGCAAAGGATGAACTAGAAATTGCACTTGAAAAAACGAATACGTATTACAAAAAGGTTTGGCCTTCTTTAAGAGCTCAAATTGAAGATTTAGATTCTTCCCGTTTCAAGGAAGTGAAACTAATTGATTTAGATTAGATTACAAATAATTTTTAAGAACTTCCAAAGCGATTCCTCGAGATCCCTTGATGAAAATGGTTTTGTTTTGGTAGTTGGTTTTCTTTAGATATAAGATTACTTTATCAGTGGTCAAAAACTTTTTGAGATTTATAGCTGTAGAATTTGTTTTTTTGAATTCAGGTCCCACCAGAAGGATCTGATCAATTTTTTTGGATTCAATAAAATCAACGATTTCTTGATGCTCCTGTTCTGAGAAATTACCTAATTCTAGCATATCCCCTAGAATTAATAGTCGACCCTCTTTTTCGGTTTCTAGGAACGATTCAAGAGCAGCTCTCATACTGCTGGGATTTGCATTGTATGCATCAAGAACCAAAGTATTGGAATCTGTTTCACACCATTGTGAACGATTGTTAGTGGGGATATACTTTTCGATCCCCTTTTTGATTTTTTCTATAGAAACTTTAAAATAAAAGCCAAAGGCAGCAGCAGCAGCAATATTGGTAAAATTAAAATTTCCTTTTAGCCCGCTTTTTATTTCCATTCCATCAACTTCAATACTTATGTTTTTATGGAGTCTTAAGGTTTTATTTTTAATATGCAGATCAACTTTATTTGACTGTCCAAAAGAAAAAGTTTTTTGTTTTTTTGTAAGATTTGATTGCTTCTTGTCTTCTTTGTTAATTAGAGCAGTACCTTTATTTTTTTTAAGAAAATGGTAAATTTCTGATTTCCCATTGATAACGCCTTCAAGACTTCCAAATCCCTCTAAGTGAGCTTTTCCAAAGTTAGTGATGTAGCCCAATGTAGGTTGAGCCAATTCACACAAAAAAGCAATTTCTTCAAGATGATTTGCTCCCATTTCAATCAGTGCAACTTGCGTCTTAGATGAGATGTTTAAGAGGGTTAGTGGAACACCAATATGATTATTTAAATTATCTGCTGTAGAAGTGGTTTTGTATTGTTGAGATAAAACGCTATTGACAAGTTCTTTGGTTGTTGTTTTTCCATTTGACCCTGTGAGCCCAATTACAGGAATAGAAAACTTGATTCGATGGTAATGAGCCAATTCTTGTAGGCTTTTTAGACTGTCTTGAACTAATAAATAAGATCGGTTATTTTTTTGATGTTTTGGATCATCAATTACTACAAACATAGCACCTTTTGTAAGTGCTTCCTCCGCAAATGTATTTCCATCAAAATTCTCTCCTTTTAAGCAAAAGAAAAAACACCCTTTTTTGATTTTTCGTGTATCTGTAGCTACACCAGTGGAGCAGAGGAAATAAGCATAAAGTTCTTCTATTTGCATAAATAAAAAAAGGCATTTGAACAATGCCTTTTAAATGAATTAACCTTTTCGCTTGTGTCGAGCTGTTTTCTTGACCTTGCTTTTTGATCCTAATCGAGACATTGCACATCGAAAGCCGATGTAATCTGTTGCAATGTATTGTGGTAAATATCTTCTTTGAGCAGGATCAAGCCAGTAAGCCCTATCTTTCCATGAACCTCCTTTGTAAACGCGAACTTCGTCAGTAATTAATGAAGTTCTTTTTGAAGACTTATCTTTTGTACGCACCAAATTACCTTCCTCATCCATTCTAATTTTAGGATGTGTGGGTGCATCATACATTGCACTGGATTCTGGACGTGCATCTGAATCTTCATCATCATCTCCAAAGCGAGCAAACAACCTTGTGGATTCAATATCACCATCTCTAAAGTTTCTGTTATCACTTTCAGTGAAGTTTTGTCTCAAAAAAGTTTCTTCTTCATCAACACTGATTTTTTCTAGTTGACCTGGAAGTCTTTTAAGAAGAACTTTTCCATTGGGTAGCGTATCGTATACCAATTGATCGGGAGAAATAACTTGTGCTCTTCCGTCTTCGTCAATAACGTCTTTTAGGTAAACATTACCCCTGTAGTAATTAAAGTCACTTGCTTCATCATCAACTATCGGTCGATATACATCTCCAACCCATTCGGCAACGTTTCCTGCCATATCATAGATTCCAAAGTCATTAGGAGGATATGCTTTTACTTGTATTGTAATATCTGCTCCATCATCTGACCAGCCAGCGATTCCACCGTAGTCCCCTTTTCCAAGTTTAAAGTTTGCTAATTGATCTCCTTCAGATCTTCTTTCTTCTGAACGAGTGTATTCTCCTGACCAAGGGTATTTTTTCTTTCCTCTGTATGCATTGTATTCCCGATCTCCAACTAGCGCTAATGCAGCATATTCCCATTCGGTTTCGGTAGGAAGCCTGTATGAAGGTAGGAGGATTCCTTTATCTACTCCAGCATACACATTAACTTCAGTTGTATCTTTTTGAATACGACCATTTTTTCCAACTAAACTATCTATTTTTCCGCCATAAGTAGTTTCAGGTCTTTTTAAATATGCTCCAGTACTGAATGTGCTGTTGGCATCAACTTCTGAGTAACGAACATCATCTTGGATGTAAGCTTCACGTTCTAAGATGTATTCATTAACACGGTCTGTTCTCCATTCTGCAAATTGTACAGCTTGAAGCCAATTGACCCCAACTACTGGATATTCAGCATATGCCGGATGACGTAGATAGTTTGAAGTTAATTCTTCAACATACCCCAACTGATTTCTCCAAACCAGCGTATCGGGTAGAGAACCATTGTATAATTGTTTAAATTGTCTTTGATCTTGAGGAAAAACAAGTGTAATCCAATCTAAATATTCCAAATACATTAAATTGGTAACTTCTGTTTCGTCAATATAAAAAGACATAACGTGTTGTTTGTTTGGAGTATTATTCCAATCGTGCATAACGTCGTCTTGTACTTGTCCTTTGGTAAAAGTACCTCCTTCAACAAAAACCAGTCCGGGACCAGTTTCTTGATCTTCAAATTCTACATTATACTGAAAGCCACCTTTTTTGGAATTGATGTCCCAGCCTGTTGCTCTGGATTGGTTATTCTTTCCACACGAAGTAAGAATCAAAGCTGTGAAAACTAAAAGGATGATACTTTTTAATAATAGTTTAATTCTCATAATTTTATAAAAGTAATGTTTTTACTTATAGGTTGCAATATACAAAATCTGTAGCTTAACTCCGTTTTAATAGGAATATAGAACCAGATTATAAATTAATAACGTACATTTTTTTGGATTATTATCCACATCCCATTCCTTATTTAAATTTGTAAGAAACAAGTACACAAGATTTTTAAATTTAATACGTTAATATTAATACCATGTGCAACATCAAACATAATATTGGCGTGTTTATCGTACTGATTTTTTCACTCTTCACAGGTAAATTAACAGCACAAGAAAAAATTATCACAACTGGGGTGCCTTTTTTACTTATTACACCTGATGCTAGGGCAGCAGCAATGGGAGAACAAGGAGTAGCAACTTCTGTAGATGCTTTTTCACAACAATGGAACCCTTCGAAATATGTTTTTTCTGAACAGAAATCTGGATTTGGAATTAGCTACACTCCCTATCTAAGTAAATTGGTAAATGATATTTTTTTAGCCAACATTACTTATTTTAATAAAAATACGGATAGAAGCGCATGGGCAATGAGTTTAAAATATTTTAGTTTAGGCGATATTGTTCTAAATGATTTGGTCGCCGGAACAATCATTGAACAAGGAATAGAACGCCCAAACGAGCTTACTTTAGATTTTTCCTATTCTCTTTTACTAAACACAAAATATTCCATGGCTGTAGCTGCACGATTTATTCGTTCAGATTTAAAGATTTCTTCGGACTTAGATGCTACTTCTGCAAATACTTTGGGTGTTGATATAGCCGGTTTTTATAAGAGTGATTTATTTGATTTTTCGAAAAAGAAAGCACGATTAAGAATGGGGTTTAACATTTCAAACATTGGCCCCCGACTAAAGTATGATGAAGGAGGACAAAAAAACTTTATTCCCACAAACCTTAAAGTAGGGTCAGGATTAAACCTTCATCTTGATTCAAACAATAAAATTTCACTCAACCTAGAATTCAATAAGTTGTTGGTTCCTTCTCCAGTTCCTGTCATAAATGAAAATACTGGAGAAATAGATCGATATGAGCAACCAGACATTAGTTTTTTGTCAGGTATATTTGAGTCGTTTAGTGATGCGGAAGATGGCTACACGGAAGAATTAAAAGAAATAACTTGGGGTATCGGATCTGAATACAACTTTCGGGATGCTTTTGCTCTAAGGGGAGGATATTTCAATGAAAGTCTAGAGAAAGGATCTCGACGATATTTTACTCTAGGCACAGGTTTTTCTCTGAATTTTGCTGATATTGATATTTCTTATCTTTTCTCAACTTCAAGGGTTAGGAATCCATTAGAAAACACGCTACGTTTTTCCATAACTTTTAATATGGATAATTCACAACTTGCGGATCTAGAGGACTAAGGGTTTATTACTTTTTTGATTATCCCATCTTTTTTATTTGTTTATTGAGATTTTATCAACAATTTAGAACAATAAGGGCATTTTTCTCTTTAAGAAAATGAATTAAATATTGTAATTTTACACCTAAACGAAAATATTTTGAAAAGCTAAAACTGATGAAGAAAATAACGAAACAGACTCATATTGATTGGTATTCCAACATGCTTTTTTGGAGAAAGTTTGAAGACAAATTAGCTGCAGTTTACATTCAACAAAAGGTTAGAGGTTTTCTACATTTATACAACGGTCAAGAAGCAATTTTAGCTGGCTCACTCCATGCAATGCAGTTAGGGAAAGACCGTATGATTACTGCTTACAGAAATCATGTTCAACCTATAGGTATGGGAGTAGATCCCAAACGGGTAATGGCTGAATTGTATGGAAAATCTACAGGAACATCTGGAGGTCTTGGTGGTTCTATGCATATTTTTTCAAAAGAGTTCAAGTTTCACGGAGGACACGGAATTGTAGGAGGTCAAATTCCCCTAGGGGCAGGGATGGCATTTGGAGATAAATACAATAATACTGGTGGAGTAACCCTTTGTTACATGGGAGATGGAGCTGTACGTCAAGGATCGCTTCATGAAACCTTAAACCTCGCAACTCTTTGGAAACTTCCAGTAGTGTTTGTTGTAGAAAATAATGGATATGCAATGGGAACCTCAGTTTCTAGAACTGCTAGTCACGAAGATATTTGGAAATTAGGACTTGGATATGAAATGCCCTGTGGCCCAGTTGATGGAATGGATCCTGTAGCAGTTGCAAAAGCTATGGATGAAGCGATTAAGTTTGCCAGAGACGGAAAAGGACCGTCGTTTTTAGAAATGAAGACCTACAGATATCGAGGTCATTCCATGTCGGATGCACAAAAATACCGTACAAAAGAAGAAGTTGAAGATTACAAAAAAATAGATCCAATTACTCAAATTAAAGATATCATACTCAAAAAAAAATATGCCTCTCAGCATGATTTAGATTCTATCGATAAAGATGTTAAAGAACGCGTATTGGAATGTGAGAAATTTGCTGAGGAGTCGCCTTACCCAGAGAAATCACTAATGTACGACGCAGTTTATGAGCAAACCGATTATCCATTTATAAAACACAAATTAAGTTAGACATGGCAGAAATTATTAACATGCCTCGATTGAGTGACACTATGGAAGAAGGAACTGTCGCAACTTGGTTTAAAAAAGTAGGAGATACCGTAAATGAAGGTGATATTCTTGCAGAAATTGAAACAGATAAAGCTACAATGGAATTCGAAGCATTCTATTCTGGTGAATTATTACATATCGGAATTCAAGAGGGAGGCATTGCTCCTGTTGATACTTTATTGGCTATTATTGGAGAAAAAGGAGAGGACATCTCTTCTTATCTAAGAGGGTCCACTCAAGAAAAAAAAGAACCAGTAGAATTAGAAACAGCCAAAAGCGAAACTTCAAAAACAGCAGTCATGCCTGATAATGTAGAAATTATCACGATGCCTAGATTGAGTGACACAATGGAAGAAGGTACAGTAGCTAGTTGGATGAAGAAAGTTGGTGACACCGTTTCTGAAGGTGATATTCTTGCGGAAATAGAAACTGATAAGGCAACTATGGAGTTTGAATCTTTTTATAACGGAACACTTCTGCACATTGGAATCCAAGAAGGAGAATCTGCAGCAGTTGATAGTGTCTTAGCGATTATTGGAGATTCAGACGCTGATTTGGATACGGCAATAGCATTCTCCTCGAAAGCTGCCTCAATTGCTAACAATGAAGCTACTTCAATCAAAACAGAACAAGTTGTTACCCCCGAAGCCAAGGCAGAAAACACGGTACAAACAACTTCAAAACCACAGACTGTTATCGGTAATAATAGAAGAATAATCGCCTCTCCATTAGCAAAAAAAATTGCAATAGAAAAAGGGATTGAAATAGCCAATGTTGTTGGATCGGGTGATGAAGGAAGAATTATAAAACGTGATATTGAAAATCATCAACCCTCTCAAGGTGGAGGAGTAAAACCAATTGTTCCCTCTGGTATAGAATCTGTTGAAGAGACGGCTAACAGCCAAATGCGTAAAGCCATTGCCAAGCGTTTGGCGGCTTCAAAATTTACTGCTCCTCACTATTACTTGGGTGTAGAGTTTGACATGGATAACGCTATTGCTTTCAGGAATCAATTCAATTCAATTCCAGACATCAAAATATCCTTCAACGACATTGTAGTGAAGGCTACTGCCTTGGCATTAAAGGAGCATCCACAAGTAAACTCAAGATGGTATGACAATAAAATTGTAAAACACAATCACGTTCACATGGGCGTTGCAGTAGCAGTCGAAGAAGGATTAGTTGTCCCAGTTGTTAAGTTTGCTGACGAACAGACCTTACCTCAAATAGGTGCTCAAGTTAAAGATTATGCTATTCGAGCTAGAGATAAGAAATTAACTCCTACAGAAATGGAAGGAAGTACATTTACGATATCCAATTTAGGGATGTTTGGGATTCAAGAATTTACATCAATAATTAACCAACCCAATTCATCTATTCTATCTGTGGGAGCAATAATACAAAAGCCCTTAGTAAAAGAAGGTCAGATTGTTGTAGGCAATACAATGAAACTTACCCTTGCTTGTGATCATCGATCAGTTGATGGCGTAACAGGATCTAAATTCTTGCAAACTTTACAACAGTTCATTGAAAATCCAATTACGATGTTGTTTTAAAACTAAAATCAAATTATTTAAAACCGCAATTAAGCTGGTTTTTTTATATTTAATTTTTTTAATAAAGTATAATTTAAAAAATCTTGAAAAAAAATATTATCATAACAGGAGCTGGAAGAGGGATTGGTTTAGCATCTGCTGCACTTGCAGCTTCTCGTGGAATTCAAGTTTATGCAATTTCCAGGAACATTGAAAATTTAAAAGGGATTGAAAACATTCATGCGTTCTCGGTAGATCTTGCCGATAAAAATGCAATAACCTCTTTTTGCAATCAATTATCTGCAAAAAACATAAGTATTGATGTTTTGATAAATAACGCAGGAAAACTTGAAAATATTCCATTTGAAACTTCAACTTTTGATATTTTTGAGTCCGTTTACAAGGTAAATGTTTTTGGATTGGCAGAACTAACTCGACAACTTCTCCCACAAATAAGTTCCAAAGGACACGTGGTCAACATAAGTAGTATGGGGGGAATTCAAGGAAGCTCTAAATTTCCGGGACTAGCAGCATATAGTAGCAGTAAAGGAGCAGTAATTACACTCACCGAATTATTGGCAGAAGAATTTAAAAATAAGGGACCTGCTTTCAATGCACTTGCTTTTGGAGCAGTTCAAACAGAGATGTTAGAGGAGGCTTTCCCGGGTTATCAAGCTCCATTGAGTGCAGACCAAATGGGCGATTACGTATTAAATTTCGCCTTAAATGGACATCAGTTTTACAATGGAAAAGTCTTACCGGTTTCCTCAGGAACACCTTAGTATTACAACTAAATGATGGACGTTTTTTTATATATTCCCTTGAAAGCCAAAAAACAGGTAGGCGAATATTTATCTCTTTGGAAAGTTGACATAAAAATTGTTTCCAAAAGGAAAACGAAGCATGGAGATTATCGTAAAACACATAATGGAAACCATCAAATAACTATTAATGAGGGTTCAAATCAATATCGTTTTTTAATTACTTTGATTCACGAATTAGCTCATTTTGTTGCTTTTCAGAAATTTGGGTATCGTATCAAACCACATGGAAAAGAATGGAAAACAACCTTTCAGAAATTAATGTTACCCTTAATTCAACCAGAAATTTTTCCAGAAAATTTATTAAAAACAGTTGCTTTACACTTTAAAAACCCAAAAGCAAGTAGTGATACTGATTTTAAGTTGGTAATTGCACTAAGTGAATTTGACCCGATTAGTAATAAAACTTATATCTTTGAATTAGAAGAAGACACTTTTTTTTCAATAGCAGACGGTAGAAAATTTAGATTAGGGAAGAAGCGTGTCAAACGTTTTGAATGCCAAGAAATCTCTTCAAAAAAAAAATATGTTTTTAGTCCCCATGCTGAGGTAAAAGTGATTAATGAATTAAATGAATATGAAATCTAATAATTATGCAGTTGTGATGGCGGGAGGGGTTGGTTCACGATTTTGGCCAAAAAGTAGAAAAAAACTGCCGAAACAATTTCAAGACTTTATGGGTAGTGGAAAATCACTACTCCAGCATACAGTAGATCGATTATTGCCATCAATCCTTTTAGATCAAATTCTCATTTTGACGCATGTTGATTACAAAAGTTTAGTTCAAGATCAACTACCAAATTTTCAAGAAAGTCAAATCATCCTAGAACCGCATATGCGAAACACCGCACCATGTCTACTATTTGCCTCTCTTAAAATTCAAAAAATGAATCCTAAAGCTCAGATTTTGGTAGCCCCAAGTGATCATTGGATAAGTGAGTCATTGGCGTTTACAGCGAATCTAAACAGAGCATTGGATTATTCTTCTGAAAATGAAGAGTTGATGACTTTTGGAATTCATCCAACTCAACCCAATACAGGTTACGGCTACCTCAAGGTTTCAGATCCTAGTAAATCTATATCTAAGGTTTTAGAGTTTACAGAAAAACCGTCTTTATCATTGGCTCAACAGTTTTTGAGGTCTGGAAATTTTTTATGGAATTCTGGTATTTTTGTCTGGGGTGCGAAAACCATAGTTAAAGCCTTTCGAATCAAACAGCCTGTAATGTATGACATTTTCAGTCAAGGAATCAATGTTCTTAATACGGCTTTGGAACAAGAATTCATGAACGATAATTATCAAAAAGCAGAGAATATTTCTATTGATTATGCCATAATGGAGCAGTCAGATAATGTATCTGTGGTTAAAGCAAATTTTAATTGGAATGACCTTGGAACTTGGAGCGCTTTGTACGATCATATAGATAAAGATGGAGATGATAATGCAGCTGTAAATGTAATTCCTCATTTTGAAAATGCTAAAGGGAATATGGTTTTTTCAAACCCAAAAAAACTAGTTTTACTAAAGGGATTGGAGGACTACATTGTGTTTGATGATGAGGACGTTTTAATGATTTATCCTAGAAAAAATGATCAGGACATCAAGCAGTTATTGAATGATATAAAATCCAAACATGGGAATCAATTTGATTGATTACTTGGATTCCTCTAAATATAATTTTCGGATTTTTTTAAGCATTTCTGAAGAATAAACGAATTTAGTTATTGCTTCATTATCTGTTTTAAAAATCTCATGGTTGTTTCCTTCCCATTTTTTTATACCATCTTCTAGAAAAATAATTTTTTCACCAATCTCCATAACCGAGTTCATGTCATGAGTATTGATTACGGTAGTGATTTGATATTCTTGAGTAATTTCTTGAATCAGGTTGTCAATTAAAATTGCCGTCTTTGGATCGAGACCTGAGTTAGGTTCATCACAGAATAAATATTTTGGATTCATAACAATTGCTCTTGCAATAGCTACTCTTTTTTTCATCCCCCCAGAAATTTCCGCAGGAAGCTTTTCATTTGCATTGATGAGGTTTACTCGATCAATTACAATGTTAGCACGATCTCTTATTTCTTCATAAGACGAATTTGTAAACATTTTCATTGGGAACATAATGTTTTCCTCTACAGTCATTGAGTCAAAAAGAGCACTTCCCTGGAAAACCATTCCAATTTCTTGTCTTAGTAAGGCTCGAGTCACAAGATTCATGCTTCTCAGGGGAGTTTTTTCAAAAATAATATCACCTTGATCAGCATCAAAAATACCGAGAATACATTTGAGAAATACTGTTTTTCCTGATCCACTTTTCCCTATGATCAGATTGGTTTTACCCTTTTCAAATGTGGCACTAATCCCTTTTAGAATAGGCGTACTTTCAAACGATTTCGTTAAGTTTTTGACTTGGATCATCTAAGTAAGTAAAAGGTTAGTAACAATTGTATTCGCGATAATTATGGCTACACTGGTCCAAACAAATGATATAGTACTGGCTTTTCCAACTTCTAATGCTCCACCCTTCATGAAGTAACCGTGGTAAGCCGGAATTGTTGCCAAGAGCATTGCAAATAGAAAAGTTTTGATGAAAGCATATGCTACATGAAAAGGTTTAAAATCTAATTGGAGTCCCTCCACAAAATCTGCATGTGAGGAAAACCCACCAGTAACACATGCAATGTAGCCCCCTAGAATACCAAGTGACATTGAGAATGTTATGAGAAAAGGGAAAAGAGTTAAAGCTATTATTTTTGGAAAAATCAAATAATTGTAAGCATTTACACCCATAACTTCTAGAGCATCTATTTGCTCAGTAACTCGCATGGTGCCCAGACTAGAGGTTATGAACGAACCAGCCTTTCCAGCCATAATAATTGAAATAAAAGTTGGAGCAAATTCCAGAATAATGGATTGTCTTGTTGCAAAACCAACCAAGTATCCGGGTAGTAGAGGATTGTCTGTGTTTATAGCAGTCTGAATCGCGACAACACCTCCAACAAAAAATGAAATAAAAGCAACAATTCCAAGGGAGCCGATGATCAAGTCATTGATTTCTCTTAGAATTAAATTTTTAAGAATATTCCATTTAGTGAATTTCCCAAAAGTTTTTTGGATCATTAAAGTATATTGTCCAATATGGGTCAAAAGTTTCATTGGTATAAAAATACACAAAACTTAAAAAATTAAACCCTAAAAAGAAATTTAGGTTTAATTATTATCAATTTAGTTAAATCTGATAGGTAATAGCATTGATATTCATCCCAGCTCCTACACTTGCAAATAATATAATATCACCTTCGGCTAGGTGATGTCCCTCCATTTCACCATTGAGTACTTGATCGAAAAGTGTAGGTATTGTTGCTACGGAACTGTTTCCGTGGAATTTAATGTTCATAGGAAGTATTGATGCTGGAACCTTTTCTTTGTATATTCTGTAAAAACGCTTAACAATGGCTTCATCCATTTTTTCATTAGCTTGGTGAATAAAAATTTTCTTTAAGTCTTGAATTTTAACTCCAGATTGATTTAAACAAGATTTCATAGCTTTTGGTACATGAGACAACGCGAACTCGTAAACTTTTCTACCTTGCATTTTGATGAATCGATCTTGATTATCTGGTTCATAAGATTCTCCAAAAAATAAAATATCAACCTCACCGTTATCGGTGTATGTGGTACTTTCATGCGAAAGGATACCTCCTGATATATTAGATCCCTCAATAATTGTTGCTCCAGCTCCGTCGGCAAAAATCATAGAATCACGATCACAAACATCAACTACACGAGAGAGGGTTTCAGCTCCAATGACTAAGCATTTTTTTGCCATGCCTGAAGTAATAAAAGACTTGGCTTGGATAACTGCTTCGATCCAACCTGGACATCCAAAGAGGATGTCATAAGCAACACATTTAGGGTTTTTAATTTTTAGTAAAGATTTTACTTTTGAGGCAACGCTTGGTAAGGGATTTGATTGCTTATGTCCATATGCAGTGTCACCAAAATTGTGGGCTACAATGATGTAGTCGATTGTTTCTTGATCAGTCCCAGAGTCCAGTATTGCTTTTTTTGCAGCTTTAGCTGCTAAATCAGATGAGCTTTCGTCTTTTGCTGCATACCGACGTTCTTTTATTCCAGTAATCGAGGTGAATTTTTCAATAATTTCTTTATTCTCAGTTTCAAATGGTTTACCGTCATTTGTCAAAAAGGAGTGATTTGAGAAATCAGTATTTTTTTGAATATGATTTGGAACATAACTCCCTGTACCTGTAATTTTTATATTCATCGGCTTGGTTAATTAAACAAATTTAGTGAAGTGAGCAGCTGAGTACTGGAGTTACAGAAAATTTAAACGAAGCTCAAAAATATTTTTTAATGGAGTAAAAATCAGTTTTTTTATTTAAAAACCTGATTATTAACCTTCTAAATACTCTTCTATTGGGGTACAGCTACATATTAAATTACGATCTCCAAAGGCTTCGTCCACCCTTCTTACCGATGGCCAAAATTTATTTTCTTTTACAAATTCTAGAGGATACAAGGCTTTCTGCCTACTGTAACTTAGCTCCCAAGTATCGGAAGTAGCCATTTGTAATGTATGTGGTGCATTTTTTAAAATACTGTGTTCGTCATGAATTTCTTGATCATGAATTTCACCTGCAATGGAAATCATAGCGTTACAAAAACGATCAATTTCTGCTATATTTTCACTCTCGGTGGGTTCAATCATCATTGTTCCAGCAACTGGAAAAGAAACTGTAGGAGCATGAAAACCGTAATCCATAAGTCTTTTGGCAACATCTATGACTTCAATACCTTTTGACTTGAAAGGTCTCAGATCAATAATCATTTCATGAGCTGTTCTTCCTTTCTCGCCTAAATACAAAATTGGGTAACTGTCCTCCAGTCTTGATTTTACGTAGTTAGCATTCAGAATAGCAATTTCAGTTGCTTTCTTCAGACCTTTCCCACCCAGCATTTTGATGTATCCATATGAAATTAGACAAGCTAATGCTGATCCCCAAGGAGCCCCAGAAATAGAACTAATCGGATTTGTACCACCAGTTTTTATTATGGGATTGGAAGGTAAAAAGGGAGCCAAGTGTTCTGCAACACAAATGGGACCAACCCCAGGGCCTCCACCCCCATGAGGTATTGCGAAAGTTTTGTGTAAGTTTAGGTGGCATACATCAGCTCCAATAATTGCTGGGCTTGTAACCCCAACTTGTGCATTCATATTAGCACCATCCATGTACACTTGCCCTCCATTGTCATGAATCAATTGCGTCATTTCCCGAATATTAGATTCAAAAACTCCATGGGTAGAAGGGTAGGTAACCATCAAAGCAGCTAGGTTATCTTTGTACTTATTTAATTTATTTGAAAAATCAAGCCAATCGATATTACCAATTTCATCTGTGGCTGTAACAATTACTTTCATCCCTGCCATGACTGCAGAAGCCGGGTTTGTTCCATGAGCAGAAGCTGGAATGATGCATATGTTTCGGTGATGATCTCCTCTTGATGCATGATAGGCTCTGATAACCATTAGACCAGCGTATTCACCCTGAGCCCCAGAGTTGGGTTGAAGAGATGTAGCATAAAATCCAGTTATTTCATTCAATTGTTGTTCCAGCTCACTTAAAATTTGCTGGTATCCACCTGCTTGATCCAGGGGAACAAACGGATGAAGACCATTCCATTGAGGCCAGCTCAATGGCAGCATTTCGCTGGCAGCATTAAGTTTCATAGTACATGATCCAAGTGAAATCATGGAATGATTGAGTGCTAAATCTTTTCTTTCTAAGCGTTTGATGTAGCGCATCAAACTCGTTTCAGAGTGATAAGAATTGAAAACAGGATGGGTTAAAAAAGAAGTATTTCTTGTCAAATTTTTTGGAATTCGAGACTCTAGTTCTCCCAGATTTGAAGAACTTTTCAATTCGGTATATGTTTCAAAAACACGTACTAGTTTATTGAAACTTTCCACAGTCGTAGCCTCATTAAATGCGATTACCACATGTTTGTCATCTACAGCTAATAAATTGATAGTATTTTCTTCGGTAAGTTTCAATAGCTTTGGCGCATCTACTTTTATGAGAAGGGTGTCAAAATAATTTGCGTTAATTTGTTCAATCGAAAGTCCTTTTAAGATGGCTTCAAATCGAACTGCATTTTCATGGATTTTATCTGCAATACTTTTCAATCCTTTGGGTCCGTGGTAAACGGCATACATTCCCGCCATAACAGCGAGTAAAACCTGGGCGGTACAGATGTTGGAGGTAGCTTTATCTCGCTTTATGTGCTGCTCTCTTGTTTGGAGAGCCATTCTTAGGGCAGGAGCACCGTCAAGATCTTGAGTTTGTCCGATTATTCTTCCCGGGATATTTCTTTTGTAAGCTTTGCGTGTTGCAAAATATGCAGCATGAGGACCACCATAGCCTAAAGGTATTCCAAATCGTTGGGTAGTTCCTACCACTACATCAACACCATAATTACCTGGAGCCTCTAAAATTGTAAGACTCAATAAGTCAGCGGCAACTACTGTTTTTATATGTAAAGATCTAACTTTTTCGACCAATTCGGCAAGGTTAGATAAGGCACCAAATTTCCCAGGATATTGAAAAAATACTCCAAAAAATGCTGAAGTAAAATTAAAAGTTGATGCATTACCTACAATAAGTTTTATTCCAATGGGTTCTGCTCGAGTTTCTAACAAGGCTAAAGTTTGTGGCAGAATACCTTCCGAAACAAAAAAGTTATTGCAATCATTCTTTTTTTGATTTCGTGATCGAGCAGCAAAAAGTAGTGACATTGCTTCAGCAGCAGCTGTACTTTCGTCAAGTAAGGATGCATTGGCTAATTCCATCCCAGTTAAATCGGTAACTACAGTTTGAAAGTTGAAAAGGGCTTCTAATCTCCCTTGAGCAATTTCAGCCTGATAGGGAGTGTAAGCTGTGTACCACCCTGGATTTTCAAGAATATTTCTTTGAATAACAGCTGGAGTAATGGTAGGGTGGTATCCTAATCCAATGTAGGTATCAAATAATTTATTTTTTTGAGAAAGTTTCTGGATTTCAGTCAAAAATTCATGTTCACTGATTCTATCAGGGAGGTTTAAATCTTTTTTAAGAGCTATGTCTTCTGGTATGGTTTCGCTGAGTAAGGAAGAAATAGAATCAGCTCCAATTGTTTCAAGCATTTTTTTTATTTCATACTCACTTGGACCGAGGTGTCTGGATTCAAAATTACCGATCATTCTCATTAAATATTTTGCCAAATGTAGTCAAAATTCAAGTCACTTTTTTAATATTCAAGCTGCTTCTATTACAAGTTTTCAACCAAATAAATAACATATGATCAGCGTTTTGATACTTTTGCTCAGTGGAAAGTTTAAAACCTTATTTTGAGTTTTATTTAAAATCAAGTATTCATGTAGCTTTGATGGTACTTTGCATGTATGAAATTTCAATTATTGAACTTCAATTATCACCTAAAATTGAGCTTAGAATATTTGTTTTTTCAGGAACTTTATTCGCTTACAATTTTATTAAATACAACAGTTTATTCTTAAATAAATTTAAAGGATCAAAACCAGCTTCAAAAGGAGTGCTTATTCTCAGCTGTTTGAGTCTAATTTCTTCAGGATATTTTTTTATTTTCTTGAATTCTCAAGAACAAGTAGTCGTAATAATTGCTTCATTTTTGTTTTGTTTGTACATAATGCCACTTTATCAAAAAAAAATCAATCTTAGAAATATTGAAGGACTAAAAATTCATATTGTTGCTTTGTGTTGGACTCTTGTCAGCTTCATTTTACCATTGATAAACTCCTTTGATATTTTCAATTTGTCCATATGGATTTTTATCCTGCAACGTTACCTTTGGATCATTTTAGCAATCCTGCCGTTCGAGATATTTGATTCTCAAACAGATTCCTTAAAGTTGGGTACAATCCCACAATCTTTAGGAGTTTCAAAAACAAAATTATTAGGCGTTTTATTGGGGTTAATTATTATTCTACTTTCTTTTTTAAACAGTTTAATTTTTTGGTTTGCGTATTTATTAATGGTGGTATTGTATGTTTATTTTCTTTGCACAACTTCAATTCATCAATCCTCATATCGTAATCTTTTTTGGGTGGAAGCAGTTCCTTTTTTTGGGTTGCTTGTTTTGTATTTGTGTTGAAAAAATTTATGAGTGTTTTATTTTTTTTACATGCTCTTTTAGAGTTCAATTTTTACAATTTCATCAGATTTGTTTTATTCATAACGAACTCCCGAAAACCTTCTAATTGATGTCAGAACAGCAGAAGAATTTGAAGAGGCTTTCATAGCGGGAGCTCTAAACAGATCTGTTTTTTAGGATGGTTTTAAAGAAAAAATCGATGAATTGAAAAAGACGCTCCTATTTTTTTATTGCAGTTCTGGGAAGCGATGTAAAAAAGCCTATATTTAAATGAACTCTTTAGGTTTTAAAAAAATCCTTGATCTTGATGGAGGATATCTTGCATGGAAAAAGTTCAATCTTATTGAATAAGTCCAGCTCTTCTCAATAATGCTTTTGGATCGGGTTCGGAACCTCTAAAACGTTTGTAAAGATCCATAGGGTGTTGTGTTCCCCCTTTTGAAAGTATGTGGTCGTGGAAGGCTTTTGCAGTTTGTTTATCAAAAACCCCTTTTTCTAAAAATAACTCAAAAGCATCAGCATCCAATACTTCCGCCCACTTATAACTGTAATATCCTGCTGCATATCCTCCTTGGAAAATATGAGAAAAGGAAGTGCTCAAACAATTTTCTGCGATACTTGGAGTGAATTGTAATTTAGCAATTTGTTTTTTTTCATGTAAAGGAACAGAATCAATATTCATCACGTTTTCATCATGATAAGAAAGGTCCAAATATCCAAAGCTCAACTGTTGTAAAGTTTGCATCCCCTGTTGGAACTGGGCAGCATCTTTTATTTTTTGAACATACTGCATAGGAAGGGGTTCCTCAGTTTCAAAATGATTTGCAAACAAGGAAAGAGCTTCTCCTTGATAGCACCAATTTTCTAAAATTTGACTCGGTAATTCAACAAAATCCCAAGACACACTTGTTCCGCTTAAGCTGCTATATTTGGTATTGGAAAGCATTCCATGTAAGGCATGTCCAAATTCATGAAAAAGAGTGGTCACTTCATTGAAGGTCAAAAGGGCTGGAGAAGTATCTGTTGGTGGTGAGAAATTACAAACAATTGAGATATGGGGTCTATTTTTTTGGTTTTGGGATCGATAAGACGTCATCCAGGCTCCGCTTCTTTTTCCTTCACGTGGGTGGAAATCTGCATACAATATTGCGTAATAGTCTCCAGCTTCATTCAAAACTTCATAACAGTCAACATCTTTATGATATCCCTTGATGGCATTAGATTTCTTAAAACGGAGTCCATAAAGCCGTTTTACAATTTCAAATAAACCGTTCAGTACCCTTGGTAGAGGAAAGTAAGGCTTCAAAACTTGATCATCAAAATCAAAAAGCTCTTGTTTTAGCTTTTCTGAAACATAGGCAGTATCCCATTTTTGTAGTTCAGTTAAATTGAGTTTATCTTTCGCAAATTGTTCCAGTTGTTCCCATTCTTTTTGAGCAAATGGAAGCGCATTTTGGTAAAGATCATCTAAAAATTCATTTACAATTTTTTTAGACTTAGCCATACGTTCTTCCAAAACAAAATCAGCATGAGATTTGTATCCCAATAAATTAGCCCGATCCTTTTTCAGAGAGATAAGTCTTAGGATGATTTCCTCATTGTTGTTTTCATTTTCTTGAAACCCTTTTTTTCCAAAAGCACGACTCATTTTTTCCCTGAGATCTCGGTTATCTGCATGGGTGACAAAAGGAACGTAACTAGGGTAGTCAAGGGTAAAAATCCAGCCTTTTTTCTTTTTCTCTTTGGCTAAATTTTCTGCAATTACAATGCTTGTCTTTGGTAAACCAGCTAGTTGTTCTTTTTGGGTAATATGAAGTTCAAATGCTTGACTGTCTGCCAAAACGTGTTCTCCAAATGTGAGACTTAATTGAGCTAATTCTACGTCAATTGCACGAAGTTTTTCTTTTTCTTTTGTAGATAAAAGTGCACCATTTCGAACAAAGCTTTTGTATTCTTTTTCAACGAGGGTATTTTGTTCTGGAGTAAGGTTCAGTTTTTCTTTCTGCTTATAAACGGTTTTAATTCGAGTAAACAAAATATCATTTAAACGGATGTCATTTTGGAACTTAGTTAGTAATGGAGCCGATTTTTGTGCTACCTCTTGAAGTTCAGTACTTGTTTTTGCACTATTTAAATTGAAAAGGATGCTGGTAATTATTCCCAGTTGTTCACCACTTTGATCCAAGGCCTCGAGTGTATTTTCAAAAGAAGTCAATTCGGTTTGGGTACAAATCTGATCGACTTCTTTTAATGTATTCTCAATTTCTATTTCGAGTGCTGGAATAAAATCAGCAGTTTTAATTTGGTCAAAAGGAGCACTTTGACGTAAAGTGTCAAAAGGGGTGTTAAGAATTTTTTTCAAAAGAAAAAAGTGTTTTTTTAGTTTATGTTTTTAGCTGAATCCATCACTTTGGTCTTCAAAGATTCCTTGTATTCAACGATGGTTTGTTGTACTTCTTTGTCTGTACTTCCCAAAATTTGTGCTGCTAGTATACCTGCGTTTTTAGCACCATTCAAAGTAACTGTTGCAACAGGAACACCTCCAGGCATTTGTAATATTGATAAAACGGAATCCCAGCCATCGATAGAGTTGCTCGATTTTACAGGAACACCAATTACTGGGAGGGGACTAGTAGCGGCGATCATTCCAGGAAGATGTGCAGCGCCTCCAGCACCAGCAATAATAACTTGAATGCCTCTTTTATGAGCTTCTTGCCCGTAAGAAATCATTTTTTCAGGTGTGCGGTGAGCTGACACAATATCAACCTCTACCTTAATTTTAAATTTTTTGAGAATGTCAATTGCTTCTTGCATAACAGGAAGATCAGATTTACTTCCCATGATAATTCCAATTTTTGTCATATTATTTCGAGATTACTTGTATTGTCTTTTTAACGTTTTCAGCTATTTTCCTTGCTGTTTCAAGATCTTTGTTGATGATGGTTACATGCCCCATTTTTCTAAAAGGGCGAGTTTCTTTTTTACCGTAAATGTGGGGAGTAACTCCGGACATTTTCAAAATGCTATTCATATGTTTGTAATGGACTGCTCCAGTATGTTTTTCGGCTCCCACTAAATTAACCATAACTCCCGAGACTTTATTTTCTGGATTTCCAAGGGGAAGATCAAGAATTGCTCTGATGTGTTGTTCGAATTGATCGGTGTAAGAAGTTTCTAGTGTAACATGTCCGCTATTGTGTGGTCTTGGTGCTACTTCGTT
The DNA here is from genome assembly GCA_913020155.1 of uncultured Flavobacteriales bacterium. GTDB lineage: Bacteria > Bacteroidota > Bacteroidia > Flavobacteriales > Flavobacteriaceae > Arcticimaribacter. Next base: position 35,401 of record CAJWBA010000004.1, read on the forward strand.
AACTAAAATATCTCCCGCCGCAGTTAAGAACAGTTCAACAGCAAGTAAGCCCACATGTTCAAAGGATTCGGAAACCTGAAGAGCAATATTTTTTGCTTTTTCAGTAATTTTTTTATCCAAACGCGTTGGATGTAAAACATATTCTACTTGATTTGCCTCTGGATGAAATTCCATTTCTACAGTCGGGTAAGCAACTACTTCACCCGAAGGATTCCTGCAAATGATTACAGCAAGCTCATGTGTGAATGATACTAGTTGTTCAGCTAAACAGGCAACTTTTGGAAGCTGAACAAGTTTCTCATGATTTCTAATTACACTCACTCCATTTCCATCATATCCAAGCAAAGCGGACTTCCAAACAAAAGGAAAGTTTAAAGCCCCCGTTTCAACAGCATTTATTAGCTGATCAGTATTTTCAAAATTTTTATATTTTGCAGTAGGAATATCATGTTTGACATAAAAATCTTTTTGGGTACTCTTATTTTGAATAATCTCTAAGTTGGCAGCAGAGGGATAAACATCAACCCCTTCTTTTTCCAGTTTTTTTAATGCATCGAGATTTACATGTTCGATCTCAAATGTTAATACATCTACTTTTTTTCCAAAATTATAAACCGTTTGAAAGTCTTTAAAATCTCCAACTTCAAAGTAGTCACAAGCTAATCTGCATGGAGCTTCATCACTGGGATCAAGAACATGAGTTTTAATATCCCATTTACGAGTTGTGTAGAGTAACATTTTCCCCAATTGACCTCCGCCTAAAACACCTATGGTTTTGTGGGTTGAAAAAAAAGACATAATTTTTTTTAACAAAAATACGCATATATCTTTGATATCTTTAATGGAAACACAAAAAGCACTTTAATTTGGGTATCTTTGTTTTCTTATAAATACTATTACACTATGATTAACATTGTTCTTTTTGGTAAACCTGGAGCAGGTAAAGGTACCCAAGCAGAATTTTTAAAGAATCAATATGAATTGGTCCATATTTCGACTGGAGATATTTTCCGCTCGAACATAAAAAATGTTACCGATTTAGGAAAACTCGCTCAATCCTTCATGGATAAGGGAGATTTGGTTCCAGATTCTGTAACAATAAAGATGTTAGAGGCTGAAGTTGAAAAAAACACAACGGGCAAAGGATTTATTTTTGATGGTTTTCCAAGAACTACAACTCAGGCAGATGCTTTGGATTTTTTTTTAAGTAAAAAAGAAATGCAAATCACTGCTACAATTGCTTTGGAAGTCTCTGATGATCAGTTGGTAGGGCGTTTACTTAAAAGGGGAAAAATGAGTGGTCGAACAGATGATCAAGACGAAGCCAAAATTAGAAATCGTTTTGAGGAATACAATAAAAAAACAGCACCTTTGCAGGAATTTTACTCAAATCAAAATAAATTCTACAGCCTAAATGGTATTGGTTCAATCGAAGAAATTACTACTCGATTAAAATATATTATTGATCGTTTTTAAGAACAAATTATGACTGAGGGTAATTTTGTGGATTATGTAAAGTTGTCTTTAACTTCTGGGAATGGAGGTAAAGGATCTGTTCATTTACATAGAGAAAAATACATTACCAAAGGAGGTCCCGATGGAGGTGACGGAGGAAGAGGTGGACATGTTAAATTAAGAGCAAATTCAAACCTATGGACTTTGTACACCTTCAAATTCAAGAAGCACTATTCGGCTGAGCATGGTGGACACGGAAGTAAAAATAGAAGCTCAGGAGCACAAGGGGAAGACATTTACATTGATGTTCCTCTAGGGACAGTAATTAAAGATACTCAAACCGAAGAAGTAATCTGCGAAATTACAGAAAAAGGTCAGGAAGTAATAGTTGTAAAAGGAGGTTTAGGAGGTCGTGGAAATTGGCATTTCAAATCTTCCACAAGACAAACTCCACGTTATGCTCAGCAAGGGATCAAAGGAGAAGAACGCCTAGTTACTTTAGAGTTAAAGCTATTGGCTGATGTTGGTTTAGTTGGATTTCCCAACGCTGGAAAATCAACCCTTTTGGCTGCTTTGACCTCAGCAAAACCCAAGATTGCTGATTACGAGTTTACTACTTTAAAACCAAACCTAGGAATTGTTCATTACCGCGACTTTAGATCTTTTTTAATGGCAGATATTCCGGGAATTATTGAAGGAGCAGCTCAAGGGAAAGGATTGGGACATTATTTTTTACGCCACATAGAGCGAAATTCTGTTTTATTGTATGTGATTCCTGCAGACACAAAGGATGTTAAAAAAGAATTTGAAATTTTAAGACGTGAACTTCAAGAATTTAATCCGGAGCTTTTGGATAAGCAATACATGATTGTGCTTACAAAATGTGATTTGCTAGACAGAGAACTTATAGAAGCATATGCGCTGGAAATGAAGCAGAGCTTCTCCAACATTCCTCACACAATGATTTCGTCAGTTAGTCAACTTAACCTTCAAGCTCTGAAGGATGAACTATGGGAAGTCCTGCTATTAGAGAATTCAATAGCCTAAAAATCAGCATGCTTCGATTACTCTTCGTTCATCTAATTTATTTTTCTATTTGGGTCGGTATTACTCGAGGGAAAACCCCTTTTGCGACCTATGAATTTTCAAAAGATCAGGCTTATCTTGATACATTAGCAATTTTACAAAATAATGACGACTCAAGGGATAATTTATTTACAATCATCAAATGGTCAACTCGGCACAAAGATTTTAAAACGGTAATAGCTTCTTTCAATAAACTAGTTGAAGCAGGTTATGGAACCGCAAATCTTCATAATAAATTAGCTGGAGCATATGGGATAAGAATCGATGAATTGAGTAAGATTAAAGCATTACACAATGTGAATTCAATGAAAACCAACTTCATAAAAGCATATCAATTAGATTCACTTAACTTACCAACTTTAGAAGCATTAGCTGGGATTTACACCAAATTACCACGATTTTTAGGAGGGGATTTTGAAAAAGCAAATAAATATGCCCAACTTCTTTTTGAAATCATCCCAGCAGAGGGCTTACTGGCCAAGGGTTTCGTATTAGAGTCTGAGGGTTATCGAGATGAGGCCACTGACAAATATCAAAGAGCGTTTGAAAAGCTAACTTTTTTGAACCCCTGCAATGTTCAAAAAAATGAAGTTTATTTTAAAAATAAAAGCAAAAATCTCAGTTATCAGATTGCAAGCTTGGGTTTAAAATTTAATTTGGACACTTCTAAATCCATTTGTGCTCTTGAATACTATCTGGACAGCTTTGACGCATACAGTAACCTCCCCAAAGAATGAGTTTATTAAAAACTAGACCTTCTTCATAAAAAACAAAACAACAATGAGAAAGTGGAGTTAAATAAATCTTTAGCTCTAAAAATTAATCCTAAATTTAAGCCAGCTTTATATTTAAAATAAATTAGCTTCGTGAAAAAATTTCATTTTATCGCCATCGGGGGAAGTGCAATGCACAACCTTGCTCTTGCTCTTCATCAAAAAGGATTTGAGATTTCCGGAAGCGATGATACTGTTTTTGAACCTTCAAAATCTCGACTTGAAAAAGCAGGGATTCTTCCAGAAAAAACGGGATGGTTTTCTGAAAAAATTACAAAAAAAACTGACGGCATTATTTTGGGTATGCATGCAAGGGCAGATAATCCTGAATTGCTCAGGGCCATTGAACTGGGCATAAAAATATATTCATATCCTGAGTTTTTATATGAACAAGCCCAAGAAAAAACACGGGTTGTAATTGCAGGTAGTCATGGAAAAACAACCATTACATCCATGGTACTTCACGTATTGAATTATTGGGAGAGGGAGGTTGATTATATGATAGGCGCACAGTTAGAGGGTTTTGATACAATGGTTCATTTGACTGACGATAATGATTTCATGTTAATTGAGGGAGACGAATATCTTTCATCACCAATAGACCTTAGACCTAAATTTTTGTGGTATAAACCTCACGTAACTTTGATTTCCGGAATTGCCTGGGATCATATTAATGTTTTTCCGACCGAAGAAAATTATGTTCAACAATTTAAAACCTATATTGATTCGATTGTTCCAGGTGGAGTTTTAGTTTACAACGAAGCGGATCCTGTTTTGGCACAACTCACACAAGTTTCTGAAAATGCGATTCGTAAAGAAGGATACCATCTTCCAAATTATGAAATAAAAAAGGGGATTACTTTTTTGAAAACAGACGAAGGAGATTTACCCTTAGAAGTTTTTGGAGAACATAATTTATCCAATATTTCTGGAGCTCAATGGATATGCCAATTGATGGGTGTTGATCAAGCAGAATTTCTGGAAGCAATACCAAGTTTTAAAGGAGCATCCAAACGCTTAGAGAAAATAGGAGATAATGGTTCATCTTTTTTATTCAAAGATTTTGCACATGCTCCCAGCAAGGTTAAAGCTACTTCATTGGCAGTTGCACAACAATTTGAAGAACACCACAAAGTTTTTTGCTTGGAATTACACACCTACAGCAGCTTGAACCCCGAGTTTATAAGTCAATACAAGAACTCACTAAAATTAGCAGATGAGGCAATTGTTTTTTATGATCCTGAAGCTCTGAAAATCAAAAACGGCATACTGCTTTCTAAAGAAGAAATAAAAAAAGCTTTTGGAGATGAAAATATAATTGTATTCTCTGAGTCCAAAGAATTTTATAAATTCCTTGAAGAGCACAATTGGGATAAAAGTATACTCTTAATGATGAGTTCTGGAAACTATGGAGGTTTGAATTGGGAAATCCTCAGAAATTCTGTTCTTAATTTTTAGTTTGATGATTCAAGTACAAGCACTCAATGTTTTTAATAACTTGCGATTGAGAGTTAATCATTGCTTGTTTAGCTCTTTCTTGATCTTTTTTAATTTTATCTTGAGATATTTTATATTTTCCCAACCAAGAAGTTATTTCTATTCTAAAGCCAACAATGTAATTTAAAGCTGCCTCCATCCTAGGGTTACTTTCTTCAAGAATATATTTAGGTTGATCTCCCTCCATAAATGAAGTCATTTCAATCAAACTTTGTTTTACACTTTGAGAATCTTCAGTTAAATAAATCTTCCCTCTCAAGTGGACTTTGAAATAATTCCAAGTAGGAAGTTGAGTAGTACTGTATTTTGATGGAGAAATGTAAGCTTCTGGTCCATGAAAAACAATCTCTAAATCGTGTTTAGAGTCTTTAAAATGTTCAATTTGTGGATTAAATTTATCCAAATGTCCTACCAAAGTACCCAAAGCACCCTCAATCTTGTGAATCAAAGGAGTATGAGAACTTAGTGCTTTATTGTTGCTTGAGGTAATTATGGTAGCCAGAGGATACATTTTGATTAGTTCTAACGCATTTTCGAAACGTTTTTCTTGGTGGTGTTTTGGAGGGTATTTCATTACTTTAAAAGTTTTATTTTTATAAACGAATTCGATTTGAAGGACAAGCCACAATGATAAACCAAACTAAAAATATACTTTACTATTGAACCAAATCTCCCCAAATTTACACCAAAAGACTGGTCTGTTGAAGAACAACTGCGAGAAAAATTGATTGCTAAAGGATCTCAGCATTTAACCAATGCCAAATTGTTAGCCATCTTAATTGGAAGAGGTGATCAAGGAAAAACAGCTGAACAATTGATGCGGCGACTTATTGTTCCAATAAATACTGGTTTAAGCGAGTTGTAAAGAATCAATCTTGAAGAGTTGTTAAAATGGAAGGGAATAGGACCCGCTTAAGAAGTAAAAATTAAAGCTACTTTTGAACTTGTTAAAAGAATTCAGAAGCTTCCTTTCCATGAAAAAGTAAGTTGTAATTCAAGAAAAAAGCTTATAATATTCTGTTTTCTGTTTTGAGCTATCTAGAACAAGAGGAATTTTGGGAAATTTACTTGAATATTCAGAATCATGTTCTCTTAAAAAATGTTTGAGTAAAGGCGGTATTTCGGAAACTACGGTTGATGTACGTTTACTTTTTGAAAATGCAGTTCGATTATGGGCAACAGCATTGATCAATGCTCATAATAATCCTTCAGGGGAATTGAGTTTCAGTATAAGTGATTTGAAATTAACGACTAAAATTAAAAAGACAGGAAATAATTTGGATATAAAACTTTTAGATCATTTGATTATTTCTGAAAAAGGGTATTTTAGCTTTGCAGACAAAAACTATTATGATTATGTTGTTGGTTTACACCCACAAAATAACATCTCGACTTCGCTATACATTCAAGCATTTCTTTGAAAGTGTTTTGGGTATTCCAGTTGATTTTACAATAAAGTTAGAGGTTTTTATTGCTCAAAGTGGTCCAAAAATGAGCTACACACAAACTCCTTTGGGAAATGAATTTTTTGTCAATTCAAATCCATTGCTGTTTGAACAAGGGGTTAAGGGTTTTGATATTAAAGTTTCCCAGTGGGACGGTGTTCCCTGTTTTTTTCAATGTGATCAAAATTCTATGATTCCCTATGATGTGTTCGCTTGCTCTTTCTTTTTGATGAGCAGATATGAGGAATATTTACCTCATGTGAAGGATGAATTGGGGAGGTTCACTAGTGATCAATGTTTAGCTGTTCAAAATAATTTTTTAGAATTACCCGTTATCGATTTATGGGCAAAAAACTTTTATGAACTTTTTGTAAAAAAATTCCCTGAACTCAAAACAGACAAAATGCCCTCGAATTCTTTAATACCTTTGATAGATGTTGTTTCTCCATACAAGTACAAACACAAATCCTTTTTAAGGAATTCAGCACAAGTCTTTTTGAATATCAGTGAATTTAAAATTTGGATTATTTTAGAACATATTATGGTCTTGCTGGGCTTTTGGAAAGATCCATGGAATAATTTTGACGATTTTCTTAACTTTTTTAGAAAAACCAAATTTAAACCTCGATTTTTCTTTTTGTTTTCCGAAATTTCCTATTACGATCAGGGTATTTCGGTTTTTAACTCGCACTTCCATTCCTTGATAAAATATGTAGCAGATTACCACAAAAGTTCTTTGTTGGTATCAACAGAAGCACGTCAGAAAGCTAGAAGTTTTAAAACAGAAATTGAACGTTTTGAGAAAATAATTCATAGAAACACTAAATTTCTTCGTTTTAACTCCGGAGTAACAGCGGTTTTCGAGTCTTATCGTAATATTTTGGGTATGGAAGAGATGGCAGATTTTAGTCTGGGTTATAACGATAAAATAGGGTATCGAGCCAGTACTGCCGTTCCTTTTCGTTTCTATGACTTAGAAAACGAAGTAGAAACAACATTAGTTCTTTATTCAGTAGTTGCAGGAGAAGATGCCTTGCGAAAAATGGACTCACATTCTGCTTTTCAAAAATTAAACCAACTTCAAGATCAAATTCCAACTCCCACTGGAGTTCATGTTTTCTCTGTATCTAACGCAATTTTTTCTTCAAATAACAATAATAAATCTTGGAAACAAGCCTACAAGAACTATATTTTGAAACATGACTGAAATTCAGAAAATACAACATGTTTTTTTTGATTTAGACCATACGCTTTGGGATTTTGAAAAAAACTCTGAAGCCACTTTTGCATCAATATTTGAGGAATTGAAATTTGATTTATCACTTCAAAATTTCCTGTATATCTATGATCCAATAAATCATTTTTATTGGAAACTATATCGAGAGAACAAAATTTCTGAAACCGAATTGCGTCGACTTCGATTGGAAAAAACATTTGTAAAGATGGGGATAAATCCCTCTGCAAAACTAATTGATAAAATATCAAAATTGTACATTGAACGGTTATCCAAGCATACTCATCTTTTTCAGGATACAATAGCTGTATTGGAATACTTGTTTTCAAAATACAAGCTCCATATTATAACCAATGGATTTGAAAATGTTCAGCAACGGAAGCTTCAAAACTCTGGAATAGCTCGATTTTTTGATGTTGTTTTGACAGCAGAAAAAGTTGGGTACAAAAAGCCACATCCAACCATTTTTATTACCGCTTTAGAAGAGGCAAAAGTACTTCCAGAACATGCGTTGATGATTGGTGATAGTTTGGAGGCAGATATTCAAGGAGCTCTAAAGCTTGGAATGCAAGCCATTCATTTCAATTCTCATTCAGAGGATTTGCATCAAGAATGTTTGATTGTTGATGAACTAGCTGTTTTAATGGATATTTTGTAAAATATTTTTATTGAAACGCCTGACCTTTGTACAGTTTATTGACTTAATGTATTTTTACAAAAAACAACATTATGCAAATTCAAGATGCCCAAAAAGCTGTTGACATATGGATTCGTGAACACGGGGTTCGTTACTTCAATGAACTTACAAATATGGCTCAATTAACTGAGGAGGTGGGTGAAGTCGCCAGAATTATTGCACGCCGATTCGGCGAACAAAGTTCAAAGGAATCTGATAAAAATAAAGATTTAGGCGAAGAGCTAGCTGATGTTATTTTTGTTGTTTTATGTCTTGCTAATCAAACGGGAATCAATTTGCAAGAAGCATTCGACAAAAAACTTGATCTAAAAACAAAACGCGACCACGAAAGACATCAAGACAATTCAAAACTCAAACAATAATAATGCCACTAAAGATCAACCATACTTCCCTAAAATGCTCTGGAAATCTAAATATTACAGGTTCAAAAAGTGAAACAAATCGACTGTTGCTTTTAAAAGCTTTATATCCTGGGCTTAAAATAAAAAATGCCTCAAATTCAGACGATTCCATAGCAATGAATCATGCTTTAATTACTGATTCAAATCTAATAGATATTCATCATGCTGGAACAGCAATGCGTTTTTTAACTGCATTTTTCGCAACCCAAAGTGGAAGAGAAGTCGTTTTAACAGGTTCTTCAAGGATGCAAGAAAGACCTATTGGAGTTTTGGTGGATGCACTCAAAAAATTAGGTGCTGACATAGTCTATGAAAATCAAGAAGGATTTCCACCACTACTAATTAAAGGTAAAATATTATCTGGTGGACATGTAACCTTGCCAGCAAATATAAGCAGCCAATACATTTCGGCTTTACTATTGATTTCCACACAATTAGAAGACGGACTAACTCTAACTCTTGAAGGAGAAATAACCTCCTTACCCTATCTCAAAATGACCTTATCTCTTTTGCAACGCATTGGAATTCGTTCCCATTTTGAAAATGACACAATCAGAATAAAACCGCAAAAGCAAATTGAATCTCAAATTCAAACGGTAGAGTCTGACTGGAGTTCAGCATCCTATCTTTACAGTTGTGTTGCTTTGAGCGATGAGGGTAAAATTATTTTGAATAGTTACCGGAACGACAGTCTTCAAGGAGATGCCGTCTTGGTCAACATTTACGAAAAATTAGGAGTAAAAACCAGTTTTAAATCTGGTCAAATTACCCTTGAAAAAATTAAAGATTTTCAATTACCTGATTCAATAGAATTGAATCTAGTGGAGGCACCAGATATTGCACAAACTATAGCGGTAAGTTGTTATGGTCTTGGAGTAGGTTGTGATCTTCTAGGTCTTCATACGCTCAAGATTAAAGAAACGGATCGACTTGTTGCCTTAGAAAATGAATTGGCAAAATTAGGAGCTCACATTCGAGTTACAAAAAACAGTTTACATTTGAGTGCTTTTCAAAATTTCAAAGAAAATCAAACAATAGCAACCTATCACGACCATCGAATGGCAATGGCCTTTGCACCTTTTGCATTGAAAATTCCCCTCCAAATTGCAAATGCAGATGTAGTAACAAAATCATATCCTAACTTCTGGAACGATCTTCAACTTATTGATTTTAAGTTAATTAAAAAATAAATACAGGAAAAAACTTCATTTACTTGACAACCCCTATGCCGAGGTAGTATATTTGTCTTTTTAATATTTATTTTTATAATAAATTCAACCAATAAAGTTTATTTATGAAATTATCTGATTTCGGATTTGATTTACCAGAAGAAAGACTAGCAGAGCACCCTGCAGAAAACCGTGACGAAGCACGATTAATGGTTCTCAATAGAGCAGACCGTTCAATTGAGCACAAGCAATTCAAAGATGTAATCGATTATTTCGTTGAAGGAGACGTTATGGTATTGAATAACACCAAGGTTTTTCCTGCTCGTTTGTTTGGTAATAAAGAAAAAACTGGAGCTAGAATTGAAGTTTTTTTATTAAGAGAATTAAATGAAGAGCAACGCTTGTGGGATGTTTTGGTAGATCCTGCTCGTAAAATTAGAATAGGAAATAAACTTTATTTTGGTGATGATGATAGCTTAGTAGCCGAGGTCATAGACAATACAACTTCTCGAGGTAGAACTTTACGTTTTTTGTTTGACGGATCCTATTCTGAATTCCGAAAAAAACTAAAGCAGTTAGGTCAAACTCCACTTCCAAAATACATCAAAAGGGAACATCAGGCTTCGGATAAAGAACGTTATCAAACCATTTATGCAAAAAATGAGGGTGCGGTTGCGGCTCCCACAGCAGGAATGCATTTTTCGAAGCACTTATTGAAGCGTTTAGAAATCAAGGGAATTGATTTAGCTGAATTAACTTTGCATGTTGGTTTGGGTACTTTTAATCCAGTAGAAGTAGAGGATTTGTCGAAACACAAAATGGATTCGGAAGAATTGATAATAGATGAAAAAGCAGTTCTGATTGTAAATGAAGCTAAATCAAAGAAAAACAAAGTTTGTGCCGTTGGAACAACCTCTATGAGAGGACTTGAAAGTTCAGTGTCCTCAATTGGAACTTTAAATCCCTATGAAGGCTGGACTCATAAATTCATTTTCCCACCTTTCGAATTTTCAATTGCAGATTGTATGATCACGAATTTCCATACCCCAAAATCAACATTGTTGATGATGGCTTCAGCTTTTGCTGACCCAGATTTTATAAAAGAATCGTATCAGTTAGCCATCAAAGAAAAATACAATTTCTATTCCTACGGAGATGCTATGTTGATTATTTAAATCAATTTTGTAAAAGAGTTTATGGAGTTAGTCAAAAAAGATATTCGTGCACTATCTAAGGAAGCTCTTCAAGATTTTTTTAAATCTCATGGGCAACAAGCATACAGGGCAACCCAAGTATATCAGTGGTTGTGGAGTAAAGGTGTGCATGATTTTGATAGGATGTCCAATCTTTCAAAAGAAACAAGACTTCTACTGGATACCTATTTTACAATCAATCATATTGCCGTATACCAACAGCAAAGAAGTAAAGATGGAACCTTTAAAAATGCAATTAAATTGCATGACAACCGAATCATAGAATCTGTTTTAATTCCTGCAAAAAACAGAACGACCGCATGTATATCTTCACAGGTCGGTTGTAGTTTGGACTGCAAATTTTGTGCAACATCTAAGTTGGATAGAATGCGCAACCTCAACGTTGACGAAATTTTTGACCAAGTAGTTGCGATCGATCAACAAAGTAAAACTTATTTCGACATACCACTGTCGAATATTGTTTTTATGGGAATGGGTGAACCCTTGATGAACTACAAAAATGTAATTGAATCTATTGTCAAGATAACCTCCCCCGAGGGTTTAGGAATGTCACCTAAAAGAATTACGGTATCAACTTCTGGCATTCCAAAATTGATTCGTAAAATGGCAGATGATGAAGTTAAATTTAATCTTGCCGTTTCATTGCATTCAGCGATTCAAGAAACCCGAGAGAAGATTATGCCTTTTTCTGAAAATTTTCCCTTGATTGATTTGCTGTCTTCACTTCAGTATTGGTATGATGCAACACATAAAATAATAACATTCGAATACATCGTATGGAAGGGAGTTAACGACAACCCAGAGGAAGCCAGAGCATTAGTAAATTTCTGTCGAAAAGTACCTTCAAAAGTAAATTTAATCGAATACAACCATATTGGGGATGACGATTTTGAGCAAGCTTCAAACAACGCTATGGCGATGTATCAAAAAAAATTAACTGCTGCTCGAATAACTAATACAATACGCCGTTCAAGAGGTAAAGACATTGACGCCGCATGCGGTCAACTCGCCAATAAAGAATCTAAAAGATAGTTCTTTAATGAAATTGTATATTAGTGGATGAGTATGAAAATTACCGAACAAATAAAAAAACCGATCTATAATGAAATGGAACTCTTTGAACAAAAGTTCAGTAACTCCATGTCATCCAAAGTAGCTCTTCTCAACCGGATCACACATTTTATTGTAAACCGCAAGGGTAAGCAAATGCGTCCGATGTTTACCTTCCTTTCGGCAAAGCTTTTGGGTAATGGAAAGGTTTCTGAACGTACCTATCGAGGAGCCTCTGTAATTGAGCTAATTCATACTGCAACCCTAGTTCATGACGACGTTGTGGACGACAGCAATCAAAGAAGAGGTTTTTTTTCAATTAATGCACTTTGGAAAAATAAAATTGCCGTTTTAGTGGGTGATTATTTATTGTCAAAGGGTTTACTTCTTTGTATTCATAATGAAGATTTTGATTTATTAAAAATCATTTCGGTTGCAGTTCAAGAAATGAGCGAAGGAGAATTGTTGCAAATAGAAAAGGCCAGAAACTTAGACATAACAGAAGATATTTACTTCGAAATTATTCGACAAAAAACAGCAACACTTTTAGCAGCTTGCTGTGCAATGGGGGCTCAGTCGGTATCAAAAGATAAAGATTTAATTGAAAAAATGAGGCTTTTTGGGGAGCTTATTGGCATGGCTTTTCAGATTAAAGATGACCTTTTTGATTATGGAGAAACAAAAATTGGAAAACCAACGGGAATTGATATCAAGGAGCAAAAAATGACACTACCTTTAATCTTCACCCTCAATAATGTTTCTTCAAATAAAAGAAAATGGTTGATCCAATCCGTAAAAAAATACAATAAGGACAAAGAAAGGGTAAAAGAGGTAATTCAGACGGTTAAAGATTCTGGAGGATTAGATTATGCACAAAAACGTATGGAGTCTTTTCAGAAAGAGGCTTTGGATATTTTATTGACTTTACCCAAAAGTTCTTATCGAGATTCCCTTGAGTTAATGGTAAATTACGTTATTTCACGAAAACAATAATAGAACTAAGTAAATCCTAATTTTTGATTTCAAAAACCACCATAGATAAGGTATACGAAACCTCTCGAGTCGAAGAGGTAATAGGTGATTTTGTAGGGTTAAAAAAATCAGGAACTAATTTTAAGGGCTTGAGTCCTTTTACTCAAGAGCGCAGTCCCAGTTTCATGGTTTCTCCAGTAAAACAAATATGGAAAGATTTCAGTAGTGGAAAAGGAGGGAATGTTGTAGCTTTTTTGATGGAGCACGAACACTTTTCGTACCCAGAAGCTATTCGCTATTTAGCAAAAAAGTACAACATTGAAATTGAAGAAACCCAGCAAACAGAAGCCGAGAAAGAAAAGTTGAACGAGCGAGAAAGTATGTTTTTGGTAACCGAACACGCCAATGATTATTTTAAAGAAACTCTTTGGAAGGTATCTGAAGGCAAAGCAATAGGATTGACTTATTTCATGGAACGTGGCTTTACCGATGAAACCATTCAGAAATTTGATCTAGGTTATTCCCCTCAAGAAAAAGATGCTTTTTCCAAAACTGCACTTAAACACGGTTTCCAGTTGAAATACCTAGAAAAAACAGGTTTGACCATTGTAAACGAAAATTATCAGATTGATCGTTTTCGAGGTAGAGTAATGTTTCCTATCAAAAGTCTTTCGGGAAGAGTTGTAGGCTTTGGAGGTCGGATTTTGGGTGAAAATAAAAAAACAGCCAAATACCTCAATTCACCAGAAAGCGAAATCTATCACAAGAGCAAGGTGCTTTATGGAATTCATGAAGCAAAACAGAGCATAGCTAAAGAAGACCTCTGTTATTTGGTGGAGGGTTACACCGATGTCATTCAAATGTTCCAGGCAGGGGTTACCAATGTAGTATCTTCTTCTGGAACTGCTATTACAGAACCTCAAGTTCGATTAATTCAACGCTTGACTCAGAATATTGTTGTTCTTTTTGATGGGGACGCCGCCGGATTGCGTGCAGCACTCCGTGGGATTGATATCATTCTGACTCAAGGAATGAATGTCAAGGTATGTACTTTCCCCGAAGGAGAGGATCCTGACAGTTTTGCCAAAAAGACATCTCAGGAGGAAATGGTATCCTTTCTCAAAGAAAACGCAAAGGATTTTATTCAATTTAAAGCCTCTCTGTTGTTGGATGAAGTAGTAGGTGATCCTATGAAAAAATCTGCTACTATCCGTGATATTATCGAAAGTATATCCAAAATCCCTGATTCTATTCAGCAGGAAGTTTACATTCAGAGTTGTGCATTGCAAATGGAGATTTCTGAGGATGTGCTTTTTAGTGCTCTTGCACAAGCAAAGACAAAAAAAAGCCAAATAAATAAAACAAAACCAACTTCAAAACAAGAAGACACTTTTAGGATTCTAAAGACCGAAACCCCTGAGGTAACTTTAGTTGATCACACCTATGAGTTGGAACTTCAGATCATTAAAATTTTGATGTTGTATGGAGATCGCGAAGAGGTTTTTAAAGAATCGGTTTTAAGTTTTTCGGAAGAAGAAGATATTTTAGAGGAGGTAAAAGAAGTAAAAGCAAAAGTATTTGAGAAAATATTTTTAGACCTTCAACAGGATGAAGTTGAATTAGCAAATCCAGATTTTAAGAATTTATTTTATCAATTAATTCAACATTTTCAAGTAAAAGGAAGTTTAGCTTTGGACAAAATAGTTCCAACCTTAAGTGGAGAGCTGAGTTCTCTAGTAAGTAATATTTTGATGGGGGAAGAGCAACACCATCTTCATGATTGGGAGAAGAAAAATATTTTTGTTAAATCACGAGACAGTCAAATATCCCAATTAGTCAACGAAACAATCTTGACCTTACGAAAGTTATTGATTGATAAAAAAATAGAGGAATTACAGAAACAAGTCGAAAACACAAGTGAACATAATTCTGAAATTTTGGAGGATGTAATGAGTTATTACCAACTCAAAAAATTGGTTTCTAATAAATTGAATAGAGTTATTTGAGTTTTTCTCGATACTTTTTTACAAGTCTTCAGGAATTTTACACACTGGGATTGCTTGTATTTTGTGTTGGTTTTGGGTGTTTAATTTTGTGTAAATATCCAAAACTTTTTTCTCTCTTTTTGAGCGTAGATTACTGTTATCGTTTTGGTTTTTCATTGCCCATTCCAACTCATCATAGGTAGCTCCTATCTGATCTTCATCGGTTCTATCATCTCCCCAAAGGCCGTCAGTTGGCGCAGCATTTTGGATAACTTCGATAACACCGAGGATTTTGGCAAGTAAAAAAACTTCAGACTTCATAAGATCGGCAATTGGACTGAGATCAACTCCACCATCACCGTATTTAGTGTAAAAACCTACTCCAAAGTCTTCTACTTTATTACCGGTTCCAGTCACAAGATAGTGTTTCATAGCAGCAAAATAATACAAAGTAGTCATTCGAAACCTAGCTCTGGTATTTGCTAAACTTAAAAATTGATTTTCATTTGATTCCACAGAAGGAACTATTTTTTTAAAGGATTCAAAAACCGTACTCAAGGAAAGAGAATGGTGGCCCACATTGGTGAATTTTTTTTCGAGCCATGCAATGTGTTCCTTTGCTCTTGAAACTTGATTAGGCTCTTGATGAATAGGCATTTCTAAACATAAAACAGGCTTTCCTGTAAGTGCACAAAGTGTTGAGGTTAAAGCAGAATCAATTCCACCAGAAACGCCCACTACAAAACCATTCATTCCAGAATTATCAGCATAACTGCTCAGCCAATTTACTATGTGGTCAATTACTTTTTCTGGTGATTTCATATGCTTTAGCCGTTTTTTGGATGTAACTTTGCATAAAATTAGGAAACTTATTCTTCACAAAAAATTATTCACACCACATGAATCCATTTTTAAGATTATTTTTTTTAAAAGTTAGCTTTTGGTTAATTATTATTGCGATTTTTTCATCTTGTTCTGACGAAAATATACTTGAAGCAGAGATTAATGCGATCCCTGTAGACATAAAAATTGATCGATTTGATCTTAAATTTTACAATGCCGACCCTCAAGAATATTTGAATTTAAAAAAGAAATACCCTTATTTATTTCCAAAACAATTTCCAGATAGTATTTGGATAAAAAGACAGCGTGATAGCATTCAGACCCTTTTACATGCAGAGATCAAAACAGTTTATCCATCCTTAGATCCGATAAAAGTAAAATTGACATCACTTTACAAGCACATCAAATATTATTTCCCTGAAATTCCAGACCCTCATGTGGTAACTGTAGTTAATAATGTAGATTATCAAAGTAAAACAGTTTTTACGGATACGCTATTGATTCTTTCACTAGACACCTATTTGGGTTCAAAAAACCCTCTTTATGAAGGTATTCCAAATTACATTGTACAGGATATGGAACTTCCATTTATGACTTCGCACATTGTAGATGAGTTGGGCACTACAGTAGTAAAAAACTCTTCAAATAGAACATTATTGGAACAGATGGTTTACAACGGGAAGAAATTGTATCTTAAAGATATTCTGCTCCCCAAAACTCCAAATTTCATAAAGATAAGTTATTCTGAAGCTCAACTGGAATGGGTTCAGGTCAATGAACGATATATGTGGCAATATTTTATTGAAAATGAATTGCTTTACAATTCACAATCTTCTTTGAGTCTTCGATTTATTGACCCTGCACCTTTTTCAAAATTTTATTTAGAAATAGATAATGAAACACCAGGTAAAGTAGGGCAATGGATTGGCTGGCAAATTGTTCGTTCTTACATGAAAAAAAACCCAAATACTTCCCTCGACCAACTTATGCAAATTTCAGGAACGGATCTCTTTAATAAATCAAACTACAAACCATCAAAATAAAAGAAATGGGAAAGAATACTAATATTTCAATAGAAGTAGAATTAGATGAAAATAAAATTCCAGAAAAAATTGTTTGGTCAGCTCCAGATGGAGGAGTAAATGAAGAAGAAGCTCAAGCTTTATTGATGTCTTTGTGGGATGGAAAAAACCAAGAAACACTTCGAATGGATATGTGGGTAAAAGAAATGCCGATTGATCAAATGAATGTATTTTTTCATCAATCATTAGTCACAATGAGTCAGACTTTTTTGCGTGCAACTCAAGATGAAAAAATGGCTGCAACCATGAATGACTTTTGTGATTATTTCGCAGAAAAATTAAATATCGATAGAAAGTAAATTACCCCTAAATAGCAAACTCATTTTTCAGTGAGTCAATATAATTCAGAAGTTCTTCTCCTCCAGTTTTGTGTAAAGAGGATGTAATGAAATATGGAGGAGACTCTTCCCAAACATCATCCAACATTGTCTGAAGATAAGCTTCTGTTTTTCTTTTCAGCGCTAAGGGCTTTTCTTTATCGGCTTTTGTAAAAACAATTGCAAAAGGGATGTGTTGGTTACCCAACCACTCCATAAATTCTAAATCAATAGGTTGGGGATCATGTCGAATGTCGATCAAAACAAAAGCAGAAACTAATTGTTTTCTTTTTTCAAAGTAAGTCGTTATTAGTTTTTGAAAAGCTTTTTTTGAAGTTTTGGAAGTACGAGCATATCCATAACCTGGTAAATCCACTAAATACCAGGATTTATTGATTTTAAAATGATTTATGAGTCGAGTTTTCCCAGGTCTACCAGAAGTTTTGGCTAAGTTTTTTCGCTCACACAGTGTGTTTATTAAAGATGATTTACCAACATTTGACCTGCCAATAAAAGCGTATTCTGGGATGCATTCGTTTGGACATTTCGAGAGATCAGTATTGCTTATTACGAACTCAGACGAAGTGACTTTCATTTGAACTAAAAATTATGTTTGTTTAGCCAGTTGAATAGATTTTCATTGAATTCATCTGGGTGTTCCATCATGGGAGCATGGCCACAATTCTTGAGCCAATAAAGGTCAGAATTTGGAAGTAGTTTGTCAAACTCTTCTGCAACATTTGGGGGAGTCACTACATCATTTTCTCCCCATATTATGCCTGTGGGGGTTTGCATTTTTGGGAGATCTTTTGCCATATTATGGCGAATCGCACTTTTGGCAATTGCCAGGGTTCGAATTAATTTGTTGCGGTCGTTTACTAAATCAAACACTTCATCAACAATTTCTTTGGTAGCTATTGCGGGGTCATAAAAAACCTCTTGTGCTTTTGTTTTGATGTATTCGTAATTCCCTCTTTTTGGGTAACTTCCACCCATGCTATTTTCATACAATCCAGAGCTTCCAGTTAAAACAAGGCCTTTGATAAGTTCAGGATGATTTCTAGCAAAAACAAGTCCAATATGACCTCCAAGAGAATTTCCTAAAAGTATGGCATTTTTAATTTTTTTTACAATTAAAAATCTTTTTAGGAAGTCCGAAAAGTTTTCAACGTTGGTTTTGACTAAAGACAACTCGTAGATGGGTAGTTCAGGAATGATGACTTTGTATCCTTTATTTGGAAAAAAGTTAACAACTCCATTGAAATTACTTAACCCCCCCATCAGGCCATGTAAAATAACTATTGGTTGTCCATCTCCGATTTCTAGATATTTGAAGTCGCTTTCTGTTTTAAATTTTTTTTCCATACTAAACCTAAATCCCGATGGACTTTAGCAAACAAATATAGTCAATATTATACTATTCAGTCTTTTTTTGACCCCTTATAAGCTAAAGTCTTTATTAAGTTGACTTTGATAAACTTATTAACAAAGTGGTGATTTGTGGAAAAATGTGGTAAATATATTTTATATTTGATAAATTAATCCACAAACAATTAAGATGCAGCACTTTATTGGTACATATGAATGTAAGGCGGATATTAAAGGACGTATTATGCTCCCGGTTGCATTGAAAAAACAATTTTCTGATAATTTATCTGATCAATTTGTATTGAAACGTGCTGTATTTAATGCCTGCTTAGAGTTGTATCCTTTTAAAGAATGGGATGCGTTGATGCTGAAAGTAAATCAGCTCAATCGTTTTAATAAAAAAAACAATGATTTCATAAGAAGATTTACTGCAGGTGTTCGATTAATCGAAGTTGATTCAACAGGGAGGTTGTTGATTCCAAAGGATCTAATTGTTCATGCAGGTATTTCAAAAGAAACTGTAATTTCTTCGGCTGTAAATATTCTAGAAATCTGGGATAAGGAGCGTTACGAAGAAGCTATTAATGAAGCAACAATAGATTTCGGCGAGTTAGCTGAAGATGTAATGGGAGACAAAGATGGAAATCAATTATCATAATCCAGTTTTACTGAATCGCAGTGTAAGTGATCTTATTTCACAAAATGATGGTGTTTATGTTGATGTTACTTTTGGAGGCGGAGGTCATTCAAAAAAAATATTGAAATCACTTGATTCAAAAGGAAGTTTGTATGCTTTTGATCAAGATCAAGATGCGCAAAAAAACATACTTTCAGATCCTAGGTTTGAGTTAATCCAAGCAAATTTCAAAGACCTCAAGCGTTATTTGAAGCTTTATGGCGTAGGAGCGGTTGATGGTATTCTAGCTGATTTTGGGGTTTCATCCCATCAATTTGATGATGAAAAAAGAGGCTTTTCAATTCGGCTTGAAGGTCGATTGGATATGCGTATGGATCAAACTTCACTGCTTTCAGCTTATGAAGTTGTAAATGCGTATTCGGAACAACAATTGATTTCTATTCTAAAGCTTTATGGTGAGGTAAAGGGTGCTCACAAAATTGTTGCTTCAATTTTGGATCAAAGAGAGGAGCGTGACGTTGAAACCACAACCGACCTTATTGAAATAATTAAGCCTTTAATTCCTGAGCGTTTTCTCAATAAAACTCTAGCTCAAGTTTTTCAGGCTATTCGTATTGAAGTAAATCAAGAGCTCGAAGCAATCAAGTTATTTCTTCAGCAAGCTGTTGAAATACTAAAGCCTGGTGGCAGATTAGTTTGTATTTCTTATCATTCGTTAGAAGACCGTTTGGTTAAGCGTTTTATTAGAGAGGGTGTTTTTGAGGGGTTTGCTGAACAAGACTTTTTTGGAAATCGATTTATTCCTATGAAAAAAATTGGAAGGTTGGTTACCCCTAATGAAGAGGAAATAAAAACAAATAGTAGAGCAAGAAGTGCAAAGCTAAGAACAGCAGAAAAAAGATGAAACAACTATTGTCGCTTTTGAATATCGACTTTTTGATTAAGGATGATGCCTTGAAAAACTGGCGTATGATTTTTTTTCTCTCTTTTTTGGCTCTTATTATCATTTCAAGTGGGCATTTGGCAGACAAAAAAATATTTGAAATAGCTCAGCTAAACAATGAATTGAAAGAAATGAAAAGTGAATTTGTTGAGAAGCGAGCTTATTTAATGGAATTAAAAATGGAGTCTCGTGTAATAGAGTCACTACGAGAAATAGGGATCAAGCCCGCTAAAACACCTCCAGTAAAACTAACAGTAGAATTAAATAAATAATGAGTTCGGAGATAAAAAAAATAAACAATCGTTTTTACCTGGTGGTACTTGGCTTGTTTGTCTTTGCTCTTGCTTTGGTTTACAAATTATTTGTCATTCAATTTACTGAGGGAGAATATTATCGAGATTTAGCACAAAAACGTACGGTTAAAAATTTTGTACTTCAACCCAGCAGAGGAAATATTTATGCTGATGATCAAAGTTTGTTGGCAACAACAGTCCCAAAATATGAAATTCGTTGGGATGCCAAAGTTCCTTCAGATAAACTTTTTGAAAAACACCTTGATAGCCTGGCTATTGCTCTGGCTAATTTGTTCGACAAATCAAGCTCTTTTTATCTTCAAAAATTAAAAAAGGCTAGGCTTCAGAAAAATCGATATTTATTAATAGGTAAAAACTTAAACTATTCAACGCATAAAAAAATTAAAAGCTTCCCCTTGTTTAACAAATCTTCTCTGCAAGGAGGGTTAATTATAGAATCACGATTGGCAAGAGAAAATCCAATTGGAAAAATTGCAGAGCGTACTATTGGATACGAACAGAAGGACCCCAGTGGTAATTATCTGAGAGTAGGATTGGAGGGTGCTTTTGGGCAATATTTGAAAGGTGAGAATGGAAGGCGTTTAAAACAAAAAATCGCTAATGGACAATGGAAACCAATAAACGATAATAATGAAAAAGAACCCACCGAGGGATTTGATGTTCACACAACGCTAAACATCAATATGCAGGATATTGCACATCATGCTCTCTTGGGTCGACTCGAAAAATATGAAGCAGATCATGGAAGTGTTGTTGTCATGGAAACCAAAACTGGGAATATCAAGGCCATATCCAATTTAGGTAGAACATCTAAGGGGAAATATTATGAAAAGTTAAACTATGCCGTCGGTGAGGCTCACGAGCCCGGTTCCACCTTTAAGCTTATGGCTATGATTGCCGCACTAGAAGACGGGGTAATCGATCAAAATGACCTGGTTGATACCACAGGAGGTGAGCTTACTTTTTACAAAAAATATAAAGTTAGAGATTCAAAAAAAGGAGGTTATGGTATGTTAACCGCATCAAAAGCCTTTGAGGTTTCATCGAATACAGGAATCGTAAAAATCATTCATGAGAATTACAAAAAAAATCCCTCTAAATTTGTGGATCGCCTTTATAATATGGGTTTAAATAAACCCTTAGGTTTACCTTTTAAGGGTGAAGCTTTACCCAAAATTCCATACCCTACAGACTCTGACTGGGACGGGTTGGATTTGCCATGGATGGCATTTGGCTATGGTGTTTTGATGACCCCGCTTCAAACCTTAACTTTTTACAATGCAATAGCAAACGATGGTGAAATGGTCAAGCCAAAGTTCATTGATCGAATCGGTAATTTTGGTGAATTCCCTGTAAAGGTTTTTGAAAAAGAAGTTATAAATTCTTCAATATGTTCTCAAGAAACTCTTGAGAAAGTCAAAAAAATGATGTTCAATGTGGTGGACAAAAAGTGGGGGACAGCTCATAAAATAAAAGACAAGAAATTTTCTATTGCAGGTAAAACAGGCACTTGTCAAGTAGATTACACCAAAGAAGAAACGCAGTATGTTGCAAGTTTTGTTGGGTATTTCCCAGCAGATGTACCGAAGTACTCGTGTATTGTTGTTATTCACCGTCCAAATAAAGCTCTTGGCTATTATGGTGCAGAAGTTGCTGCGCCTGTTTTCAAAGAAATAGCACTTAAAATATTCAATGCAACTCCAATTGAAGTTGTTGTTCCTGATTTAAATTTAGCTAATCAGGAAATCACCCAAGGTAAAATAGAACAAATATTGGTAGATCAAAACATTCCTAATGTAAAAGGTATGCCAGGTATGGATGCTCTGATGATTTTGGAGCGTTTGGGTCTCAAGGTAAAATTAAGAGGCAAAGGGAAAGTATTTAAACAATCACTAAAGCATGGATCTAAGTTGAAAAGTAATCAACAAATCTTATTGGAACTTTCATGAAAGAGTTAAAGAATATATTATTTGGTGTTGCTATCGAGCAAACCTATGGTTCTTTGGAGAAACAGATTAGCACTGTTGTTTATGATTCTCGGAAAGTCGAAAAAGACAGTGTTTTTGTAGCTGTAAAAGGCGACATAGTAGATGGTCATAAATACATTGATAAGGCAATTGAAAAGGGAGCAGAAGTGATAATTATTGAAGATAAAATTGATCATGATCTTTCAAAAACTACATTAATAAAGGTTCAGGATACTCGAATAGCATTGGCTGTTTTAGCGGATAATTATTACGAAAATCCTTCTCGTAATCTTGAACTGATTGGAATTACGGGGACCAATGGTAAAACCACCATCGCCAGTTTATGTTTTGAGCTATTTACTCACATGGGATATGCGCCTGGATTACTTTCAACAGTTGCCATTAAATATGAAGGTCATATAATTCAGGCAACACACACGACTCCCGATCCTTTGGAAATTAACAAGCACTTAGGTGAAATGGTTGCCCTTGGGATAAGTCATTGTTTTATGGAAGTTTCCTCTCATGGTATCCATCAAAAGCGAATTCATGGATTGAATTTTAGAGGAGGAGTATTTACCAACCTTTCACGAGATCATTTAGACTATCACGAAACTTTTGCAGATTATCGGGATACTAAAAAATCATTTTTTGAGATGCTCCCAAAATCAGCATTCGCATTGGTCAATGGAGATGATAAAAACGCAATATTTATGCTCCAAAATACCCGAGCAAAGAAAAAATCATTTGCACTTGAAAACTATGCCGATTATCGCGCTCAAATTTTAGAACATCAATTTACAGGGATGCAAATAAAGTTTGATAATCAAGAGTTATGGACACCCATGATTGGGAATTTTAATGCATCTAATCTTTTGGCTATTTATGCAATTGCTTTACTTCTAGATCAAAAGCCTCTTGAGGTATTGGCCGAGATCAGTAAACTTAAGAATGTGAGGGGTCGTTTCGAAACCTTACGGGGTCCCAAAGGTATTTTGGCAATAGTTGATTATGCTCATACTCCCGATGCCCTAAAAAATATTTTGAAAACCATTAATTCTGTTCGAACTAAAAACGAAAATCTAATAACTGTTGTAGGATGCGGTGGAGAACGAGACCATGGAAAAAGACCTAAGATGGCCACAATTGCAGCAAGTTTGAGCGATCGAGTTGTTTTTACTTCGGATAATCCAAGATCAGAAGATCCCGATGCGATCATTGCAGATATGGAAGCAGGTGTTGCTCCTGAGGATTACAAAAAAACACTCAAAATTAGTGATCGAAAAGAAGCAATTAAAGCTGCTTGTATGCTCTTGACCAATAAAGATATTTTACTCATCGCAGGAAAAGGTCATGAAACTTATCAGGAAATAAAAGGAGTGAAAACAGAATTTGACGATTACCAAGTGACAAAAAAAATACTATTGAAATTATCTTAATATGTTGTACTATTTATTTGAGTATTTAGAAAACCAGTATCAGTTACCAGGGGCAAGCTTATTTCAGTTTTTGTCATTCCGGGCAGCTATATCTGTTCTTTTTGCATTGATATTTTCCACCATTTTTGGAAAAAAAATTATTGAATACCTAAAGGTTAAACAAATTGGGGAATCAGTCCGCGAACTTGGTTTGAAGGGACAAGCTCAAAAATCAGGGACTCCAACAATGGGAGGACTCATAATCATCATGAGTACTTTGATCCCCGTACTATTGATCGCTCAGCTACATAACATTTACATCTTACTTTTAATTTTCACCACGGTTTGGATGGGTGCTATAGGTTTTTTAGACGATTACATTAAAGTTTTCCGAAAAGACAAAGAAGGCCTTAAGGGAGTTTTTAAGATTATTGGACAGATAATTTTGGGAATCGTAGTGGGATCAACTTTGTACTTTCATTCTGAAGTAGTTGTTAGACTAGAACAATCAAGCCCTCAATTTGAACACGGGATTGAAGGTTTTTCAAAAGATGATAAATCTACCATTACAACAATTCCATTTTTAAAGAACAATGAATTTGATTATGCTCTATTGATTGATTGGATTCCAAATGCAACACCATATGCTTGGATTGTATTTATTCCTTTTGTTGTTTTCTTGGTTTCTGCTTTTTCAAATGGAGCAAACTTAACAGATGGAATCGATGGACTGGCAGCAGGTAGTTCGGCAATCATGGTTTTTACATTGGGAATTTTTGCTTGGGTCTCGGGGAATGTCATTTTTTCGGATTACCTCAACGTAATGTACATTCCAAATGCTGGTGAGATAACGATTTTTGTAGCATCCTTTTTAGGGGCGCTAATTGGGTTCTTGTGGTACAATACTTTTCCCGCTCAAGTCTTTATGGGAGATACTGGAAGTTTAACCATTGGTGCCATAATAGCAGTGATTGCTTTAATGATCCGCAAAGAGTTGTTGTTACCTCTTTTGTGTGGGATTTTTGTAATTCAGAATTTATCAGTTGTACTTCAGGTAGGATATTTTAAATATACCAGGAAAAAAACTGGAGAAGGGAAACGTGTTTTTTTGATGGCTCCTTTGCACCATCACTATCAAAAGTTGGGATATCATGAGAGCAAAATAGTAGCTCGCTTTTGGATTATTGGAATTCTCCTAAGTATATTAACAATAGTAACGCTCAAAATTCGATGATGGCAGAAAAACTGATCATATTGGGAGGTGGAGAAAGCGGAATCGGAGCTGCAATTTTGGCGGTAAAAGAAGGCTTTGATGTTTTTCTTTCTGATGCAGGAAGTATTTCCAATCAGATCAAAACTGAATTGATAAAATTGGGTATTCATTTTGAAGAGCGAGGTCATGATATGGAGAGAATACTTCAGGCGTCGTTGGTTATGAAAAGCCCAGGTATTCCCGATCATACTGATTTGATGCAGCAAGTTCGTTCTTCTGGAATTAAAGTAGTTTCTGAAATTGAATTTGCCAGTCAGTTTACATCTGCGACTCTAATTGGAATAACGGGGAGTAACGGAAAAACCACTACAACTTTATTGACCCATCATTTGTTAAAGGAGTCTGGAATTAATGCTGGTATTGCTGGAAATATTGGATATAGTTTTGCTCGTCAGGTAGCAGAATCTGATCGAGACGTTTATGTTTTAGAAATCAGCAGTTTTCAATTGGATGACATTCACAAATTCAAACCAGAAGTTGCTGTGATTACCAATATTACCCCCGATCATTTGGATCGATATGAAAATGATATTTCCAAATATGTAGCCTCAAAATTACGCATCATAGAAAATCAAACATTCAATCAGTTTTTAGTTTTTAATTCTGAGGATCCTGTTTTGGTTGAAGCATTGAATGGCGTTAATACATCGGTGTCTAAAATTCCTTTTGGTTTTCAGCAACCTACTAATGAAGGGACTTATACCTCTGGTGATCACATAATAATACAACGAGATAAATCAAACACGATGATACAAACAAATCAATTTCAGCTTAAAGGGAGGCATAATTTACTCAATGCTATGGCAGCCGTTTCTGTGGCTCAACTTTTTGAAGTTAGTAAAGATTCCATACGAGAAAGTTTAACGAGCTTTAGGGGACTACCTCATCGGCTGGAACATTTTCTTAAAATTCAAAACGTGAACTACATCAATGATTCTAAGGCTACCAATGTAAATGCTACTCACTATGCTTTGGACAGTGTGCGATCTCAAGTCGTATGGATTGCAGGAGGTGTAGATAAAGGAAATGACTACAGTGCACTTTTGCCTTTGGTTCGCGAAAAAGTGAAAGCGATTGTTTGCTTGGGCGTCGATAACGCTAAGCTTTTAGAGGTTTTCAGTCCTGTTGTTGAAATTATTATCGAAACACAATCTGTTGATGAGGCTGTGAAAATTGCTCACAAAATTGCACATAAAAAGGAGACTGTTTTGCTTTCTCCAGCTTGCGCGAGTTTTGATTTATTTAAAAACTATGAAGATCGAGGGAATCAATTTAAAAAAGCAGTTAGAAATTTGTAATGAATAAAAAGTACAATCTACTTAGCGGTGATTTGGTATTGTGGGGGATTCTTGCCTTGTTGGCAATATTTTCATTTTTTCCAGTTTTTAGTGCAAGTTCAAACCTAGCTTATGTAGTTGGAAAAGGCACACCTTGGGAATATCTTTTTAAGCATATGTTGATATTGATTTTTGGTTTTGGATTCATGATTGGAGTTCACAAAATTCCCTATCAGTATTTCAAGGGAATTTCAATTTTATTACTTCCAGTAGCAATCTTGTTGTTGATCTATACTGCAACTCAAGGAACAGTTATTGACGGAGCTAATGCTAGTCGTTGGATTCGGATTCCTTTTGTTGGATTAAGTTTCCAGACCTCTACATTGGCATCTGTTGTTTTGATGATTTATGTAGCCTATTATCTTTCGAAAAATAATGAAACCCCACAAACATTCAAGTCATCAATTGTACCTTTGTGGCTTCCAGTTTCGTTTGTGGTACTACTCATTTTACCTTCAAATTTATCAACTGCCTTATTGATATTCTTGATGGTTATGATGTTGGTTTTTTTAGGCGGTTACCCTATGCAACATCTGTTGATTGTATTGGTAGGAGCGCTTTTTGTTTTGACCCTTTTTGTTTTGACAGCTAAGGCTTATCCAGATGCTATTCCCAATCGGGTAGATACTTGGATCAGTCGAATTGAAAACTACAAACAACCTACTGCTGCAGGCTCAGACAATTATCAAGTAGAACGAGCCAAAATTGCAATCGCAACTGGAGGAGTAACGGGTTTGGGTGTAGGAAAAAGCGTTATGAAAAATTTCTTACCGCAGAGTAGTTCGGATTTTATTTATGCGATTATCGTTGAAGAATTTGGACTTGTTGGAGGAATTGGACTGATACTTTCTTACTTAATTATTCTTTTTAGAATTATTGTTATTGCACATAGAACTCCAACCATTTTTGGAAAACTAGTGGTTATTGGGGTAGGAGTACCTATTATTTTTCAAGCTTTAATCAATATGGGAGTTGCTGTTCAGATTTTGCCAGTAACAGGGCAAACATTGCCTATGGTGAGTAGTGGTGGAACAGCGGCTTGGATGACCTGTATTGCCTTCGGAGTTATTCTCAGTGTTAGTGCAGCTCATTACAAAAATGAAGAAGAAAGTGAAACGAGAGTTTCGAGTGAAGATAACCCTTTAGCTATTTTAAGTGAAACCCTTTAAATTCATCATATCAGGAGGAGGAACGGGTGGACATATTTACCCGGCAATTGCTATTGCAGATGCTTTAAGGGATTCTTTTTCTGACGCAAAATTTTTATTTATTGGTGCAAAAGGAAAAATGGAAATGGAAAAAATACCCAAGGCAGGTTATCCAATTAAGGAGATATGGATTTCAGGTTTGCAAAGGGACTCTTTACTTAAAAATATATTATTTCCAATTAAGTTGATCATTAGTTTTTTTCAATCCGCTTTTATTTTGTTGAGGTTTCGACCAGATTTTGTGATTGGAACAGGAGGGTTTGTAAGCGGACCAATTCTTCTAATAGCTCATTATTTTAAAATTAAAACACTCATTCAAGAGCAAAATTCTTTTGCAGGAATCACTAACAAAATTTTAGGTAAACGAGTTGATATAATTGCTGTAGCTTTTCCAAATATGGATCGTTTTTTCCCTGAAAATAAAATCAGTTTAACTGGAAATCCTATACGAAAAGGATTGCTAGAAGTGGGTCTAAAACGTGGGCAAGCTCTTCAGTTTTTTAAATTGGATTCATCAAAAAAAACATTGGTTGTTTTAGGTGGCAGCTTAGGGGCAGATCGTATCAATCAAGTCATAGAATCTCATTTGTCTTTTTTCTATGATTTAGGAATTCAATTGATTTGGCAATGTGGGAAGTTGTACTACGATCAATTGCAAAAGCACAATGAATTGAAACATGTACAGTTGCATGCATTTTTACAGGAAATGGATTTGTTGTATGCGGCTTCAGATTTAATTATTTCAAGGGCAGGAGCCAGTTCGGTTTCGGAATTAGCACTGGTGGGGAAACCTGTTTTATTGATTCCGTCACCTAATGTAGCAGAGGACCATCAATATCATAACGCTAAATTTTTAGCTAATTCTGGGGGAGCAATTGTTCTATCTGAAAATGATTTAAAGGATCAATTCAAGGAATCCATAAATCAACTCATGAGTGTTGATAAAAAAAGGATAAGAGAAAAACTTTCAGACTTTGCCCGTCCCAATGCAACGCAAGATATATTATTGAAAATAACCCAAGAATTAAAAGTTGAGTGAATTTTAAAAAACAGACATATTATTTTATTGGTATCGGAGGTATCGGAATGTCATCAATTGCCCGTTATCTTGTTTTACAAGGAGCTAAGGTTTACGGTTACGATAAGGCTCCCTCTGCTGTAATTAGTTCTCTTCAGGTATTAGGGATTACAGTAGTTTTTGATTCATCTGTAGATGCTTTGCCGGCTGCAGTTTTATCGAAACAAACATTGGTTGTTTACACTCCGGCAATTCCAAAGAATCATCTGCAATTTAATTTTTACATTAATCAAGGAAATGATGTTGTAAAGCGTGCTGTCCTTTTGGGAGATTTAACCCGTAATACTATTTGTTTGGCGGTTGCAGGAACCCATGGAAAAACTACAACTACAGCTATTTTAACTCATTTATTTGAACAATCAAAAGTTTCATACACTGCCTTCATAGGTGGAGTTTTTCAAGATTCTAAAACAAATATGATATCTCGGGGCAATGTTTACACTATTGTTGAGGCTGATGAATTTGACCGTTCATTTTTACACTTAAAACCAACAATTGCGTGTGTTACTTCAATGGATGCAGATCATCTCGATATTTATGATGACGCTGACAGTTTGAGTGATGCCTATCGTAATTTTGCAGCTCAGGTGAAAGAAACTTTAGTTGTAGAAAAAGGTTTACCCTTAGATGGTGTAACTTTCAGTGTTTCGGAAGATGCAGATTTTTATATCGATCAGATAAAACATGTTTCATCAGGTGTTTACTTCAATTTACATACCCCCAATTCTATCTTGAAAAATCAGTTTTTCAATCAATTGGGCAAGCATAATTTGTCCAATGCGCTTGCTGCATTGGTAATGGCAAATCAAGCTGGACTTTTGATTGAAGGGTTGACAAAAAGTTTAGCTACTTTTCCTGGAGTAGAAAGACGCCTTCAGGTTCTTATCAATCAAAAGAATCGTGTTTTAATTGACGACTATGCGCATCATCCAACAGAAATAAAAGCTGTGTTTGATACCTTAGAATTAAGTTTTCCAGAGGATAAAAAATGTGTGGTATTCCAGCCTCATTTATTTTCAAGAACTCGAGATTTTATGGAGGATTTTGCCTCAATGTTATCTCTTTTTGATCGAGTAATTTTATTGGAAATTTATCCAGCAAGAGAGCTTCCAATTCCAGGGATAAATGCACAAGCTTTGATGGATAAAATCAAAGGAACCTCTGTTGAACTGGTTTCAAAAAAGGAGTTGGGAGATTTATTAACTAAGGTAGACGAACGAGTAATCTCTCTTCTTGGTGCTGGTGATATTGGTGCCGAAGTAGAGGGTTTAAAACATAAACTAATGCTTCATGAAATTACATAAATATTTAGGCTTTTTTGCGGTGTCGTTTTTGTTGATGGGTTTTATTGTTTTTTCTCAATGGAGAAATGATCATCGAAAAATAGAACGTCTTGAGGTAACTTTCACAAATGACATACATAATTTTTTGAATGTTGAAATGGTTGATAAATTGTTAATACAAAACGAACCGTTATCTCATATTGGATTAAAAGATACTTTAGCTTTGGTTACTATTGAGACTGAATTAGAAGCTTATAACGTTATTTTGAATGCTGAAGTGTTTATAACTCCAGCAAAATTAATGAGAGTTAATGTTGAAGAACGCACTCCCTTGATTAGAATTATTGGGGAGAAATCTTTTTACGTGGACCTACAGGCGGTAAAAATTTCTCTTTCTGATAATTTTAGTGCACATGTCCCCCTTTTCTTTGGAAATCCAAGTGATGAAAAAATTAAAGAGCTCGTTGTTTTAATACAGAAAGTGAATAAAGATGAATTTTTGAAAAGTCAAATAATAGAAATAGGAAACCAGAGAGGTAAGTATTTTTTTAAAATGCGCTCTTACGATTTTCTTGTTGAATGGGGAAATTTAAACTCCTTTGATCAAAAAGTAATGAAATTAAAAACATTTTGTAAGTATATGGATTCAATAGAGGAAAAAATAAATTTTACCAAAATAAATTTAAAGTATTATCAGCAAGTAATTGCGTCAAGTTGATTAGTTATGAAAAACAAAAACATATCCGTCGGATTAGATATTGGTACTACAAAAATAGTTGCCATGGTCGGTCAAAAGAATGAATACGATAAAGTAGAAGTTCTTGGAATTGGTAAATCAAAAAGTTTAGGTGTTCATCGGGGAGTTGTAAACAACATTACCCAGACCATTCAATCGATTCAAGCAGCTGTCACAGAAGCTGAGGCTAAGGCATCAGTTACTATTGACGAGGTTATCGTTGGGATAGCAGGTCAGCACATAAGAAGTCTTCAGCATAGCGACTACATAACTCGAGAAAATGCTGATGAAGTTATTAACGAAGACGATATCGAAAAGCTAATCAATCAAGTTCACAAATTAGTGATGCTTCCTGGTGAAGAAATCATTCATGTTCTTCCGCAAGAGTTTAAGGTTGATGGTCAGGCGGAAATAAAAGAACCCATAGGTATGTATGGAGGTCGTTTGGAAGCTAATTTTCATGTTGTAGTCGGACAAGTTTCTTCTATTCGTAATATCGGGCGCTGTATCAAAAGCGCCGGGCTTACAATGGGTAAAGTAACCTTGGAGCCAATAGCATCTTCTGACGCTGTTTTAAGTCAAGAAGAAAAAGAAGCAGGTGTTGCATTGATTGATATCGGAGGTGGAACAACAGACTTAGCTATTTTTAAAGATGGTATTATTCGTCACACAGCAGTAATTCCCTTTGGCGGAAATATAATTACCGAAGACGTAAAAGAAGGCTGTTCTATTATTAATAAACAAGCCGAACTTTTAAAAGTAAAATTTGGATCTGCATGGCCAGGTGAAAATAAAGAAACAGAAATAGTTTCAATTCCAGGATTGAGAGGTAGAGAACCCAAAGAAATTTCTTTAAAAACACTTTCTAAAATAATTAATGCCCGGGTAATAGAAATTATTGAACAGGCTTTTTTGGAAATTAAAAATTATGGACACGAGGAACAGAAGAAAAAGCTAATTGCAGGAATTGTACTTACGGGTGGTGGTAGCCAACTAAAACATTTGAAGCAATTGGTAGAGTACATTACTGGAATGGATACCCGTGTTGGATATCCCAATGAACACTTGGCAGGTGACTCCGATACTATTACTGCAAGTCCAACTTTTTCAACGGCAGTAGGTTTATTGATGAATGCATTGGAAAACAGTTCTCCTGAAGTGGATGAGGTTGATTCAGAGTCGAATGAAGATCATCTAAATGAAGGAGTTGATCAGATTGAATCTAGACGAGAATTCATTGAAAGAAAATCGATTTTTGAAAAATGGACCGATAAGTTCAAAGAATTTTTGGATAAAGCATAGCATAATAATTAAAGCATATGGACACATTTACAACTGACATAAATTTTGATCTCCCCAAAAATAAAAGTAATGTGATAAAGGTTATTGGCGTGGGTGGAGGAGGAAGTAACGCAATCAATTACATGTTCCAACAAGGAATCATGGGAGTTGATTTTGTTGTTTGCAATACGGATGCTCAAGCTTTGGAAAAGAGTACGGTTCCCATCAAAATTCAGTTAGGAGCATCTCTAACGGAGGGCTTAGGAGCAGGGGCAAACCCTGATGTGGGTAGGCAATCTGCCCAAGAGAGTTATGATGACCTTTATACACTTTTATCTACACAAACTAAAATGGTTTTTATTACAGCAGGAATGGGTGGAGGTACCGGAACAGGTGCTGCTCCTATTATTGCTCGGATGGCCAAGGATCTTGATGTTTTAACCGTTGGGATTGTTACAATGCCCTTTCAGTTTGAAGGAAAAATAAGGCAGGAACAGGCTCAGAAAGGATTAGAGGAATTAAAGAATAATGTAGACTCTTTAATCGTCATCAATAATAATAAACTCAGAGAAGTTTATGGAAACCTGGGCTTTAAAGCTGGTTTTTCAAAAGCAGATGAAGTTTTAGCCACAGCAGCTCGAGGAATTGCAGAAGTAATTACACATCATTACACACAAAACATTGACCTTAAAGATGCCAAAACAGTTTTAACCAATAGCGGTTCAGCAATTATGGGATCGGCAAGTGCCTCTGGTGCTAATCGAGCGCAAGAGTCAATTGTTAAAGCATTAGATTCTCCGCTGCTGAATGATAATAAAATTACAGGGTGTCAAAATGTGTTACTACTCATAGTTTCTGGATCTGAAGAAATTACCATTGATGAAATCGGAGAAATTAATGATTTTATTCAGTCAGAAGCGGGGAATAATACCAACATCATAATGGGTGTTGGTGAAGATCAGGAATTAGGAGATAGTATTTCGGTTACCATAATAGCAACTGGTTTTAACTCCGATCAGCAGTATGAAATTGTAAATACGCAGGCCAAAAAAGTTATCCATACCTTAGAAGAAGACCAGCCTTTTGTTCATGATTTAACCGAAAAAACAGAATCAGCTGAAGCATTTTCTTCTCCCATAGCTGAAGTTGAAACCGAACCTGTTATCAAGTATTCATTAGAAGATGATTTAGAGGAGGAAGAAACTCAATCTGCTATGGAGCAAGAACTTGTTATTCAAGAAGCTCCAGAAGATTCCACTAAAATCCTTTTAACAGAAGAATTGATGGATCTTGAGGTGGTTTTTGAGCAAGTAAATGGTAATGTCTTTTCTAATGAAGATATTTTGGTCGAAGAAAAACCAGCAGAGGCGGATGTTTTTGAAACTTTTGTTGCTTCTGAAGAATCTGATGATGCACCTCAAGAGGAAGAGTTTATCATCAATGAAATTCCAACGAATATTCGAGACATCGAAGTTGTAAAACCCGAACACATTTCAACCGAACAAGAAAAGCAAATTCAATTTGAGTTTGATATGCCCCTTATGTCAGTTGATTTACCTTTCAATGAGTCCAGTCAAGATATAGTAGAACCCAAGCTTAGTAATGATCTTGAAGGGATTTTGGATGAAACAACTCCAGAAGAAGTTTCAACAGTATTTCAATTAGAGGAGGAAGAGTTGGAAGAGATTTCAATTCCTGAAAGTGAGTTGGATTTTGAGGAAATTGATGTAGAGTTTAAAATTGTGAATCAAGAAGAAGAGCAAGAGGTTGAACCTATTTCTGATTTCTCGGATGTAAATCCTTTTGATCGTTCAATCCAAGATAGTGTTAGCGTTGAAAATAATAAAAGAAAGGAACAATTGAAAAAATTCAACTACACCTTTAAAAACAATATTAATAGAATCGAAGAAATGGAAAAGCAACCGGCTTACAAGCGTATGGGCTTCGATTTAGATGCTGCTCCTGAGGATGATGGAAAATCACAAACCTCAGTCGATACCGACAGTAATGATGATATTCAATTCCGTTCAAATAATTCTTTCTTACACGATAACGTTGATTAAATAAAAAATATGTCCGCATTACATAACCTAACAAACGAAATAAAAGAAGCAATGAAAGCTAAAAATACATTAGCATTGGAAGCCTTACGAGCAATTAAATCTGCTGTTTTACTTCAAAAAAGTGAAGCTGGAGCTACCGATGGAATGACTGATGATCAAGAAATCAAATTGCTTCAAAAATTAGTAAAGCAACGCCGTGAAAGTGCTGCAATTTATAGAAAGCAAAACCGTGCTGATCTTTCAGAACCTGAAGAAGCACAGGCAGAAATCATAGCCCGTTTTTTACCAGAACAACTTTCAGAAGAGGAAGTAGGGAAGATTATTGAGTCAATCATTACTCAATTGGGAGCAAGCAGCATGAAAGATATGGGGAAAGTTATGGGTATGGCAAGTAATCAGCTTGCTGGAAAAGCCGATGGTAAGACCATATCTACTCTTGTAAAACAAAAGCTTTCTTCTTAGAAGCCAGTAAATTTTTATCGAAAAGAAATCTCTGCTAATTCAAATGATTGCATTTATCTTACTATTTTAGCTTTTCTAAAGGCCCAGTAGTTCAACTGGATAGAATATCAGATTTCGGCTCTGAGGGTTAGGGGTTCGAATCCTCTCTGGGTCACTTTTTAAGCTTTAAAAAACCCTTACTTATGAGGGTTTTTTCGTTTGTTTCATAAAAGTACTTTCAAAGATTTTATCTGCATTTGCAGTCTCAAATCCATCTCTTCTGTGATTTGTCAAGATTTGATCTTGATTAAGATTTTGAAATTCAGGCAATATTTTACGTTCAGCAAACTCAACATAACTACCAGCAATTTCTTTTATTTTATGATCTGAAAAGTCAGCCATGATCATTTCGGCAACAGAGCTACTTTGTAGTAAAAGTCCATCTTTACTGGTTTTTATTATTCCTCCAGCATCATTTAGTTTAATTCCAAGATCAATCAAAAACTCATTGAATCTTTGGAGTCTATCAAATCCTTCTGGTAATTCATGAACACTGATGGTGTAGTGATTCAAATAATACCGATTGTAGATTACCCAAGCTGCATATTCACTTTCATTCAACAGCGTATCAAAATCTTTTAAGTTAGGGAGTTCCCAAAGGGGCTTCTCAAAAAAACCAATTATCTCTGAGGCGTTGTTTAAGTCTAGGTTATTTAAAGGATCCTGAATAATTGAATGGGTGTATTTCCGAATTATTTGTTGAGCAGTTTCACTCAATTCGTTTACTCGAAGTTCACTTATGAAAATCCGAGGTAAATTGGGTTTAGGGGGAGCATACCAATAGGCATTTAATTTTTTTGCTTCAAAAGAATAAAAATCTTTTTTGTGATAACCGTGTTTTAAAAATATTTTTTCGAATGACTTGATCCCTAGGTTTGGAACTCCAAGTGTTCTAAAAGCTACATGATCATTTATGATGTCTTCTTGAGAGGATACCCAACCTCTTTTGATCATTGCATTGGTGATTTTCTGTACGTCGGGGACACGCTCAAAATAGGTTTTGAAAAGACCATTTAAAATAGCATCTAATGTAGATTTTTTAGAAAAAAACATAGTTTATTCTGGGTTTAAATTTTAGTTAAAATGCTTTTCTCTAGTAAATGTAATATAAACTTTTAAATGGCGAATAAACTTTGTAAGTTTAAACTTTAAATTTAATTGGTGATCATGAAAAATACATCAACTATTATTATTGTCTTTTTTTTGTTGATTTCTTCATGTTCTGGAAGTGGTAATGGAATAAAAGCGAAGAAAATTGGAGATGGAGTGTATGAGCAAAGAGGTTGGATTTTTGACCTCAAACAACTTCCCGATGGTGAGGATATTGTACCCTATTATACAGTTGGAAAATTATCTTCAAACGTAATATCTTCAACTGGACCCGATGGTTCTGTAATCGAAATGGGAGTGACCTTTAATTTTAAGATTGGGAAAAATGGTTCTGATGAAGGCAAAATCACTGGGGCTTATTTTGAGTCTACATCTACCAATGAAGATGAATTTAAATTTCCACGTTGTTTGAGTATTTGTCCCATAAATATCGAAATTTTAGACTCCCTTGGAACAGTTCAGACAAAATCTAAGTACTCTCGAAATAACGTTTTTCAGATGCAAATTGAAGATGATGTTATCAATAAACTGGCATTAGAGAGAAAAGTTATTCGAGTTAGAATACCCGTATCTGCCAGAAAACAGAATACAACTTTCGAATGGTTCAACATGGATTTCTCGGACTACATTTCTGAATTAAATTTTTAGATAGCTTTTAAGCTCAAGTCGATGTTTTGAGCTGAATGTGTTATTGCACCCAAGGAAACGTAGTTAATACCTGTTTCTGCTATCTTAACGATCGTCTCTTTTGTTATGTTTCCAGATGCTTCAGTAGCAATTTTTCCATTGATTAATTTTAAAGCACGCTTAATTTCATTTGAATTCATGTTGTCTAATAAAATACGGTGAATCCAAGGAAACTTTAAGCAAGTTTTTATTTCATCTTCGTTTCTTACCTCAATAATCACGGGAATATTTAAATTTTGATTCTCCAAGTATTTTTTTGTCTTGGTAAGTGCTTTGTCTACAGAGCCGCAAAAATCTACATGATTATCTTTAATCATAATCATATCAAATAGCCCCATTCGATGATTTTCTCCACCTCCAATATGTACCGCCCATTTTTCTGGATACCTAAAATTGGGTGTTGTTTTTCGGGTGTCTAAAAGTTTACAGTTTGTGTGCTTTATTAATGAAGCAGTTTGTTTTGTTAAAGATGCAATCCCACTCATTCGTTGCATACAATTCAAAATCAGACGCTCAATAGCTAGTAATTCAAGTTGGGGTCCTTCGACTGAAAAAATAATATCCCCTGGATTTACTGCCGAACCGTCATTGATTTTAGTTTCGAACTTGAAATTATTATTTTTTGTTTTAAAAATATATTCGGTAAGTTCTACTCCTGCAATTACTCCAGGTTCTTTTACCAAAAGCTGGGCTTTACTTGTGAGATCATTTGATAGACAAGACCTGCTGGTATGATCTACATCTCCAAGATCTTCTGCAAAAGCTGAAGTAATGAAGCGATCGATTTCTGTTTTGTATTTACTTAGAAAAGATTCTTTAGACATAGTCATTGTTGAAAAAAACTCCTTTATTTTCTTTGATTTGTTGAGCTTGGTTGATCAAAAGATAGGCTACACTTACCATGTTTCTCAGTTCACATAGTTTAGGCGTAAGTTTATTTTGCTGATAGAGCTCTAAAGTATCTTGGTAAAGTACACTCATTTCCTCAGAGGCTTTTTGTAATCCCATAGTTGTTTTAAAGATACCTACTTTTTTACTCATTACTTTTTGTAATTTCAGGCAGAGTTGATGGGTTTTTTTGAGCTTTTGGTTTGAAGAATATTCTTGTCCATCCCATTCTGGGATATTATAATAAAAAGAGTCTTCCATGAGTGAGTTGCTGAGCTCTTGAACAGAAAACAAGGCTGCTCTGTGTGCAAAAACAATTGATTCTAATAGTGAATTTGATGCTAGTCGATTGGCTCCGTGAAGTCCAGTGTAACTGCACTCACCAATTGCAAACAAACCTTTTAAGCTTGATTCTCCGTTAGAATCAACTTCAATACCACCACAGCTGTAGTGAGCAGCAGGTACAACAGAAATCATTTGTTTTAAAGGATTGATTCCAATTGACATACAAGTGTCGTAAATCATAGGGAAATGGGCTAAAAATTCCTTGTTATCAATTTGGGTAGCATCTAAAAAAACATAATCTTCATTTCGAGAAAGCATTTCATTTGCAATTGCTCTTGAAACAATATCTCTGGGTGCAAGTTCTCCTCGTTTATCGTAGTTCAACATAAAACGTTCCCCATTTTGATTCTTGAGATAACCACCCGACCCTCGCAGGGCTTCGGTAATTAGAAAAGTTTCTCCATTAACTTTGGGTCGAAGTGCAGTTGGATGGAATTGAATGTATGGTAATCCCTTGATTCTTACTTTGGCTCTGTAGGCGGCACCTAATCCATCTCCTGTTGCAACTTTTGGGTTGGTTGTAAACTCATACAATTGCCCGGCTCCACCTGTTGAAAGTACAGTTAATTTTGATGTAAGGGTAATTACTTCTTGATCGATAGTAGAAATGATGTAAGCTCCATAACACCTTTGATGATTTGTTTTGGTATGATGATCCGTTATGAGGTCAACTAAAATATGATTCTCAAAATATTGAATTGAATCAATTGTTTTTATGTGATTAATTAATGCCCGCTGAATCTCTGATCCCGAATGATCTTTGTAATGAACTATCCTATTTTCGGAATGCCCACCCTCCTTTACAAGGTCTAGTTCATTTCTTTTTTTGGTATCGAAAGCAGTCCCCCATTGGATCAACTCATTTACACGTTCGTTACCTTCTTTGACAACAAAATTGATGATCTCTAAATCGCCTTGATAATCTCCCGCAATGAAAGTGTCCTCAATATGCTTTTCAAATGAATCTTTTTTAAAATTGGATACTACAGCAATTCCTCCTTGAGCGTATCGGGTATTTCCCTCCATCAAATCTTCTTTACAGATTAGTGTAATTTTCGTTGAAGGTGATTTTATGGATAATTTAATTGCATAGGAAAGTCCAGAAATCCCAGTTCCAATAACAAGTATATCTGTATTCATCTAGCTGAGTTCTAACATACGCTCAATAGGTAATCGAGCTTTCTTCATTAGATTTTCATCAAGGACTATTTCGGGAAGCTCGTGTTCTAAACATAAGTAGAGCTTTTCTAGGGTATTGAGTTTCATGAATGCACACTCACTACAAGCACAAGTTTCATCTTCAACAGGTGCAGCAATAAAAGTTTTATGGGGAGCTTTCTTTTGCATTTCGTGTAAAATCCCAGCCTCAGTGGCTACAATAAATTCAAAAGAGTTATCTTCTTGAATATAATTTAGCAATCCAGAAGTACTACCAACATAGTGAGCTACGTCCAGAACTTGACTTTCACTTTCTGGATGAGCAATGAACTTAGCATTGGGATGTTCTTTAAATAATTTGACGATTTTTTCAAATGAAAAAGCTTCATGAACAATACAAGCACCATCCCATAAAATCATATTTCGACCCGTTTCTTTAATTAGATATCTTCCAAGATTTTTATCTGGAGCAAATATGATTTGTTGCTTTTCGGGGATAGATTCAATCACTTTAACGGCATTGCTGGATGTGCATACTATGTCACTTAAAGCTTTTATGTTCGCAGAGCAATTGATGTAAGTTACAACTGTCGCATTGGGATGAAGTTCTTTAAATTCTTTGAAATCAACAGGGGGACAGGAGTCTGCTAAGGAACAACCGGCTTTTAGATCTGGTAAAATAACTTTTTTGGTTGGGTTAATGATTTTTGCAGTTTCTGCCATAAAATGTACACCTGCAAAAACAATTGTTGATGATTTAACCTCTGCTGCTGCTTTAGCTAGGTACAAACTGTCTCCCAAATAATCAGCAAGTTCTTGAATTTCTTTGGTCTGATAATAGTGCGCTAATAAAACTGCATTCTTTTCTTTTTTTAGGCGCTTAATTTCAGAAACAAGTTCTTCTTTTGGAGGAACAGGTAAATTTAAATAACCTCTGAGTGATAGTTTCGAGGTTGCGGTTTCAAGGTCTGTTTTGACACCCATTAAAAATACTTTTTAAATTTTAGTAAAAATACTTATTTAAAGACAAATGGTTACAAGTGTAAGACACTATTTTAATTACTTTTTATTTTATCACAAACTTTATCAAAAAAAATAACACAATTAGAATTTTTTATTTCATGTTTAAGTGTGTAAATTTCTTTAAATATTAACTTTTAAGTAATATTATATTAGAAAAAATTAACATTTATTACTAAAATAAATTATTTTTGTAAAAAATTAAACTAGATAAAATGAAAAATTTAAAGTTAATAGCACTATTTGTGCTTTTAGTAAGCACATTAAATGCTCAAACATCCGAAAGCCCTTGGCTGGTTTCCGCCGGTTTCAATGCAGTTGGTTTGCAAGGTGATCTAACAGGGAGTACTCCTGTTTCCAAGAACGACTATAAATCAATGAGTTTTGGAGTACCGTCTCTGTCTGTTTTCAGATCCATTTATGGAGGCCTCTCTCTTGGAGCTCAGCTTTCACTTAACACACTCAAAAGTGAATCGAGTGTTTCTGATGCTAGCTTTTCAACTATTGAAGGTGCCGTTAAATACGGATTTTCAAGAGACTCCAAAGTTAGTCCATTTTTAAAAGCAGGTTTCGGTAGAACTTCTTTTGGAGTAGGAAACGAAGATGAATTCAACGAAGCAAGAAATGCTACGGACACTTACTTTGGAAGCGCAGGTTTAAGCTTCAAATTAGGAAGTAAATTTAGTGCTTTTGTAGAGTCTAGCTACAGATCAACTCAAGATGCTCCTAAAGGGAATTATTTACAACACAGTTTTGGAATAGCGTACGGTTTTGGATCTGGAGACACCGATAAAGATGGTGTTTCTGACAAAAAAGATAAGTGTCCAGATGTACCTGGGCTTAAAGAATTCGAAGGATGTCCAGATACAGATGCAGATGGAATTCCAGATGATCAAGACAATTGTCCTGAAGAAGCTGGTCCGCAAGAAAATAATGGATGTCCAGATACAGACGGAGATGGCGTTTTAGATAAAGATGATGCCTGTGTAGATGTGTCTGGTTTAGCAGATTTAAATGGTTGTCCAGACAGTGACGAGGATGGAGTTATTGATTCTGAAGATAAATGCCCACAAGAAGCTGGTGAGGTTGAAAATAATGGATGTCCTTGGCCAGATCAAGACAACGATGGTATTGCTGATAAAGATGATGCTTGTCCAGATGAAGCTGGTACCTCTGAAGGTAATGGGTGTCCTGACACTAAAAAAGAAGTTCTTAACCAAATGAATAGTGTTGGATCAAATATTTTATTTCCTGCTAACGGTTTTAAGTTGATGGGCAAGAAAACGCTAGATGCAATTAAAGAGGTTAAGCGTATTTTAGATGAAAATCCAACAGCTAGTATTTTGATAGAGGGTCATGCATCTACAGATGGAGGTGAAAAAATCAATCAAGTAATTTCACTCAAACGCGCTGAGTCAGTTAAGGCTAAATTAATTGAATTAGGAGTAGACGAAAGTCGAATTGAAGTTAAAGCATTTGGTGAGAGTATGCCAATAGAGGGTGAAGATTCAATAGAGACTAGATCGAAAAGTAGAAGAGTTGAATTCAAGTCAAAGTCTTGATTGAATTCAAATCCAAAATAGACAAAGGGTTGATCGTAAGATCAGCCCTTTTTTTATTTAAATGTTTTTTAATACAGTAATTATTTTTATTGGATTTTCATTTCCAAACACATAACTACCTGCTACCAATACGTCTGCCCCAGCATCAATCAGCTGTTTTGCATTTTTGTTGGTAACACCTCCGTCAATTTCGATAAGAGTTGAGCAATCCTTTTTTTCAATCATAACCTTTAGAGCCTTGACCTTTGAATAGGTTTCTTCAATAAATGATTGACCGCCAAATCCCGGATTTACACTCATAATACAAACAACATCAATATTTTGAATAATTGACTCAAGAGCATTAACAGGCGTGTGGGGATTTAATGCCACTCCAGCCTTCATATCACATGATTTGATTTTTTGCACAGTTCTGTGCAAATGATCGCATGCTTCGTAATGAACTGTAACAACTTCTGAACCCAATTCAGCAAAAGTTTCAATGTACTGATCTGGATTAATGATCATCAAATGAACATCAAGTGGCTTTGTAGCGTACTTTTTGATTGCTTTAAGTACGGGCATTCCAAACGATATGTTTGGAACAAAGACACCATCCATGATGTCAATATGAAACCAGTCGGCTTCACTTGTGTTCAACATTTCTATATCTCGTTGTAGATTTGCAAAGTCAGCGGCTAAAATAGAGGGTGCTATTAGTGTAGACATAAATATTTCATTTTCAGTTATAAAAAAAGCAGCCTATAGCTGCTTTTTCAGTTATCCTAGATATGTTTTTAAGATTTTACTTCTAGAAGTATGTTTTAATCTCCGGATAGCTTTTTCTTTTATTTGACGAACACGTTCACGTGTTAAATCAAAAGTTTCTCCAATTTCTTCTAGGGTCATTGCATGTTGCTCTCCAAGTCCAAAATACAAACGCACAACATCGGCTTCTCGAGGAGTTAGTGTTTCTAGAGCCCGTTCAATTTCAGTTTGTAAAGATTCATGAAGTAAGGTTCTGTCTGGGTTTGGAGATTCTCCACTATTCAGTACATCATACAAGTTAGAATCTTCTCCTTCAACAAGTGGTGCGTCCATTGAAACGTGTCTTCCAGAGTTTTTAAGGGACTCTTTTACATCATTAATGGTCATGTCAAGCTCCTTTGCTATTTCTTCAGCTGATGGAGCTCGCTCATGGGCTTGCTCAAGGAAAGCATATGTCTTATTGATCTTATTGATCGAACCAATTTTATTTAAGGGTAGCCGGACTATTCTTGACTGTTCTGCTAGAGCCTGAAGTATGGATTGGCGAATCCACCAAACTGCATAAGAAATAAATTTAAAACCACGCGTTTCATCAAAACGTTTTGCAGCTTTAATTAAGCCTAAATTTCCTTCATTAATCAAATCAGGAAGCGTAAGTCCTTGATTTTGGTATTGTTTTGCAACAGAAACTACAAAGCGAAGGTTTGCCTTAGTCAATTTTTCGAGAGCAACTTGATCCCCCGCTTTAATCCTTTGCGCTAATTCTACTTCTTCTTCTGCAGTGATAAGGTCTACTTTTCCAATCTCTTGTAAGTATTTGTCAAGAGATGCTGTTTCACGATTAGTTACCTGTTTGGTTATTTTGAGTTGTCTCATTTAAGATTTTTGCTATTTGTATTTAATTATACGTTTAAAAGCACGAAATGTTACATTAAAACAAAAAAACCTCTCCATTTAATTGAGAGGTTTTTAAAAACTTAATGTTCAGGAGTTATTAATTTCTGTTTTTTGGTTTTCTATCATCGCGTCGCCTATTGTCACGACCTTTGTTGTCCTCTCGAGGTGGACGCGCGACATAACCTTCAGGTTTTTCTAAGAGAGCTTTACGCGATACTTTTTCTTTACGAGTTCTGGGATCTAGACCGAAATATTTGACTTCGAAAACATCTCCCATATTCACAACGTCAGACACGTTTT
Source organism: uncultured Flavobacteriales bacterium (assembly GCA_913020155.1). Taxonomy (GTDB): domain Bacteria; phylum Bacteroidota; class Bacteroidia; order Flavobacteriales; family Flavobacteriaceae; genus Arcticimaribacter. The sequence goes on from CAJWBA010000004.1 coordinate 78,742, forward strand.
CTGTACGCTCCCATGCTAGTTCACTGACATGAAGCAGCACCTCGTTACCAGGAGCTTCCATGTATTCTACGACAGCACCAAAATCGAGCATTTTAATAACTTTAACTTGGTAACTATTTCCAACCTTTGGTTTGAACATCAATGAATCGATTTTTGTAATTACCTGGTCTATACCATTTTGGTCGGTTCCCAAAATCTCGACAATTCCCTCCTCAGTTTCTGGATCTTCGTTAATCACAATGGTTGTGTCTGTTTGTTTTTGGAGTTCCTGAATTACTTTTCCACCGGGACCAATTAATGCTCCGATAAATTCGTTTGGAATTACACGCGTAACCATTTTTGGTGAGTGTGGTTTTACGTCAGCTGCAGGAGCTGCAATGGTATCAGTGATTTTTTCAAGAATATGTATACGTCCCGCTCGTGCCTGTTGTAAAGCATTAACAAGAATTTCATAGGACAGGCCTTTAATTTTGATATCCATTTGACAAGCAGTAATTCCCTCTGATGTACCTGTTACTTTGAAGTCCATATCTCCTAAGTGATCTTCATCACCCAAAATATCAGACAATACTGAATAACGATCTCCGTCGGAAATCAGTCCCATTGCAATCCCTGAAACAGGTCTTGTAATTTTAACCCCTGCGTCCATCAATGCCATGGTTCCAGCACAAACAGTTGCCATAGATGATGAGCCGTTTGATTCCAATACTTCAGAAACCACACGGACAGTATATGGACAGTCGTCTGGGACCATACCTTTCAGACCACGTTGTGCTAAGTTTCCGTGTCCAACTTCTCGGCGTGAGGTTCCTCTTAGCGGACGTGCTTCACCTGTACAAAAGGGAGGAAAGTTGTAATGTAAATAGAAACTTTCTTCACCTTCATAAGAGGGCATGTCTATTTTGTTGGAATCTCTTGATGTTCCTAATGTTACTGTAGCTAAAGCTTGAGTTTCTCCACGGGTAAAAATTGATGAACCGTGAGTAGACGGCAGATAGTCAACCTCACACCAAATCGGTCTAATTTCATCTGTTTTACGTCCATCTAATCGAATCCCTTCAGTGAGAGTTAATTCGCGAATAGCTTCTTTTTCAGTTTTTCTATAGTAATCTCCAACAAGGTGACCAAATTCTTCCTTTTCTTCTTCAGTAAAAGAAGCTTTAATCTCTTCTTTAACCTCAGCAAATGCATTTCCACGTTCAGCTTTAGAAGTTCCTTTTTTAGCGATCGCATAACATTTATCATAAGCTATTTCATGAATGCGTTTCTGTAAATCTTCATTCACTTCAGCAGTTTCGTATTCACGAACTTCTTTTTTTCCAAAAGCTTCAGCTAATCGCAATTGAGCTGCAATTTGAACTTTAATTGCTTCATGAGCGAATTTAATGGCATCAGCCATTTCTTCCTCAGAAATTTCATCCATTTCACCCTCAACCATCATTACTGAATCAGCAGATGCTCCAATCATCATATCAATATCAGAATCTTTTAATTGCGAACGACTTGGATTTATTACAAACTCACCATCTATTCGTGCTACTCTAGCTTCAGAGATTGCACATTCGAAAGGAAAGTCACTTAGCTGAATTGCCGAAGAAGCAGCAAGACCTGCTAGTGCGTCTGGCATTACATCCTCATCATTGGACATCAACTGGATCATTACTTGAGTCTCAGCATGATAATCTTTTGGAAATAATGGTCGAAGAACGCGATCTACTAAACGCATTGTTAAAACTTCACCATCACTCGGACGAGCTTCTCTTTTGAAAAAACCACCGGGGTAACGACCAGCTGCGGCAAATTTTTCTCGGTAATCTACCGTTAATGGTAAGAAATCTAAGTCAGATTGTTTGTAGTTTGATACAACCGTACACAACAACATGGCTTTGCCCATTTGCACAACAACCGAACCATGCGCTTGCTTTGCTAACTTACCTGTTTCGATGGAGATTTCTCTTCCATGACCGAGGTCTATTACCTCTTTAAAAACTTTTGGAATCATTTTTTTTCATTTTTGTTAAACCTGAAGGTTGTGTTGTGTTGTTGTAGGATACCAATGAAAAACTAGAATTCAGCTTTTTATTCCCCTAAGAGGGACAAAATTTGATTTATTTACGTAAACCTAATTCTTTTACGATAGCACGGTAGCGTTTTATGTCTTTTAATTTTAGATAATCTAGAAGACTTTTTCTTTTACCAACTAGCTTTACAAGAGAGCGTTCTGTGTTAAAGTCTTTACGATTAGTTTTTAGGTGTTCAGATAAATGGTTTATTCTGTGAGAAAATAAAGCGATTTGTCCCTCAGCAGTTCCTGTGTCTGATTTAGATTTTCCGTGTTTTTCGAAAATCTTTTCTTTTACTTCTTTTGATAAATACATGCTAATATTTTTTAATAATCGTTATGTATGCTTTTCTTAAGCGCTGCAAATATAAACTTATTTTTGATTAAAGCTCAGTTTCTTATGGGTTGATTAAGAATTAAATCAATGTACAAATTGATTTTGTTTTTTAGATTTTTACGATGAGATATAAAATCTAAAAAACCTTTTTCTAAAAGAAACTCACTTGTTTGGAATCCTTTGGGAAGGTCTTTTCCTGTTGTGTCTTTGACAACTCGTGGTCCTGCAAAGGCAATTAAAGCTCCTGGTTCTGCAATATTAATATCTCCAAGCATTGCAAAAGATGCTGTTGTCCCTCCTGTAGTTGGATCAGTACACAGCGATATGTATGGAAGTTTAGATTCAGCTAGTTCAACTAGTTTAGCACTCGTTTTTGCTAATTGCATTAAAGAATGAGCTCCTTCCATCATTCGAGCACCTCCAGATTTAGAGATAATGATAAAGGGTGAATGTTTTTTTATGGCGTAATCAATTGCTCGAGCAATTTTTTCTCCTACTACCGACCCCATGGAACCACCAATAAAACTAAAATCCATACTAGCAACAACAATTTCTTTTCCGTTGGATTTACCAACAGCGGTTCGAATTGCGTCATTCAATCCTGATTTCTTTTTTGTTTCCTTAAGTCTATCCTTGTACTTTTTGGTATCTGAAAAGTTTAAGAAATCTTTAGAAACAACATTGGTATTTATTTCTTTGTAATGATTTCCGTCAAAGAGAATTTCGAAATATTCTTTACTTCCAATACGAACGTGATATTCGTCTTCGGGACTCACGTAAAAGTTGTCAGCGAGTTCTTGTGTCTCTATAATTTTTCCAGTTGGAGTCTTGTACCAGAGCCCTTTAGGGATGTCTTTTTTCTCCTCTGTTCGAGTTTGTATTCCTTGTTCACTTCGTTTAAACCAACTCATTTATTCCTTTTTGGTTAGGCTAATGTATTGATATTATTTAAATCTTCAAATGCTTGAGTTAATCTTTGTTTGAAAGTTTGTTCTCCTTTGCGAAGCCATTTTCTAGGGTCATAGTTTTTTTTATTTGGCTGATCTTTACCTTCCGGATTACCGATTTGAGTCTTCAGATATTCAATATTATCAATCATATAATCACGAATCCCTTCAGTGAAAGCAAATTGTAGATCGGTATCGATATTCATTTTTATCACACCATATCCAATTGCTTCTCTGATTTCTTCAACAGTTGAACCAGATCCACCATGAAAAACAAAATCTACTGTATTTTTAGGTAAGTTGTACTTTTCACTGATGTATTCTTGTGAGTTTTTTAGAATTTTTGGAGTAAGTTTTACGTTACCGGGTTTGTAGACCCCATGAACATTTCCAAAAGCAGCAGCAACCGAAAACTGATCACTTACTTTTCTTAATTCTTCAAAAGCGTAGGCAACCTCTTCGGGTTGCGTGTATAACTTTGAAACATCAACATCGCTGTTGTCAACTCCGTCTTCTTCTCCACCTGTGATACCAAGCTCAATTTCGAGGGTCATCTTCATTTTTGACATTCGCTTGAGGTAGGTTTTACAAGTTTCAATATTTTCTTTAAGTAATTCTTCAGAAAGATCAATCATGTGAGAGCTGTAAAGTGGTTTTCCAGTTTCTGCATAAAATTTTTCTCCTGCATCAAGCAAACCATCAATCCAAGGTAATAACTTTTTTGCACAGTGGTCTGTATTTAAGATAACAGTTGCTCCATAAGCTTCTGCTAATTCATGTATGTGTTTTGCTCCAGCAACAGCCCCAGAAATTGCTGCTTTTTGGTTGGTATTGTCTAAACTTTTACCTGCATTGAAAATTGCTCCACCATTAGAAAACTGGATTATAACAGGACTATTGAGTTCTGCTGCAGTTTCTAAAACTGTGTTTATGGTATTGTTTCCAATTACATTTACAGCGGGAAGCGCAAATTGTTTTTGTTTAGCTAATGCAAATACTTCTTGAACCTTTTTTCCAGTAATTACACCAGATGGAATTTTTGAACTCATAAAATGCTTATTTTGTTTTTGTCAAAATTTTAAGCCTCAAATTTAACTTTTTTTTTTAAAAGGGGTAATTTATTCCGATGTTGAATACAGTTCTTTTTAAAGAAATTTGTTTTCCCCAACGATCTGACCTTATTTGTGAGGGATCATAAGTTTTAAATGCCGAATCTAATCGAAATACAAAATAATTGAAATCATAACGAAGTCCGAATCCAGTTCCAATAGCAATTTCATCGAGGTCTTTAAAACCATCAAAGCGTTGTTTTGTGTCTGTTATGTCATCAAACACATTCCAAATATTTCCAGCATCTACAAAAAATGCGCCCTTAAGGGGGCCAAAAATTGTGTATCGATACTCTAAATTAAAAGCTAATTTGAAGTTTGCTTCATTAAATTCATTTAGATTTTCACCAACCCCAGGGCCTAATTTGTATGCTTTCCAAGCTCGGTTATCATTTGATCCACCACCAAAATAAGAACGAGTAAATGGAATATTATCAGAATTACCGTAGGGTATGGCTATTCCAGAAAACATTCGCATCGCTAGAACTTGTTCATCTCCTATGCTCCAGTGCTTGATATAATTAAACTCTGTTTTGATGAATTGTGAAGGGATAACATCTAGAAATTCTAATTTTCCATTTTCATTTTTTCTTTTACTTGAAAGATTTAGAAGGCTAGTTAAAAGATTTCCACTTGAGACTATTTTAAATTGAAATTGCGAAAAATTCTCATCAAAGATATTTTCTTGATTGTTTTTGTTGATACTAAAAGAGGTGCCCAGAATGAAGTTGTTGGAGGTAAGCCGTTTTTCCCGTTCTTGAATAACCCTTACACCTTTGTAAGATTCATCTTCTGGCTCTAGTCTTGTTTGACCCTGAAGCACCTGGTTTATGAATTCAGAACTCCCTTCTGGAATTATTAGATCATCATTTTCATTAATAAATTCAGAATTGTATCGAATGCTTTGCGCGATGGAATTCAATCGATCATAGGAATTTCGGTAAACATTAAAGTAATTGACTATGGCCTTGTTATTTACAAACTCCAAGTCAAAAAGCTTAAGATTAAATTTGTAAATCTCTTTTTTATTCCATTGATATTCTATAGCACCCACAAAATTTTGTTTGTCTAGTCCAATGTTTTTTTGGAAAGAACTACCGATAATAATATTTGTTTTGGGCTTCTCGAAATAATTTTTTAGTGATGCGTTATTGAAAGGGAAAATCATTCTTGGAATTCTCAGCTTTAAGTCTCCACCAATCTCGAAAATATTAAAAAAACGGTCGTCTTTATCTGCTAAGTCCTTAGAGGCTCCTAGAGTTCCTTTTAGTCCTAGTTCTAATATCTCGGTGCCTTTAAAGATGTTTCTGCTGATCACAGTACTTCCTAAACTGATTCCAAAAAATTGAATATTTGAATGTGATAGGTCTAAATCAAAACCAATTGAAAAAGGTTCTCTCGGAGTAAGATAAATAGACGAAATTAAACTGAGAGAGTCCTTCTTTTCAGTATCAAAACTTATGCTAGGATATTTGAATATTTGAAGGTCTGAAAAATACCGATAGGTGTCTGAGCGATCTTTATCGCTGTATGGAAGTCCATGTTTGATAAAAATTCCACTGGCTAGAGACTTGGGTTTGTAGTTTAATCTTCCATCGGAGTATATAGTTAAAGATTTGTATTTAAGTGTATCGGTGTAGTAGGAAAATTCTTTATTAGGATTTTCTAAATAAATATTTATTTTTTTGACCTTTTGAATAATATAGGGAACCTCCACAATCCTACTTTGTTCTCTTTTTGCCACATTTTTTATTGTAACAGTAACTGGAATCTTGAGGTCTTTCCCTAAACTATCTAGATATGCTTTGAATCGTATGGACTTTTGTTGAAAATTTTGAATTCCATTATTCCGAAATAATTTCACCAAACGATCCCGTTCTTTATCAAAATTTTCAACTTCAAAAACAGCTCCTTCTTTAATAAAACTGTTCTTTGAGTTTTGTTGATAAATAGAATCTAAATCAGAGGAATAAATTGTACTTGTTTTTTGGTCTACAATAAAAGGTTTGCCAGTTGTAATTTTATAAGTTGTTTCAATTTTTTGTTTTTTTAAGCTGTCAATTGACACTTCTGTTTTTGTATTGAAAAAACCTTTGTTTTTGAAGTATTGCTGGAATATTTTAGTAGTGCTGATCAAATTGTTTTCAGAAAAAATTGAAGGTTTTTCTCCGGACTTTTTCAACCAAAGGTTAAAACTATTTTTGTAATTTCTTAATTGGTTGATTTGTTTTTTAGAATAGGTTTTTGATAAACGTTCGATACGTTTGGATTTTTTATTGAGCCAATCATCAAAAATACTATCTGGATTTTTTTCTGCCAAATTATAGATATGGAGTTTTAAGGGAATACCAAAAATAGTTTTGTTTGGTGGAGAAACGCTGAGTTGTTTTGCTAAATCTTGTTTTAGGAGAACGTCATTCTTAAAAAAACGCTCTTGCACCAATAGGCTTTGATTAGTTGCAATATTTTTTGTGCTACTACATTGATAGAAGCATAGGGGTATCAAACCTAGAATGATTATTTTTGTATGCCTTCCTATCAAAGTAATACCTAATTTAAGGCAAAAATACATCATTTTATGATTACAAAGAATGAAATCAAACGAATCAAAAATTTAAGACACAAAAAGAATCGAAAAGAGGAAGGTTTTTTTATTGCCGAGGGTAAAAAAACGGTTCTAGATTTATTGAAATCGGGATGTAAAGCAGAGGTGCTTTACGCAGTTGATACATTTGATGAAGCCGAATTCACTTCTGTAAGCTCAAAGGATATGGAACGGATTACTTTATTGAAATCTCCAAGTAACGTACTTGGGGTTTTTCGAATTCCAAAGCAAAACGAATTTTCTCAGGAGGGTCTGATCTTGGTTCTTGATGGAGTTACAGACCCTGGAAATTTAGGAACGATTATCAGACTTTGTGACTGGTTTGGAATTTCTACTTTGATATGTTCGCCCAATACGGTCGATTGCTACAATCCAAAAGTTGTTCAGGCAACAATGGGATCATTATCTAATGTCAGTTGTGTTTACACTAATCTCGTAGCTTTTCTAAAAAAGTCAAACAAACCAATTTATGGAACTTTCATGGAAGGAAATTCAATTTACAATACATCAATTGATCCTAATTGTATTTTGATTATGGGAAGCGAATCTCATGGAATATCTCAAGAAGTTATAGCAACTATTCAACATAAACTTAAAATACCTCGTTTTGGCACAAAAAATGGAGCTGAAAGTTTAAATGTAGCTCTTGCAGCTGCTATAATTTTGGGACAAGCATTCAAGCCTTAATTATTCAAAAGTAAAATTGATTATCAGACCCTGTGAGAATAATTTATCAATGTTAGAGGTCCATGGACTCGTTGGATCGTTGTCTTGAATGATTTCATTATCTATAGAAAAAACTCCTCTGATAGATGGCGAAAATTTGAAGTACGGCAAATAAAAGTCAATTCCAAATCCAATTTCATAGTTGTAGGCTTGTTTTATTACCCGAAAAATATTGTTTGAATTATCGTCTTTATTTTTGTCGTTACTAGAAAGATTAAAGGAAGTTGAAATACCGCCCACAAGAAAAGGTCTAAAGTTGTTGATTCGTTCTGAACTGAATTTCACAAGGAATGGAAGATGAATGTAGGTTGATTTTATTTCTCTAAGATAATCTTGATCTGAAACAAGCCCAGGTGTGGCTTTTGGGTAAATAAAGTCTCGTTGGGAATAATAGAGCCCTGGTTCAAATCGGAGGTTTAAAAATTTGTTGATGCGCATATCTCCAATAAGACCAACATTAAAACCAAAGTTTTTGACAATGTCAATGTCAGGTAAGCCACGTCCTTTTAGTATGGGTGATCCAGAATAGTCTCTGACATATTCAATTTTATATCCAAATTCATTAAGACCAAAAAAGTATCCGTAGTGCAAAAATTTCTCATCAAAATCTTGAAGGTGTTGAATCCGCTCACGAACCGATGGATATTGAGCATAAGAACCCTCAAACTCTAGAATTAAGAGGTATAATAAAGAAAATAATAACTTTAGATCAAGGTTTTGTGGCACAATATATTGAAGCAACCCCTAAGGTTTGTGGGCGATCTTCTACTTCTATAAACCCAATTTTCTTTAAAATATTGTTAAACTGTTTTCCGTAAGGAAAAACAGCAGCAGAATCCGAAAGATATTTATAGGCAGCTTGGTCGCTTGTAAAGAGTTTACCCATCAAGGGAACTAAGAACCTTGTGTAGAGTGAATAACCTTGTTTGAAAGGGAATTTAGTTGGTACAGCTGTTTCTAAAACCACTAATGTCCCCCCTGATTTTAGGACTCTAAATAATTCAGATAAGCCCAATTCGAGGTTTTCAAAATTCCGAACTCCAAAAGCCACAGTAACTGCATCGAAGGAACATTCTTTATACTTTAATGCCTCACTATCTCCCAGAACCATTTCAATAGTGTTTTCTAGATTTTGTGCACTAACTTTATCCTTCCCCTTGGCGAGCATTCCTGGAGAAATATCAAGGCCAACAATCTTTGAGGCTTTTGTTTTATTGAGTGCTAAAGCCAAATCTGCTGTTCCAGTAGCAATATCCAAAATACTGTTGGGTTTTTTGGGCATCAAAATTTCAACAACTCTATTTCTCCATTTAATATCAATACCAAGGGAGATAACTCGATTCAAAAAGTCATAATTTGAAGAAATTCCATCAAACATTTTGGTAACCTGTTTTTTTTTGGAACCTTGCTTGTTAGCATATGGGGTAACGCTTTTTTTCATAGTATGCAAAGATATGTAATGGAGTGATTTTATCCGCTATTTAGTTCTCATTAATCACAGTAAAGTATTGTATCAATTCAATTTAGATTTATGAGAATTACATTTTTGAACAAACTCTAAACTAATTAGTATATTTGTTGTGAGTTTACCGAATATCACTCTATGAAAATAATTATCGCAGGGGCTGGAGAAGTTGGATTTCATCTTGCTAAACTTCTTTCTTTCGAATCCCAAGATATTACCCTTATTGACACAGATAAGGAGCGTCTCAATTATGCTGAAAATAATTTAGATATCAAAACAATAAAGGGTGATGCATGTTCCTTATCCTTGATTAGAGATGCCGATGTTGGAAACTCCGATCTTTTTATTTGTGTCACCGCACAAGAGACCACTAACATAACTATTTGTGCTTTAGCAAAGCAGTTGGGGTGTAAAAAAACACTTGCTCGTATTTCAAGTATTGAATTTATTAATGCCCCTGATGGGGTTAGTTTTTTTGATTTAGGCGTAGATGAGCTTTTTTCACCCGAAGAATTAGCTGCTATTGAAATACAACAACTACTCGATCAGTCAGCATTTAGTGACAGTTATGAGTTTGAAAATGGCGAACTCACCCTTATTGGAACAAAATTGGACCCCTCGGTCCCTTTTGTCGGAAAATCTGTAAAAGAGGCGGCAACGATATTTCCAGATCTACATTTTATGCCCATTGCTTTGCAACGCAAAGAAACCCAGTACACAATAATTCCGAGGGGAGACACAGTTTTTGAATCTAATGATCAAGTTTATTTTATAACCTTGAAGGAAGGAGTAGAGGAATTATACAAGTTGACCGGAAAAACCAAAGAATCCATTAAAAATATCATGATTTTAGGGGGTGGTAAAATAGGCTTGAATACTGCTCGTGAGTTGTGTGGGAAAAATTTTAATGTCACTATTGTAGAGCAAAATAAAACAAAGGCTTTTGAAATTGCAGATCAACTTCCTGATGCCATGGTAATTCACGGGGATGGAAGGAGTGTAGAACTCCTAGAAGAAGAAGATATTGATTCAATGGATGCTTTTATATCGGTTACCGAAAATTCGGAGACCAACATAATGTCCTGTTTAATGGCCAAATCAAAAAAAGTCAAGAAAGCGATTGCTTTAGTTGAGAACATGGATTATTTTCAACTATCACATTCAATAGGAATAGATACTTTAATCAATAAAAAATTACTTACGGCAAATACTATCTTTAGATACATTAGAAGGGGAGAGGTTGTCGATATGACTACATTGACAAATATGAATGCTGAAATTTTAGAATTTATTGTAAAACCAGAATCTAAAGTCAACGGTTTAAGCATTAAGGATATTAACTTCCCAAGATCTGCTACAATTGGAGGAGTAATAAAAGACGGTACAGGTGCTATCGTCTTAGGAGATTACACTATTGAAGCAGGAGATCGAGTTGTTGTTTGTTGCCTACCTCGAGCGATTCGAAAAGTAGAAAGTTTGTTTCAGTAAGATGCATAAAATCAATAAACAAATCATAGCAAACCTCATGGGAGTGCTTCTTCTTTTCAATGGAGGATTCATGTTGTTGTCTTCTTTGGTAAGTCTATTGACCGATGACGGCGTTACCTTTGAGCTAACTTTTGCTGCTTTCTTAGTTTTATTTTTAGGGGTTTTTATCATGCTTTTATCTCGGAATCACAGCAAGCAAATTCAAAAAAGAGAGGGGTATATTGTGGTTAGTTTTGGATGGATTTTGATGTCCTTATCTGGAATGCTTCCTTATCTTTTTTCGGGGGTTATCCCCGATGTTTCATCTGCATTTTTTGAAACAATGTCTGGATACACAACTACAGGTTCTTCTGTGTTAAATGATATTGAATCTTTACCTAAGGGTATTTTGTTTTGGAGAAGCACAACGCATTGGATTGGCGGAATGGGAATTATTGTTTTGGCAATTGCTATTTTACCTCTATTGGGAATAGGTGGAATGCAATTGTTTGCTGCAGAAGCACCAGGACCTAGCAGTGATAAACTACACCCAAGAATTACGGACACTGCAAAACGATTGTGGTTTATTTATTTTGGATTTACATTGATTGAGACCTTACTTCTGTTTTTTGTAGGAATGAGTTTATTTGATGCTGTTAATCACGCTATGAGTACTGTCTCTACGGGTGGGTTTTCCACTAAAAATTCAAGTATTGCTTTTTGGAATGATACCCCTATCATTCAGTACATCATCACTTTTTTTATGATCATAGCTGGAACTAATTTTGTTTTAAGTTATTTTGCTTTTACAGGAAAAGTTCAAAAAATTCTTCGAGACCAAGAGTTTAAGTATTTTATCTTTTTTATTGGAATTGCAACCTTGGCAGTAACTGTTGTTTTGTTTACCCAAGTAGATTTGACATTAAGTTCTTTTGATCATCCCCATGTATTGGGAAGGCTAGAAAGTTCATTCCGCCACGCTTTTTTCCAAATAGTTGCAGTGATTACCACAACTGGATTTGTGACCGCTGATTTTACATCATGGACTCCCTTTTTGACCATCGTTTTTTTTGGATTAATGTTTATGGGAGGTTCTGCAGGATCTACATCTGGTGGAATCAAAGCAGTACGTCATTTGATGATGATAAAAAGTGGTTTTTTAGAGTTCAAACGCGCCTTGCATCCCAATGCTATTATTCAGCCTAGGTACAATGGCTCCATACTTAAAGAAGAAATAATCCATAATATTTATGCCTTTTTCATACTCTACATGTTGTCTTTTATTTTTGGAGCTCTAGTTTTTGGAGCTTTAGGATTGAATTTTGAGTCAGCGATTGGTGTTGCTGCTTCGAGTTTAGGAAATGTTGGACCAGCATTGGGTAATTATGGGCCTTCATTTTCATTCAGTGAATTACCTTCACTTGGAAAATGGTGGGCTTCTTTTCTTATGCTCTTGGGAAGGTTAGAGCTCTTTACTGTTTTGATTTTGTTCACTCCATTTTTTTGGAAAAAGAACTAATATTCATATTTATCTTTCCAGCGTTTTTTTAGAAACAAGCGAATACTCTCCTCTTTAGAATTTTGACCAGGCTCATAAAATTTAGTATCACTAATTTCTTGTGGTAAAAATTCTTGTTCAACAAAGTTCAAATCATAATCATGAGCATATTGGTATCCCTTACCATAGTCTAAATCTTTCATGAGTGGAGTGGAAGCACTTCTAAGGGCTAAAGGCACTTGTAGGCTTCCAGTGTCATCTACGAGTTCTTGAGCTATTCCTATGGCCTTATAACTTGCATTACTTTTTGGACTTGTTGCTAAATACACTGTACACTGACTCAATAATATACGAGCTTCAGGATACCCAATTACTGAAACTGCTTGGAATGTGCTGTTTGCTAGCACAAGTGCAGTTGGATTTGCATTTCCAATATCTTCAGATGCCAAAATAAGTAATCGACGAGCAATGAATTTAACTTCTTCACCCCCTTCAATAAGTCTTGCTAACCAGTAAACAGCTGCATTGGGGTCACTTCCTCGAATGGACTTTATAAAAGCCGATATAATGTCATAATGTTGATCACCGTCTTTATCAAATAAAACCATTTTGGTTTGCGCTCTTTCAAGTATAATTTCATCGGTAATATTAATTTTATTTCCTTCTTGGCTCATTACTACGAGTTCAAGTAATGATAATATTTTTCTGGCATCACCACCTGATAACCTGAGGAGTGCCTGATCCTCAGTTAGAATAATTTTTTTTTCTTTTAGAATTTCATCTTCTAGAATTGCGCGTTTTACAAGAAGCTGAAGATCTTCTATGAGAAGAGGATTAAGAGTGTAAACTTGGCAACGTGAAAGCAAAGCTTTGATTACTTCAAAACTGGGATTCTCAGTTGTAGCGCCTATCAAGGTTACAAACCCTTTTTCGACTGCGCCTAAAAGAGAGTCCTGTTGAGACTTACTGAACCTATGGATTTCATCAATGAACAACACAGGAGCCTTTTGAGTAAAAAGCCCTCCGCTTTTTTTGGCTTTATCAATTATTTCACGGACTTCTTTTACTCCTGAATTTATTGCTGAAAGGCTGTAAAAAGGGCGATCGTTTGTTTTAGCCATTAGTGTAGCTAGGGTGGTTTTTCCAGTCCCAGGAGGCCCCCACAATATTAGTGAGGGTAACTGTCCTGTTTTCAATATGGGTAGCAATGCACCTTTGGGTCCAATCAAATGTTGTTGACCAACATATTGGTCAATCGTTTTTGGACGCATACGTTCTGCTAAAGGTGCTATCATAGCACTAAGATAGGTAAGTTAAGAGAATTTACGTTGTCTTATAATTTCGTAGAGTACACATCCACAAGCAACAGCAACATTAAGTGAGGCTATAACTCCTTCCATTGGAAGTCTAGCTTTTTCAGTTACAACATTCAAAATTCCTTTTGAAATTCCTTTTTCTTCAGACCCCATAATTAGGGCAATGGATTTCTTGAGGTCTTTTTGATAAACGGTATCTGAAACCTTTTCTGAAATAGCAAGGGATTCAATGTCATAAGCTTTTAACAAATAAACGGCATCTTTTAAGTGATCTACTTTGGCAATGGGCACCGAAAATAAGGCTCCTGAAGAGGTTTTAATTGTATCGGAATTGATTCTAGCACTTCCTGTTTGTGGAAGTATAATTCCTGCAACTCCTGTGGCTGATGCAGAACGAATGATAGCGCCTAAATTGCGGGTATCAGTAATATTGTCTAGAAGTAAAAATACAGGGGCTTTTTCCTTTTCTAAAACCTCTTCAATCAAGGGCTCTAAATCCCAATAGGAAATGGGTGAGATGGTAGCAACTGCCCCTTGATGATTTTTAGTAGAAAAGCGATCAAGACGTTCAACAGGGACATAGCTATGTGCTACTTTTTTTTCACGAAGTAAATTTTCAAGTTGCTTGAAAAGAGGACTTCTTTGATCTTTTAATAAAAATACTTTTTCAATATTTTGATTCGCTTCTATGCATTCTATTATGGCACGAACGCCGAAGATCTCTTGTGTATCCATTTTCAATTTTTGTTAAAGCTAGTTGTTTCTTATCGTACGTAAAAGAATAATTTTTAAAAAATAGTCAAAAAAAAAGGCTACCGTAAGGCAGCCTTTTTAAATAATCTAAATTAGATTAAAATAATGTTGTTGGTTGAAAAAATGTTGGGAGTGGTTTCGGAACATTATCGTTAGTATCAACCTCATTTTGTGGATAAAGGAAACGTTGAGGATATTCTAGAGCAGCTGGACTACCTGATTTGTTAGGAACACCTATCAAATTACTAGTTCTTCTTAAATCGTGGTATGAAACCAATTCACCTACTAAGGTAATGTATTTTTCCTCCATAATTTCCTCTAGCAAAGTAGCTCCCGACGAATTTGACAATGGAAATCCAGTAGCATCAGAACCATAATCAATAGCTAACTGAGCTCTAACAGCATTTAAGTGCGTTAAGGCTGCAGCATCATTGCCCAACCTTTGTTCTACCTCTGCAAGAATGAGTTCATTCTCATAATAGGTTGCTATAGGAGCAGGTGAGGTCTGAGAAAATCTACCACCATCATTTGTATTAATCAAAGTACGGTAAGATGGATCTCCTGGAGTACCATCAGCTAGGAAGTAACTATCATAGATTAAGTCTTTTTTTGGAGTAGCTAGTTTTCTCGGAGTATTTCCATCCAACAAATTTGCTAAATGTGAATCTGTAGCAACCAAGTAATCTTGTCTTTGGTCAATAACGAACTGATACATTAAGTTTCTGTTGTATTGAGCATTTCCATGTTGAGTTACTAAATCACTGGCTTTAGTTCGAATTCCAGCAGTTGCAAGTTGTTTTGCTTTAGGGTAGTCTGCAGATGCTAGAGCAAAACGAGCAGCTAGAGTGCGTCCAGCTTCAGCCCATGTTCCTCCAGATAATCTATTACCACCGTAACCAGCAGCTATAGTCGCACCTCCAACTTTAGCAATTCCTGCTTCAATAAGCGCAATTCCTCCATCTACAACTGAAGCTTGACTATCGTATGCAGGGTCAGGATATTCAACAGGATCTATAGCTTGTGTAAACGGTACATCACCATAAAGTAATGCCATGTCTGCATATAAAGTTCCTTGAAGAATTTGTGCAATTCCCTTAACCAAGTCTGATGAATCATCAGCATCAATAATTACTTGAGCGTTTGTTATACCATCAACATATGCATTATTCCACATATTATTATAGTTCGCTCGGTTTGGAGAGTATGTGTTCAATGTCAAATATTGACGGTCACCTCCACTCATCTGATTATTAAAAACAGATGCGTAACGAGCGTTGTTACTTCCCATGTGTTGCATTAATGCAAGCTGTACCTGACCAATAAGAAGGTCAGCCGAAGCCTTTACGAATGCGTTAGGATCACTGTTTATGTCCTCTGTGTAATTTTCGCAACTAACTATTGTTAGCATGGCAAAAATCGGTAAAATTAATTTGTATATTTTCTTCATGTTCATTTATTTAAAATCCAATTCTAAGTGTAGTCAGGAAAGATCGTGTTCCAGGGTTACTGAAATACTCTAAACCTCTACCTCTTGATGCTCCAGTTAAGTTATTCTCTGGGTCAAAGCCTTCAATGTCAGTCCATGTAAATAAGTTTCTTCCAGATACTGAAAGTACTAATGAATTAACTTTTATGCTCTCAAGAAGAGATTTGTCGAAGCTATAGCTAAGAGTAATTTCTCTTAGTTTAACCCAAGAACCATCCATTATAAAAGGCTCTCCAACATCTCCGAATCCACCACCATTGGTAGTCCACCATTCAGAGTCAATTGCAACTGGCCCACCGCCAAAGTCTTCCAAATATCCACGGAAAGTAGCTCCAGCAGGTATTGGTGTTCCAGCACTGTTTGTTATTGTTGCACCAGTATTGTTAACTGTTTTTGCCCCAGTATTTGCATGAACTCCCATGTAGTGTAAAACACCATAAGTTCCATTCCATACGTCATTTCCTTGAGATGTTTCAAACATAGCAGAAAAAGAAAAGTTCTTGTAGCTTGCATTTAATCCAAGACCAGCACGATAGTCTGGGTTAGGGTCTCCAATACCTACTTCTTTTTCAGAAGCTGCATTTGGGAATTTATTTGCATTAAGTACATATGCTGACGATTTGTCTCCTGGTACTACTCTTTCATATACCCCACTTCTAAGAACACCGTAAGGGTATCCTTCTGCAATTCCTGAAGAGGTAGAATTAAATCCATTAAGGGCGAAATAAGAACTGCCTGCTAAATCTGTCACAAGGTTTCTATTTCTAGTAAAGCTACCATTAACAGATACATTCAAGTCATCTGATCTAAGTAGATCAGCTTTGAAATCAATCTCAATACCTTTGTTGGTTATTGTGGCAGCATTTTGAAGTGAATTTGTAAATCCAGAAGATGGAGTAATTGGTAATGCCAAAATCACATCTTTAGTTTTGTTGTCATACCAAGTAAAGCCAAGAGATATTCGGCTATCAAACATACGCACATCAAAACCTGCTTCTATTTCACTTTTTCTTTCTTCTTTCAAATTTGGATTACCTGCAGTTGTACCCCGTGCAAATGGATTTCCGTAAAGATTACCAGCCAAATCATCTCCCCAACTACTTCCAGTTCCACCGGGACCATAGGTTGTTGAAGTTGCATAAGGATTAGCTTCAATTCCAACTTCACCATAAGATACTCTTAACTTACCAAAGTTAAGGAAGTCAGCAGCAATTAGATCCGTAATTTTGTAACCAAGAGATGCACTTGGGTAGAAAATCACTCCCGCTCCTGGTAATGTAGAAACACGTTCTCCACGTCCAGTAAGTTCTACAAGAATGTTATCGTATAGCTCAAGGTTGATAAGACCATAGACACCACTTTTTCTAGTTAACGAGGTAAATCCACTTGGAGTAGAATTCAAACCAGTTGTGTTACCTGGATTAAAAAATATCTGATCAGGATTTGTAAAGTTAGCTTCAAAAGCACTTAATCTTCTATAATTGTTTTCGATTTGTTGATAACCTACAACATAATTAATATTAATATCATCAGTTAATTTGTTATCACCTGTAATAAATAAGTTCAATTGAGAGTTTTTCTCGGTTATACGATCTTCATCCCAAGTTCCGTTGTTACCACTACCGGCAGATCCTGCAGGTTGATAATCAGTACGATTATCTTGGTAAAAGTCCATACTATAACGAGCAACAAGGTTTAAGAAACCTAATTTATAGTTTACCTCAGGAGCAAAAATAAAACGGTCAACTGTGTTTACATTTTGTTGTTGATTGATTGTCCATAGAGGATTGTTATAGGTAGGCGCAGAATAGTTATATGATCCAGACGCATTATCAAAAGTTCTGTACGATCCAGTTGGTCTACGGTAACTTCTGTGAGAATTTGGAGTCTCAAAAGTGGCAGACCCAACAGTTCTAAAGTTTTTCCCTTGCCAGTCACGAATATCAAAATCAGGAGATGTTCTCAGGTAACCTAGGTATAAACCATTTAGGTTAGATCCTGTCTGAACTCGATTGGATTCGATGTTTGTGTACGAAGATGAAATCTTGAACAACAAATTATCGTTAGCTTGAGTAGTGTTATTCAATTTCAAAGTCGTTCTCTTATAGTCAGAGTTCCCTTGAATGATACCACTTTGATCAAAGTTGGCGAAAGAAAGATATGTTCTAGACTTTTCGTCTGTGTAAGCTAAGTTTACAGAATTTTCGTAAGTGTACCCGTTTCCAAATACAGCATCTCTGTTTGATTGGTTGTAGATAGTTTTGTTATTTTTTGTAACAATATCTCCAATTCTTCTTCCATCAGGGGTTTCGAAAACATTGGTGCTAAAATCGTAAGTATCAGCTCCACCGGAACGTAATGCAATTTCATCTCCATAAGTAACGGAAGTAGATTGATTGTAAAATCCAACTCCAGGACTACCTGACCAAATACCGTCAAATCCTTGTCCCCAGACGTCTTGTTTAGCCCATTCAGCATTAATTTCGTCAACAGAGATAGAAGACTTAACATTTACACTCCAACCTTTAGAGTCAGATGATCCACGTTTAGTTTCAATAACCAACACCCCATTTGCAGCACCAGTTCCATAAATTGCAGCAGCAGAAGCTCCTTTAATTACTGTAACCGAAGCAATATCTTCGGGGTTAATGTCGTTTAATCGAGACTGTTGAACAACACCACCGGTTGTACCACCGATATTTGCATTAGAGATAATTGCACCATCTAATACAATAAGTGGAGAATTGTCTCCGTTGATTGTGTTTTGTCCACGAAGCTGAATGTATGCTCCAGAGCCTGGATCTCCTGAATTACGGGTAATGTTAACCCCAGAAGTTTTTCCAGAAATTCCTTGAAGTAAACCTGATTCTCCAGAACGTTGCAGTTGATCAACTTCTACTTTAGTTGTAGAGGAAAGATCGTCGTCTTTTTTCTTTTCTAAACCTAAAGCAGTAAGTACAATTTCATCTAATTCGTTATCTGCTGAGAGAGAAACGTCCATAGAATCGGATGATCCAACATTTTGCTCCGAAGTTTCGTAACCGATAAAGCTGAACTCTAGGACAGCTCCCTCAGTGACTTCAATGGAATAATTACCGTCAAAATCAGTACTAACACCGTTGTTGGTACCTTTTTCTACAACAGATGCTCCAGGAAGTGGGATTCCACTATCATCTGAAACAACACCTGTTACTGTTTTTTGGGCCAGGGCAGTGAATGCAACAAGCATCAATGCCGAGGTCAATAGTAGTAGTTTTTTCATATTAATATATAGTTAAAAATTTGTTAACGAAATTATAATATTAATTTAACATTACGTTAAAATTTGTTGAATTTTTTTTATTTGATTCTAATAATAGAATAAGTTGTGTAAAATATTAATAACAATTAACTGTAAATCAGTAATTTAAATTTCTTTAATTTGATCATAAACAGATTATTTTTAAAGGCTTGTAGGATATTTATTAACCAATCAAGTATCTTTGAGTGTACTTTGCTTTTATTATACTTCGTGATTACACAAACTACTCGCCAGGTAAAGTTATCGTCAAAACAGTCATTATTTTCGATATTTTTCTGTCAAATTAGCTTTCATAAACCAATGAAAGCTTTTTAAAAAAAATAAATCATAAGTAAATTCGAATTTAAAATATAGGAATCGAATACCGCAAGGACTTTTGAAGTAGATTAAGACTATTCTTCCAAGGTTTTGATCAATTCAATGAGTTTTTTCTCAGTTTTAATTTTTTTAAATTCTGCTTTTATTTTTTGCATTTTAGGATAATCTTCAGCAAGAATTAGGGGTATAATATTTTTTAATTTCATACTTATTTCACTGATTTTGTTATTATCACTTGACATAAAATATGTGCTAATATTACTAAAACGTGGTTGAATGTCAGCTTCTAGGGGGGTTTTAGCTTTTCTCCCTTCAGACAGTTTTTTTTTGTCTTGCCTAAAAAAACTGTACCGTTGGCCTTCATAAAGGATTACTAAATAGCCTTCAATCTTCACACCCTTTTTTGTCGTGAAAGTTTTGTATTGATAGGTTTTACCGTCAAAACTTGCTCGAATATCTTTTGTATTAAGAAGAGCTTCATCTGAAGTAAGTTGTTTTTCACTTTGTCGAATTTCAATTTCATCATTGTAACCGTTGTAGCGAAGCCATATTTGATTGTCACCCTCAATGTTTTGAATGGTTAAAACAGCGGCTTTAAAGCTATCGTTGAAATAGGGGCTCCCTTTTATTGTATTCAGGTCTAGGGAAGTATTGTTCATTTTTTTAGCCATTATTCTAACGGTTTCAAAACTGATTGGGTTGTTAAGATTTATGCTATTTTGGCTTTTGGCAGAAGTACTAATTACAAAAAGGACAAGGGTAATATTTAAATATTTCATAATCTAAAGGTAGTAAAAATATAAGCTGATATTCACACCGAATTTTTAAAAAATAACACTTGATTAAAATACTTTTAAAAAACAGGTTTTCTTAATGTACTCCTTTGTTATGTTAGGCTTAAAATTTAATTTATGGGAATCATTTTAAGTATTTTTTTCATTTTTTAACAAATTATGTGGTAAAAATATTTAGACTTTAGTAATTTTGTTTAATAGTAATTCATTCACAACTTCACGATCTTCGTACCCAAAAGAATAACTATAAAATTATCATTATGAAAAAACATTACCTGATCCTTTTAGTATTGTTGTCGGCTTGTTCGGCAGATCCAGTTGAACCCGAAGTTCCTGCTGAGGAGGTTGTGGAAGAAGAGGTAGTCGTTCTAGATTACGATAATGACCCTATTTATTCTAAAGGGAGACCGAATCTTTTGAATTCTTATTGGGGAATTTTCAAGGAGTCTGCCGCTCTGTATGGGATCGATCTTTCATACATCGAGGATGATGACGTCAATTTTGTTTCTACGGATTTACGAGATAATGTTGCTGGAAGAGCCGATGGTTCTTGTCGAGATTACGTGAGAATTTTAATTGACGAAACTACTTTTAGAAATCTCGATACAGGTGAGCAAATATTTTTGATTTATCACGAACTGGGTCATGATGTTTTCAATGCATCTCATGACGGAGGAGGGCTTATGGCGCCCAACATTCGTTCGATTGAATACACTCTTTTTCAAACAGAGGTTAGCGATTTTTTCACAAAAGTTGATTTTTTAGAATGGACTGATGAAGAATGCGAAATCATTAGAGGTTTAACGGATGGTTAAATCAAAGTCTTATTTAGACTATTTATAGGTATTATTTATTTAATAATTATAATTTAACGCTTGACTTTATCTGTATTGTAGCTTTAATTAATTAATTAAAGAATGGTTTATCTAGATTTTTAATTTTGATGAACAATTTAGTTAGTTTATAGTCTTAATCAAGCGCTCAAAAGATTTGGCTTCTAAATCCAAACATTTTTCGCAATATATTTTGAGTAAAAACCCATTTTCAAAAACCATAAATATTGGAGCCAAGTTTTGGTTTTTTTTAGACTTTGTTTAATTTTCTAAGAATTCAATACTGCTAACAAAAAGCTATTGTTAATAATTTAAAAAATAAGTAATGTATTTTAGGTGAAATCAGTTTGAATCCAAAAAAAAAAGTTTTACATTTGCAGCCCTTTAAAAGGGAAAAAATTTAAAATTTTATATGCCAACTATTGCACAATTAGTACGAAAAGGAAGAGTCACTATTACCAAGAAGAGTAAATCGGCTGCTTTGGATTCGTGTCCACAAAGGAGAGGAGTATGTACACGTGTTTACACAACTACCCCGAAAAAACCGAACTCAGCGATGCGTAAAGTAGCGCGTGTTCGATTGACAAACGGAAAGGAAGTCAATGCATACATCCCCGGAGAAGGACACAACCTCCAAGAGCACTCGATAGTATTGGTACGTGGCGGAAGAGTTAAAGATTTACCAGGGGTACGTTACCACATCGTAAGAGGAGCACTCGATACAGCCGGAGTAGAAGGCCGTCTTCAGAGAAGATCTAAATACGGAGCTAAACGACCTAAGAAGTAAAAAAAATATTATCTCTTTAAGCATTTATTATGAGAAAAAGACAAGCCAAAAAACGCCCCCTGTTACCGGATCCAAAATTTAATGATCAACTAGTAACACGCTTTGTAAATATGATCATGTGGGACGGAAAAAAGTCAGTTGCTTTCCGAATTTTTTATGACGCTATGGCGATTGTAGAGGAACGTAACCAAGACGAAGAAAAAACAACATTAGAGATTTGGAAAGAAGCATTGTCCAACGTTATGCCCCACGTAGAAGTACGTAGTCGTCGTGTTGGCGGGGCAACCTTTCAGATTCCGATGCAAATTCGTCCAGACCGAAAAGTATCCCTTGCAATGAAGTGGATGATTTCTTATGCTCGAAAGCGTAACGAAAAAACCATGGCTTTGCGTTTAGCAAATGAAGTACTTGCAGCCTTTAAGGAAGAAGGTGCTGCTGTCAAAAAGCGTTTAGATACGCACAAAATGGCAGAAGCAAATAAGGCTTTTTCGCACTTTAGATTCTAAACGTAAATAACAACTATTGATTTATTTATCATGGCAAGAGATTTAAAATTTACAAGAAACATTGGGATTGCAGCGCATATTGATGCGGGTAAAACCACCACTACTGAACGTGTGTTATTTTACACTGGAGTAAGTCATAAAATAGGAGAAGTTCACGACGGTGCAGCAACAATGGACTGGATGGAGCAAGAGCAAGAGCGTGGGATTACCATTACCTCTGCTGCTACAACCTGTACATGGAATTTCCCAACCGAACAAGGCGAATCCCTTGACGAGACAAAACCTTACCACTTCAACATTATTGATACTCCCGGCCACGTTGATTTTACCGTGGAAGTAAACCGATCACTTCGTGTACTCGATGGATTGGTATTTTTGTTTTCAGCAGTTGACGGTGTTGAGCCGCAATCTGAAACCAACTGGAGGTTAGCCGACAATTACAAAGTACCTCGTATTGGGTTTGTAAACAAAATGGACCGCCAAGGATCAAATTTCATTGGCGTGTGCAAGCAAGTAAAAGATATGTTAAAGTCAAATGCAGTTCCAATTGTATTGAACATTGGAGATGAAGAAGATTTTAAAGGTATCGTTGACTTAGTTAAAAACCGTGCGATCGTTTGGCATGAGGATA